>QIBC01000239.1 GCA_003225215.1 Acidobacteriota bacterium
TGCACATCGGGGAGAACATCTGGCGATACCAACTCGTAGGGAAACGGCGCTCGTCTTCACCCGCGCGGTTTATCTCATCGAGCCGAGGCGAGGAATTCCCGCAATTTGCGCCCGATGGGAAGCAGATTGCGTTTCAGTCCATACGCTCAGGGACGTGGGAGGTATGGACGTGTAACAGCGATGGCAATAACCTGCACCAGTTGACCCATACCGATGACGGCAATTCACTCTATCCACGGTGGTCGCCCGATAATCGTGAGATTACTTATGATTCGCGGCGAGCAGGACACTCCAGTATTTTTGTGGTCAAAGCCAGCGGCGGCGCGCCGGAACGGCTCGATACCGAAGACTTGAATGCGGAGGTCCCGAGCTTCTCACCCGACGGCCAGTGGATCTATTTCGCAGGCAGACGCGATAAGAGCTGGCAGGTTTGGAAAATTCCGCGTACTGGCGGCGCAGCCTTGCAGGTGACTCAGGATGGCGGCTACATGCCAGTCATCTCGGCAGATGATCGATGGGTGTACTACAGCAAGGGGCCAGCTTCGCCAGGCATTTGGAGAGTGGCGGTTAGCGGAGGAAATGAGGAACTAGTATTGCCAGAGTTGGAGGGGCGCTTTTACGCCGATTGGGCGTTGACACGGGAGGGAATTTATTTCTTGAACAGCTCCGCGAAACCAGTTCCTGGTATTCAGTTCTTTGATTTCAAGACCAGAAGAGTCACTCCAATAGTTCCCTTGGAGAAAGCCGAAACCTGGTCCGATGGCCTGGCTGTCTCGCCTGACGGCGAGTGGCTCCTCTATCCGCGTCCCGAAAAGCTGCAAAGCAATTTAATGTTGCTGGAAGGCCTACACTAAAAATCATGCACGGAGGCCTGTGACGATTTGCAAATCCGTAGTGAAGATCCCTGTTTAGGCTGCCATTCGAGGGTTTATAACATTCCAAAACTGGCACGCTCTCATAGGAATGAACGGTTGAAGCGCCACTGTAAAATTGCGCAAAAGTAAAGGAATTTGCTCCTGACATTCTGATTCGCGACCAGGGGAGCAGTAAGAAAAGTCGCTCGCGACACCAACCGTATGCAAACTTAGCAGAGTTCAAGAATGCCGGGTTCACCTGTTGCCATAAACGTGCCATACGCTTCGAGCCGCTACGCGCCAATATGGGTTTCTTTTATGACTTCGCCGAGATGCTTTTGTATGGGCTTGGTTTTGAGTAAGTGGTTGATTTCAAAATGGGATTGTGAATAAACCGTCATCCAAGTTCCCACTCTTAATCAGTAAGTTGAAGGTTCGATTCCTTCTGCGCTCACCAATCTTTTCAATGATTTTGCGGCAAAAACGCCCGCACGGAAGCACTTTTGACATGGTATTGAAAAGGCTCGATTTAGCGCATAGCGGCTCGAAGCGCACGGCACACCCGAAGATTTGCTAATGATTATTGCGTGTTCTATAAGCAAGTGGATATTTCGCAAACGAATTTGTGGACTTCACCGTGAATCGCGCTCGGTTGACGGGCTGACGCTTGCACGCCACGCCCTAGATCGCCTTGGGTTGCTGAACATCCAGACACAAAGGAAGACGATGCCAACATGAATACGACGCCGCATGCGCGTGCAGGCCTAACCACAGCACAAGAGACCGCTCAGACGGTGGTCCTGATTATCGTTTCTGTCGTCACTGCGTGGATGCTTTACATAGCTCCGTGGCAAGTGTCTGGCGACCCATGCCTGCTTGCCGCAGTCGCTACGGTCGTCGTCGTTGTTTTCTTATGGGCAACGCGTTGGCAAGGACTGCGTGGAGTGAGCTTTGAGCGAAATTTGCTTGCGGCGTTCCTTGTGGGCATGCCGCTTGTCTATGTGGCACGTTACCTGTTCGCCTCCACAGGACGTGCGGTTAACCACTGGCTTTGGATAGAGGTTCTGGGCGTAATCATATTTGCCGCTCTTGCCGTTCTCGGTTTGAAGCGCTCGCCCTGGTTCCTTGCCATCGGAATCGTGGCCCACGGATTAGCTTGGGATTCCTGGCACTATCGGAACTCGACTTACATTCCAGACTGGTACGCAATTGCCTGCCTGGCGGTGGACCTCGCATTAAGTGCGTATGTCGCAGCGCGTGTTCCCGCGTATCAGAGAGCATCGTTGTCGGTTTCAAACAAAATCTTTGGTTCGTAGTCGCTGGCCTCGTTGGGCATGGAGTCTTCGACCGTACTCACCACATATTCATCAAAAATCCCGGGGTGCCGCACTGGTGGCCGGGCTTCTGTTTGGCATTCGATGTGACTCTCGGTGCTTTACTTAGTGTGGGCTTTTTTCGAGGCGGGCTGCTGCCCAGATATTTAGAAGGGCAAAGCTGGCGGTCGCCCGGGGGGGAGCATTTGCGTAGATCACGGAACTTGCAACACCGCCTGCCAGAACGATATACGCAAGGGCAAAACAGAACAGCGCGCCAAAGCCGAGAGCATGCAACAATCCATATTTCCACGGCAGATACGACTGATCGTTATATAAGAAGCGTTCGTAGAAATAAGTGAGCAGTGCCATGAATCCGACGCTGTACAGTACACAAAGACCCAAAAGGATAAGCGCAAACGCACACGCGTTCTTGTAGACGCTGAGCCGGGAGCTTGGGATAAAAACCAAAGACGCAGAGGCAACAGTCATCATGACCTCGGCTACCTTCAGATAACGCTCGTGGCGGTGCTCGAAGGGCACGGGTTTGCCTGCAGAATCAAGCGGGGTGAAAGTCGCGGGAAGACCATGCCACGCTTTGATGGCATCCATTCTGACGTACCACCAGATAGGGGCCAAAACCCCCAAGCCCGTCAGCAGCGCAAGTATGACGGTCTTCATCAGTCGCCCTCATTACATAATACCGAGTTCGACGATTTCCAGATTCGTTGAAATCGACCAATGGTTCATTCGGTAGGAGCAGTCGTATTTCTGCGCATCCGACTATTTGGGAAGAACGAGCGCCGAGCTGATGACAATGCACGGATACTGCTGGGTATGAATCTTTGTATGGATTCTGGCGAATCGGTCTGATCGCGCTGGTTTTGCTACGGTTATTCTTCTGCTACGCAAGTGAGAGCGCCAAATGAGTACATGGACCTCTTGTGGTCTGAGATTTCTTGGATTGTGGATTTGCTAGTGCCAACATCATAGCGAAAGCCAATACTTCGGAAACAACTCTCATCGACTTCATTGGACCCTCCTTTTCGGGAATATCAGTCTTTTGCGACTCAGGAACGCACGTTCCGCTGGCAATCGTTGGCATCGTCCCTTGCAAGGTTTCTGCCGAGAACGGCCCGATCGAAGCAGGCGACTTGCTCGTGACAGCCAGCACTCCCGGCTATGCGATGAAAGGAACCGACAAAGGGCGCATGCTGCGGGCGGTGGTTGGTAAAGCCCTTCAACCAATGCGCGAAGGAAGCGGACTAATCGAGGTGCTGGTTACGCTGCAGTGAAACGCCGCCTGAAGAAACGCTGTCAGCTTTGAGGTCAGTCGAACTCGGCCTTTAGGACCTACACGCAACCGAACGAGGCGCGGCCCGCCGCCTCTCGGTTCAAATGGCTTGTATTTCGATTCATTGACACTTCAGGTTCGCGAACTGTGGTGTGCCATCCAGGTGCCGCCGTCAGGATCTCTTCCGCGCCCAAAGCCGTGAGATCACTCTTATTCACTGTACTCATTTGAATCCCATATGCTGTTTTGATGCAGTTGAATATCCACTCTCGCGAACGACAGAATCAACTGGCGAGTGGTTGGCTATTAGGAAGTTGACCATAGAGATCATCCCCCAGACACTGACTGCACGCAAATCAACCGATGATCAGAGAGAAAAGCACAGCTGCCGGTTAAAACACGGCTGCCACACGCAACGTGATCCAAAATGGGAAGTCATAAGTGTAGCTAATTTTGTAGGCACGAGAGCATTCTGAGTCAACAAGTTTCAACAAGCTTCAATCAGCAGGCCGCAACTGCTTCAATCCAAAGCAACAAAATTCAACAGCATATTCCAATATAGGCTTTGCACGTGGTTCGAGATCAGGTGATCTACCGGAAATTGCATCTTTAAAATCAACCACTTGGAAACCTCGCTTGTTGAGTCTTGTGGAAGCGTGAGGATGCTTTGCCTACAAAATCAGCGACACCTCAGCTTGGCACCACCGCACGGGACGCGAAAACTCTTCAAATGATGGATGTTGGAAGACGATGTCAAAACCCGACCGCCTGGGCTTCGCCCAGGTGGATGGCGCAAGAAGCTCGAGAATCCCTGAGTAGTAATTCCGAATCGATAATTTCCGAGCGTCCCGTCATCCGTCAAGATATCCGTAACTCACATCTAGTCCAGAGCGAATTGCCACCACCTCGAGAGCACGGAGAATGCGGGTCGAAAGGCTTCTCCGTTTAGATCCTCAAGCTTTCAGGCCAACGTCTCCAACTGTCCACCCTTATTCTTTTCGGCGGTCCGGTCAACTTTGCTTTACTTAACCCTTGCAGCGCAAGCCAGTGACAAGATTCTGTAACCTTCCTGATTTGAACTGATTAGCCAGCGACTCTCTTTCGACCTTCTTCTGAGACGTAATCGACTCGTCTTCCATTGAAGTAGCTTCTCATCCGGCCCAATGTCGCCCTCGACGCGCAACCGGCGCGCCGGAGGACGACATGGAAATGGTCAAATGGGCGTGCCTAAACCTTCAGCAAAACCAGATTGGGAACAGGCGGCTTTGGCTTAGTCGAACGCTGGGAGTACTTGTAGCCCTGCTTTTAACAATGAGTGTGTATAGCTCAATGTGCCTCGGAACGACCTCAGCGACAGACGCAGATGATGGAAGGTCATCACCGCCGGTTACCGAGATACCGTTTCAGCTGTACAACGACAATCTGATCGTCGTGAAGGGCAGTATCGGGTCGATCACCCGACTAAACCTTATCCTCGATACAGGAACAACTCACACCGCGCTCTCAAAACTAATAATCAGCCGGCTCAACCTGCGCGGCAATACGGAATCGCTGCAAACGTTTACTGGAGCCACTCAGACACAGAGCTTCGTCCTCCCGCATATCGAGTTGGGAGCAATATCCGCGGAGGATGTCCGAGTGGTCGTGCAGGATCTCGGGTTCTTGAAGCAGAATTTTGGAATTTCTGTGGCGGGAATCGTTGGTATTGACGTCCTGAGCAGATGCAACTTCAGCATTGATTACAGAAAGGGAAAGATCGTCTTTGGATCCATTCCCCCGACCAAACACACGGTACCATTTGTAACCAGAACTCCGTTGCTCACCGTAAAGACCATGATCGAGCGAGAGGAAGTCCGTTTGCTACTTGATTCTGGAACTCCAGGATTGCTGGTTTTTCGCAACCGGCTCAAGACACCTCTTGCCCCGCTGCCCTCGGTTCCTCCTGCCTTAATGGCGACAACTGCTGGCGCAACTCCGGCACACTCCTTTCGCGCGGCAGTAGCGCTCGGCAAAGAGAGCTTAGGTGTGCACACACTGCAAATAGCGGACGTAGATTTCGCACGCAAGTCCGGCTTTGATGGTCTCATGGGGTTTGCAGCTCTCGGGTTCCGAAGAGTTTCCTTCGATTTCCAAAATGGAATCTTCGGGTGGGAGTGACGAATCCATCAGCGGTCTAGGGTGTCCAGAATCCAGAGATTGCCGAAGCGTTCTTCCATAGTGAGCACGAGCTTGTCGTCGGTTACTGACAATTCGACATCCGGCATGCTATCGGGGACGGTCGGGCCACTGTTCTCAAACGATGTCACCGCGAAAGGTTCTCCAACCGAGTTGCCCTTTACTGGATCAAAGCGAATTCCCCACACATTGAAGGCGCCGCCCCGGCGAGAAATAAAATAGATCGTCTTTCCATCGGGAGACCAGCTAGGCTTGGCATCCCAGGGGTGACCTTCCGTGATGCGAATTCGCGATCCTCCGCTTGTGGAGATCACGTACAAGCTGGATTCCACGTTATTGCTTACGTCCCTAACTGCAGGAGTGAATTGCCATCCGGCGACCAATCGAATGGGTAGATGCTGTACTTGTTCCTCGGTGTTGTGAGTGGTTCCTCGTTGCGGCTCTGAGTGGACCAAATCATTAGCTGGCGATAGCCAGTCGAAAGTTGCCTGCGTTGGTAGGCCAGCTTGGTACCATCAGACGACAATCGCGGAGCGGATCGAATATACGAATCTAAAGCTACAATTGGAGCCTCCGGCCCATCTGGTAAGGACTTTTCCCATAGCTGCTGTTTGCCGGCGAGACTACCGACAAAAGCCAGCCTCTTGCCATTGCGCGACAGGACGTTATTACAAGCGAGCATTGCGGCTGAAGTCACGGCGCGCCCGGCTCCAGTTATTCGGCCTCGAATCCCGTCGAAGGGAAAGATCCATGCCCGGACATGGCTGGATTCGGCAGCAAAAGCGAGCTTTTTGCCGTCTGGAGAAAGAGAAGGGTCTGTGTCGTTCCCAGGGCCGGTGGTGATTCGTTCCAAAGTAACAGCGCGTGCGGTTCTGGGATCGATACTCATCCGCCAGACATTTCGCGCACCGCGAAAAGTACGCTCGAAGTAGATTCCTGTCCCCGAAGGCGCCCAGGAGAATTTGAAATCCCATCCCCCCTCAAACTGTCCCGCACCCAAACCCACTTCGACCAACTGTCCTTGAATTCTGGGGGGAATCTCGATCTTTGTTGCGGCGCCGTCAGCAATGGCCACGATCCAAATGGTTGGAATGTAAGTCCAGCCGCCCGCCCAAATAGAGATTCTCTTTCCATCAGGATGCCACGCGGCAGAAATTGCGCGGCCCTCCACTTCGGCAGTACCCAGCGAGAAAAAGCCGGCGCCGACCTCTCGGGGTGCGCCGCCATCTACGTCGACGACATAGAACCGGTCTCTAGCACCGATTACAACGTGGAACTGTGTATCGAATAAAATCTGCCAACTGTTGGGGGACCAACGCGGGTGATATCCGAAGGAGGCGACCTGCCGTTCTAATCCTGCCCCGCCCAAAGCGGGAATTACGTAAAGGCCGCCTTCGCCTGCCTCGGAACGATAGACAATATATTTCCCATCCGGTGACCAGTCCGGTTGCCAGTGATTACCTGGCCCCTGAGTAATCTGAAGGCAAGCCTGTCCCTGCCAACAACAGGACCGCAATCCCGCTTAGCAGAGCCCAAAAGCGAAAGGTGCGAGCTTGCGCAGCAGGTTTGCGTTCACTGTCTTGACATGCTTCCTCGATCGCCTGCACATGGAGGCTGCAGTCTATGGGCGCAATGAATCGATAACCCCGCCGCGGCAGGGTTTCAACGAAGCGAGGATTTTCTGCCGAGTCGCCGAGCGCTTCGCGAATCCGGTTGATCGCGCTATTCAGATTGTGATCAACATCGACGAAGGTGTTGGGCCACAGACGTTTCTGCAATTGCTCGCGAGTAACGATAGTGCCGGGCTGCTCGAGCAGAATGGCGAGAACCTGGAACGGCTGCCCAGTGAATCTAAGCCTCAGCCCAGCCTTACGCAGCTCTCCCGCCTCAAGGTCGACCTCAAAGGTCGCAAAGCGAACCACTTGGGCGGACTGGATGGTTTTCTCCACCCGAAATACCTCAGCTGCGTCAGTCTAGCACTGGCGCGCAAGTCGTCGGTTTAGTCTCGTGATTTACACGAGGGCCGGCATTCGATTCGCATCGTGGGTCGATCACTTCCGAGTGGCCGCTAGCTGGAAGTTGACTATAGAAGGATCATCCCCAGACACTGACTGCACATGAATCAACCAAAGATCAGAGAGAGAAAGCACAGCTGCCGTTTTAACAAACACATTCTGCCACACGCAACGTGACCAAAATGGGAAGCCATGGGTGTAGTTAATTTCGTAGGCAAAAGAGCACTCTGAATCAACAGCTTTCAACAAGCTTCAATGAGCAGGCCGCAACTGATTCAATCTAAAGCAACAACATTCAACAGAATTCAGCATGTTCCAATATGGGATGTGTACGCGGTTTGGGATCAGGTGACCTACCCAAAACTGCCTCTTTAGAATCAAACACTTGGAAACCTCGCTTGTTGAATCTTGTGGAACCGTTGGGATTCATGAGCTACAAAATCGACGACACTGCTGTTCGCCGATTGGAGATCACTCTGAGGTTCTTCAATCCAGGGGACTCGCGGCGATAGCTTTGGAGCCGACCACCTGGGCCACGCTCAGGTGACTTAGCAGGATGCTCGAAAAGTCTGAATAGCTGGTCCCGATCCGATAATTTCCGAATTGCCCGTCATCCGCTCCGAATGGATTCAGGAGATGGTCGTGGCAGCGGAATTAGTCGCATTGCTGCCCTGCGGGAAGAGCGTACCAGTGGAAGCCGCAATGCCGAGTCACTGATGTACTTCATGAAGTTCTTTGAGCAATTGCAGAATCAGGCCAAAGAACTCATATGCTGCAGACCAGTAGCGTGGATGACAGAAAAAGCCGATGTACTTAAGTACGGCACTCATGAAGCTGCATTCTGAACTACAGCTTGCAACCCGCAGCTTGCAAACTTTGGATGCCCCACACGTGAGTCGGGAAAGTTCCTTCAAAGTTCGTTCCTGAATCTGACGTAGAACCGCCGACTTCCGGTACTGATTGCCGGTGATCGTTCCCGGGCGGTTCCATTTTGAATCCACCGTAACTCCACCTGTGCGGGTGACTTCAGTACTCTCCCTTTCGTTATCCTACTGAAGTAGCATTTGTCATGGGTCGAGACACAGCTATCGGCTCCGCTCCGGCCTCTCGGCCCGACATACTGGAGAGCAGTCAAGAGCCAAGGCTGCTTATCAGCCATCAGGATTCTGCACACATCTATGGCGTGTGCTCATTGTGCGAACATCGACTACATGCCTTCATACGCAACACGGAGCAACAAGCTAGGCTGCTATTGAACCGTGGCTTCAAACAACATTGTCGGGGGCGGCATGAAATGGTCGTTTCAATTCCGACCAAGGTTTCCACCCCTCGTCGTAGCACCCGCATAGCAGCCGACGTGCTCATCGAGATACAAGGTGAGAGATTCGCGTATGCCGGCGAAACCATCACCGTAAATCTTCACGGCGCACTAGTCAGGATCGCTGCTCCGCTCAAACTCGGAGACCGCATTACCTTGCACGTGCATGGCACAGGAAGGTCTGCTGGAGCAGCAGTCGTGTTCGCGGAGTATGAGGCGTCACAATTCGGCATCGAGCTTGACTGTCCTGAAAACATTTGGGGCATGGCTGATCCGCCTCCCGATTGGATGACCTGAGAATCTTTGGCCTCTGCCGGAAGGAATTTCCACAAGTTAGTCATGAAAGCTGCCAACGAGAGTTGCTGGATTACGCATCTGAAGCGTGCATGTACGTGTACGACGACATCACTTGGGAGCAATTTGAGCAAAAGTTTAGTGAAGCCTTTGGTCGTGAAATGACGCCTGATGAGTACCGCTGGTTTCACTCGATTTGGACAATCGTAAACGCCAGAAAACGAAAGAAAACCAAAGGCGCAGTAGCCTAGAATGAGAGCCCAGAACGTCAATAAGCTCGTCTTTTAAGCTGATTGCCTACGTCACGCTGATCCAAGCCGTCCTCAACAAGCCGCGAGAGTTCAAACCACCGTCTTTCGTCTAGCGTCATATCTCTGCCAAAAGCAAGACGGAATGTATTCTCGAATTCCTCCCAACTGATGCCTTTTGGGAAGTATGGCGGCTTCTGAGGAATGATCCCAAATCCAGCAAAGTTCGCCCAATAGGCCGAATGGTCCTGAATCGGATTGTGCTTTCGCCTGCTCATCGAATTCATGTTCGATAGGGCGTGAGAATATCCCCCATCGGCATGGTCGATGCCAATTCAGCAACTCAGGTTGTACTGTTTAGGGACGAAGCGAAACGCCCACTTCAGACGGAAGGACGCTTCGATTTTCCTTGCGGATGCGACAGGCTGCTAGAGAGCCTAATCAAGACCAAGGAAAGAGTTGATCCAACTCCTTACGACTTGTCGGGCTGGATCAGAGTCTTGAAACTGGAATCCCACAAGAGAACTTTTCTGCCAGCACACGGCACCCTCGATGCTGACGGCTGGCTTCTCCGGCAAGGTGAACGAGAGACGCAGTTTGTCTGAAAGAGAAGCCTGTCGGGCCAACTGGACGGACATGCCTCCGCCGCTGATCTCCCGACTCGAGCCAGAATACCTTCCCGAGGGACCTTCTATTGCGATCTCAATCACGAGCGGGATGCGCACGTAGCGACGCAGTTCATGCAGCAAGAGTGAGCATGTAGAACGGGCAATGTTGAGAGCCTCGCTGCGACTTACGGGATCATTAATCAGCGTATTAATCCCGTACCTGGAAAAATGCCGCACATCAACGTCGCGAGGCAAGATTCCATAGAGAATCATTCTGTGGTTCGACCTGGAGGAGCGTACCGCTTCGAGGACAGCCGAGGCATGCTCGTCCAGCCTCACTACGCAGCCCTGAAACTGTTCCATGCCAAGGCGTCGGGCGAAGTCTTCTGCGAACGGAACCGCCTCAACGCAACACTGTGCAAAGGCTTTGGTTAGCGTCTCACTTGTTGATTCGTCTAGCCGTACTAGTGCGACTCTGGGAACAGCCTTGGTGCGGGGCCGGGGAGCGGGTGCTGAACTCATTTTTATGCCGAGCGAGCTTGCCGGGATCTACTAATGATTGTTACTTCTAGGCATACGAACAAGGTCACCATGGTAACCTACGCTCTTTACTGAAGTGTCATGAAGTTTGAGAAAAGACAACGGTCGGCTCGGCGTCGCCGTTACAAGCGTTATCTGGCCTGCACTGACGCACACAACGTAAGCTCTTACCATGGTCATTTGGGAAGATGATTTCAATATGCGAGACGATCAGGGCCTCAGCGCGTTCTGGCTGTTCTAAGCGAATGAGTTTTTTTCGTCTTGTCATCAGCGCAAAGAAGTGTCAACGAATGTGCCATAATCCATTGCCCACTACGCCTGCGTCCTATGTGTGTCCACACAAATTACGGGGTTGTTCAACACGGTGGGAAAAAAGAAAACGTTAGCCAAAGGTCAACGAAACCTTGTCCTCATGCTGGTCGGGGGACGTTACAAGCTGCTGGAGAATCTTCTAGACCGAAATGGCTATCTCGTTATTGCTCCAGCCACTCCTGACCAGGCTGTGGCTGTATGCCTGAACAATCGAATTAGCGCCGCGATCATTGATGAGACCTTTCTCTCGGAAGCCGAGAATTGGTCCCTCGCCCAATCACTGAAAGCTGTTTCTCCGCACATTCCAGTTGTGCTTCTCGTGCGGGGTTCGGGTGCTACACGATCTGCGCCACACGGTGTTGACTGCGTAGTGAGTGACAGGAATCCAGGGCAGGTCATCGATACGTTAGAGAAATGTGTTCCGCAGTGAAGTCTTTCCGGTGAGATAATCCAGATACTCACCTTATCTATCGGGAATATTGTGCCGACGCCCTCATCGGACGAGAAGTTGTGTGTTTGGAAGCGCAGCCAATTCCATCCTGAACTGATGGAATGCTATTGTCACGCTTGTGGCTTGCTGATCGGCGCAAGCCCGAATCCCAATGTCTTGCGCGTGCTTAGCCGTATACACGTCTGCCCGGTGTATTTCAAGTATTCAAAGCCAGCAGCTTGAAACTATCTGACTCAACGCGAGCACGGTAGAAAACCCAAGCGTCCCTTGCACAATCTGCTCCACTAGATCGCGCATCAGCTTCGCGTTATTCCTGTAATAGGCAGCACGTCCGCTCCATATTTTTTGGTCGGCTTCGGGCAAGTGAGACAGCAATTCATCAACTGCCGTGGCCGCCTCTTGCCATTTGGCGACATCTTGCTTCAAGAAGTCGATAAACTTGCTATCCATTATTTTCTGGAATCATTGAATCAGTGTGGGCATGAGAAGCGTTAACGAAATCCTCCTCAAGCACGATGTTGGTCAAGCGGTAGAACCGGCGTTCCTCCCGCGTCATGTCACGCCCGAATGCTTGCCGGAATCTTTCTTCAAACTCCTCGAATGGCGGCAGCGGAGATTTTGTCTTTCGGCGCTGGATTGCCATTTTAGGCCACCGACTCGTCGTCAGCTAGTTCGGGAAGTTCGTAT
>QIBC01000240.1 GCA_003225215.1 Acidobacteriota bacterium
CGAAGGAGTGCTTGGCTGGGTTCTATTTGATTGAGGCCACCAGCCTAAACGACGCGATCCAAATTGCCTCGCAAATTCCCCCGGCTCGTGTGGGCAGTATCGAGGTACGACCCGTCAGAGAACTAACCAGCACGAGTGGTGAACGAAGGCAGTTGCGGAAAGCCAGCAATTAGCAATCAGTCCAATCGAACAGCCGAACAGCTCCTATGAACCTGTTCCTAACCATGCGGGTGCCGGGCTGATTTGCAACACCGCGACTCCGGGGGAGAGAGTCGTGCGTTGTCCCGCATCATCGATCATTAAAGTGGGGTTCCAGCCTTGAGGAATGGAGAAGGTGGAAGTCCCGTTCTGGTTCCAGACCACATGGGAGGTGACCGTTCCTTGCGATAGGTTGCATATCCACGTGCCGCCGGCGTCTGATGAGCATTTCGAAACATCGGAGTTCAGCATCCAGCCTGTCACCACGGCGAATGTCTGAGCTGACGGTCGCGTGCTTCCATCAGCGTTCGTTAACTGCAAAGTGGCCCAGTCATGATCGTCCCAAGCATACCAATAGAAGCGGCTGACGCCGATTCCCCAACTCAGGAGGTAAGAACGAGCGAGGTAAGCTGATTCCTGCTCGGGAGTGAAGCTTGCGGGCCAGTGCCAGCCCGTCTCGGTGTTCCACAACGGTTTTCCTGCTTGACCATACTTCTTTAAGATCGCCTGAACATCCGAAACCATGTAAGCGATGCTCTCGGGCGGGTCGGGATTGACATAAAAGTGATATCCGATCACATCGGCGTAGTTACCTCCGCCCAGAGACAAGTAGGTATCAAGCCAAGCCTTTCCAGTGTCACCCGGCGGACCTGGAGTTACAACGGTGATCGTCGGATCTACTTGCTTGAGGATCTTGTATGCTTCTCCGGCAAGCTCGACCATTTTGGCCGGCGTTCCTGTAAAGAAATTTGGATCGCTCGGTTCGTTCCAGATGTCGTATTCATGGATCCGTCCTTTGTACCTTGTCGCAACTGTTTGCACGAAGTCGCGCCAATCTTGGATGTCGAGCGGCTCCGCAGCTTCCCCAGGACCGTAAGGACAAGATTCGTTCGGCCGGGCGGAAGCCCACTGTGGCGAGAATCCCAGAGTCATGAGCACGCTTACGTGCGTTTGCTCCGAGAGCGACACAAAGTTGTCCAACCGGGAAAAGTTCCATTGCCCCCGAGTCGGCTCCAGGCTCGGCCAAGTGACCCCTGCATCCCACAGGCGCGTTGCTCCAAACGAGAGAGAAGGCCAATTCTTCGGATCGTGCACATGCATTCCGAAGTACTGCGCAGAGACACCAGACGAAGCAAGCTGAGTAGACGGTGTCGTCTGCGTAGACGGGGATGTCGTTGTGTTGGATTTCTGGGTTTCTCCGCAGCCGATGAAGAAGGCAAGAATCACGAGAAGAATCATTGAGATCAGACGCTGATGTTTGCTCACCTGCTCAGGATGAAGGAAAACTCCACCCAGCAGAATAGGATGAACCCCTCAGGCGAAGTTACATCCGGACGAGGACCGCAGAGCCACAAAAAAAAATCAGCCACCCACATCGGGTGGCTGACTGATTGGGTTCTGCTCGACGGCTATCCGAAGAGCATGCTTGATTCCGGCATAATTCCCTCGGTATCGAAGGTTCTGATTCGTGCGCACTGCATCGTCACCAAAGCGACGTATGCGGGATTCAGGAATGCGTAACGTCGCCAGAGTCGTTTGGGTTCCATGCAGAGGCGGAAGAACCATTCCATTCCTATTCTCTGCAGCCTCTCCGGAGCCTGACGCACCTCTCCGGCGATAAAGGGAAAGGCCGCGCCGACCGCGAGAATCGGCATACTTACGAGATCCCGGAATTCGTAAGCCCATGTTTCTTGCCGCGGGCAGCCGAGTCCCGCAAAGACAATGGTTGCTCCGGACTGGCGAATGCGCGTGCTCAGTTCAATCGCCTCCTCCGGCGTAAGACGTCGAAACTTCGATGGCTCCATGCCGGCGATTTGAAGTCTGGGAAAACGCTTCAATAAATTGCATTGCATTCGTTCGAGCACCGGCTGCGTGCTGCCATAAAAGAAGACTGGCGCCTGCTCTTCTGCTGCACGCGCGCAAACCCGAAGTGTGAGCTCAGGACCATATACGCGGTCTTCAAGTCGTGTGCCATACATCAGGTTCAAGGCCCACCGTACCGGCTGTCCGTCGGGAACAATTAGGTCAAATCGATTCAGCCGATAGCGATGTGTGGGATCCAAGACCCCCGTCATAATCCCATGAACGGCGAGTGCGGAGATCGCGGCGCCCCGATGCTCGCGCGCTGCATCCAGAACCCGGTCGACAACAGCTTCGTAGTCCACAGTGTCGACCAGAATGCCCAGGAGGTTGTGCTTACCGCGATCGATCATAAATCTCCCAAAGTGATCAGGAGCCTATGCGTTAAGCCGCGCGCAGCACGGGCACGCGTTCGACGCTCGCCTCACAAATCTCCTCAAGAATCCGGCGCACGTCGTACTCTTGCTTCCAAGTTGGGAAGTGCGAACGGAATCGTGAGCAATCGCTGATCCACCATTGATGATCGCCTTTGCGCGGAGTCTCCACGTATTCCCAATCCAGCTCCTCGCCTGAGATCTGCTCGCATATCTCGATGGCCTCGAGCATGGAGCAATTGCTGAAGCGTCCGCCGCCCATGTTGTAGACCTCTCCGCTGCGCGGGGCTCGATAGAACTCGTCGAACGCCTGAATCAGGTCAGCGCTGTGAATGTTGTCGCGCACCTGCTTGCCCTTGTAGCCGAACACCTTGTAGGAAGTTCCGCTGACGACGCACTTCATCAGGTAGGAGAGGAAGCCGTGCAGTTGCGTTCCAGAGTGATTTGGTCCAGTGAGGCAGCCTCCACGGAAGCAGGCAGTCTTCATTCCAAAATATTTGCCGTATTCCTGGACGAGCATATCTGCTGCGAGTTTAGAAACTCCGAAGAGGCTGTGTAGCGTGTGGTCCACAGACATGGTTTCTGGAATGCCTTCACTGTACGCGTGCGACGGATCAATCTCCCAACGCGAATCGAGTTCGATGAGCGGCAGGAAATTGGGCGTGTCGCCGTACACTTTGTTGGTGGACATGTAAATGAATACCGCCTCTGGACAGTAGCGCCGCGTAGCTTCAAGCAGCACCGAGGTTCCGTTCGTGTTCACGCCGAGATCGGTAGAAGGATCGGTTGCCGCCCAGTCGTGAGAGGGCTGCGCTGCCGCGTGAATAATGAGATCTATCTCATTGCCGGCTCTGCGAAAGATCCCGACGATCTCGTCGGTGTTGCGTATGTCAACCTCGCGGTGGATATAGTTGCGGTACTTGCTTGCGAGGCGTTCGCGAACCCATCGCGTCGAGGCCTCGGCGCCGAAGAAGTAGCTGCGCATGTCGTTGTCGATGCCAATCACGTCCCAGCCCTGAGCGGCGTAATAGGCCGCTGCCTCCGATCCGACCAGACCGGCAGAGCCGGTGATGACTGCTAGACTCATGTGAAGTCTCCTAATTTCCGAAACGAAAAATGAATTCAACAACTCTGTTATGCGGCAGCGGGGATAGTGACCGCAGCAGGAGGCCTGTGAGCATTTTGCACGCCCTCGTAGATCTCGATCAGTGCGCGATAATTTGCCTCTGCCGTGTACCTGCGCTCGAATTCCTGGCGAGCGTTGTGGCCGGTTTGGGCCAGCAACTCCTCATCGCTCCACAGCTTGCGTATGCTGCGCGTGAGGTCATAGACATCCATCGGGCGAAATCGCAATCCCGTATGCCCGTGCTGCACCAGCTCGCGCATCGCGCCATGGTCTGATGCGACGACAGGCACTCCACAGGCAAAGGCCTCGATGATTCCCATTCCGAAACTCTCGTAGGTGATGCTGGGAAAGACGAGCAGTCGCGCCCGTTGTAGATACTGAAGGACCTTCGTCCGCGGAAGCTTCCCTGTGAACTGCACGTTCAATTTTTCCTGTCGGCACAAAGCTTCGAGTTCGGTGCGCTCCGGTCCATCGCCGACGATCCGTAATGGGACATCGCCAAGTTTCTGCCACGCCTTGAGCATGATTGTCGTTCCCTTTTCCGGAGAGAGACGACCAACGAAGACCGCGTAGTTCTCGCGCCGGTCAATAATTCCCGGGTCGGGTTCTACGAAATGTGGCTTGACCGTAATCCGCTCCCCTGGCAATCCGGCTGAGATCAACTTCTCGCGCACGAAGTGGCTGGGAGCAATGTATCGGTCGATACCATCAGTCCAGGTTCCGCGTTGCCAGTTATAGGCGATGGTGGACGTGGCTATGCTGGTGGCAACACGCGAAGAGCGGTAACAACCGTTCGCAATTCCATGCCACCTATTTCCTCCTGCACACTTTTCGCAAGGTCCGCCGTTGCGGAAGAACGCACTGTTGGCACAGAGAAGCCGGTAGTTATGTATGGTATGCACCACAGGAATTCGCGCGTCCTTGCAAGCTGAGAAAACAGAAGGTGACATAGCCAAGAACGTGTTATGCACGTGCACCACATCAGGAGAGAGTCGCCTCAGAAGCTGCGAGAATTCTGAATACGTTGTACGAGACCAGACGGATGCGGCGGCTCCAAGTATGCGAGGAAGAAGGCTCCTGGATTCCAACTCATCGTTGCTGCGTTCATAGCTGAATACTTCATGCCCGTGTCTTTCCAGCAACGACCTCTCCTGGGCAAAGACCACGTCTTCGCCACCGGGATAGTGGTAGTAGTTGTGAGCTGTGAGTATTCTCATTTCAGCAGGACTGGGCAATCGATTAGGCGATCTGGGGAAGGCAAAGAGAGTTCGATGGAAGAGTATCTACAGTTCGTACATAACGCACATCGGCCCGACCGCCGACGTACTCCAAAATCTGTTTGAGTTCTCCCCAGAGATCATGTTTCTCGATCTCCCAGGAATGGCCATAGAGGTGCCAGACACCGCCTTCGCGAAGCACACGATCAAAGAGTCGGCAGCCGAGTTCCACCCATGAACTGCAATTCCGAAGTGACACGCAGTAATCGACCACATCATGAACTCCGCCGCGCCGCAGCAGGTTCCTCATATATGCCGCAGGGGTGTGGCGGTATGCCTGGAGTGTCGTCGGAATATGCAAGCGGTCAAAGTCAACACGGGTCCAGAGCATGCGAATCGTACGAGCGCCGTCGTACCCTGCGCGCTCAACTTCGCTAACGATCTCCTTGTTATGCCTGCCGATTGGATAGCAGAAGAGACTCACGCGACGACCGATGAGTTGTTCAAGCTCTGACTTGGAGTCCGCGATCTCCCAGCGAAGTTCGCTGCGCGGAACGGCAAGCAGATTACGGTGGAGCATGCCGTGGCTGCCGATCTCGAAGCCGCTGTCGGAAAGGCTGCGTAGGTCGCCGGCGGCTAGGCGGGGACGAGTCTGGTTTCGCAGTGGAATAAAGAATGTACCTGTCATTCCGTGCTCAGCGAGCAACTCCGCGATACGAAGATCCAGTGGGTGCCCATCGTCCCAGCTAGTAGTGATGAGTGCGGGTCTAAACATGCGGGTGTCGCCTAAAAAACTGATCTATTGAACTGTTAGAGCTATACAGGGATGGATGCCTCGGGAATAGTTTCATACGCAACTTGTCTATGGCGTCGGGTGAGCAGAATCATCATGCGATAACCGACTCCT
>QIBC01000241.1 GCA_003225215.1 Acidobacteriota bacterium
TGGTGCCCGAAGTGGACGCCCGCTTCGAGCAGTTCCTTCATGGTGATATTCGCCAATTGACCTCCTTTTTGTGGTTTGCATTCCCGGGATCAGCCCTGCATCCCAAGAATTACATTCCCGGCCCGGACCCGTTGATTGGATTTCGGGTTCGGGAAGATTTGTGAAACTAAGTAGAGACGCAGCATGCTGCGTCTTGTTTGGATCGTCGTACAACTCAAGGTTCTCGCGGCCCCGCAAGACGCAGCGTGCTGCGTCTCTACCAAAACCTTACCGCTTCGAGAACTGGAAGCGCTTTCGTGCTCCCTTTTGTCCGTACTTCTTGCGCTCTTTGCCCCGTGCGTCGCGCGAAAGCAAACCTTCGCCCTTGAGCTTTTTGCGCAGCTCGACGTTGAACTCGAGCAGCGCGCGGGCGATGCCCAGTTTGATTGCATCCGCCTGCCCGTTAACGCCGCCGCCATTTACCGTGGCAACCACGTCGAACGTGGTGCCGGTCTCGCTGCTAACCAGCGGAGACTTTGCGCTCACGCGCTGGGCTTCGGTCACAAAATAGTTGTCGAACGGACGCCCGTTCACCTGAAAACTCCCGCTGCCGGGACGCAGAAACACGCGAGCGATGCTCGACTTGCGACGTCCCGTGCCGTAGTACTGAACCAGATCAGCCATAGATTCCTTGTTTTCTCAATCAGCATGGTAGAGACGCAGCATGCTGCGTCTCTACGAAAATCTCTACTTCGCCAGTGTCAGCGGCTCGGGCTTCTGGGCCGCGTGCGTGTGCTTGTCATCGCGATATACCTTCAGCTTGCCGGCCATTGCGCGTCCAAGCTTGGTATGGGGCAGCATGCCCTTGATCGCATCCTCGACAACCGCTTCCGGACGGCGAGCGAGCTTCTTGTCGTACTGCTCGGAACGCAATCCGCCGGGATACCCGGTATAGCGGTGATAAACCTTTTGCCCAGCCTTCATGCCGGTCAGCTTCACCTTGGCGGCATTAATCACGACCACGTGATCTCCGGTATCGATGAAAGGCGTGTACTGCGGGTTATGCTTGCCCGCGAGAATATGTGCAACCCGGGTCGCGAGGCGTCCCAAGGTCTGGTCCGTGGCATCGACCACGTACCACTTGCGCGCGATTTTCCCCTCAGTGGGGAAAGTAGTAGACATTCCAATTCTCCAAAACGGATAAAAAGGGACAGGCAGACTCGGCGACCGCCAATCCTTACGAAAAAGAGCAATGAAACCGCAGGCTGAAACTCACCGGCCGATTAGCGCGATGTGACCACCCAGGCGGGCGCTTGCAGGACTACACAAAGTATAGATATTAGCGGAGTTGCAAAAGGAGTGTCAAACGGACGGACGAGGCGAACACGAAGGTCACGGAGGCAAACTACGAGAGGTCACGAAGAGAGCTAAGGCTATATCTTCGTGACCTCAGCTTTTTGGACTTCGTGACCTTCGTGTTCGCCTCGTCTGGTTATTTGCCGCTTAGAAAGGCTACCTGAGCAGGCTCCCTCGCGGCACTCACGTGGGAGAAGCCTCTCCAGATGCACACGAGCACGTAGACGTGGAAGGCAAACGAGATCCAATCCTGGGCCATGGCAGTTAGGGCAGCATCGAGAGCATAGAACCCCATGCCCATTACGAATGCCCATTTGTGAAGCTTCCCGGCCGTTGGCGCCGCGCCTTACTGCAACAGCGGCCGCCAAAGACTGCACGCTGCGCGGTTGCTGTACCCCGGCGTTCTGCCCGTCGTATTTAACCTCAGGTTGAGTCGGAGTCTTGAGGACTCTGCCTGTTGTGGACCCGGTTGCCGGCGCTTGGCCGACTAGTGTATCTGGCATGATCGCCTCCACGGGGGAACTGGCTGATTTCAGCACAGGAGTTGGCTGAAGACCATGAAAAACCAGCCGGAATACCAATCGGAAGGTCACGTCCGGCGGAGACGTTCTGGCCACGGTTCCTGAAACGACACTGGAACTCGCCTGGAGCATCAAGTGCAGAAGCCATTATTTCCGCAGTCGCGAATTCCCGCTGCAGGGAATTAAGCAGGGAATTATTCCCGTGTAAAAAATTTTCTTTCGTGGAACCCGCATGGATACAGGCGATTCGCGAAGCACCAGGGAATCAGCAGGGAATATGCAGGGAATCCCCGTGGCACCGCCGCCCTCCGCTGTGGCTCTGCCAGGGTCAACACATGGGAGGAGGTCGGCGCCACAATCAACCAAGTCTTTAAAGTCTCCTTCAATTCCCGGTTTCCCCCCGGCATTTCGAGCGCTAGCGGATTGTCATCCCTTTTTTTTGCTACGATGCAATCGCCTAGCAAGTCAATGTGTTTGTTTTGCGACATATGCGATCTCGCCTGTGACTAGCTTGGGCAGAACGTGGCACAGTCTTACTCCTGTGCTTCATGGGCAGCGAAAGACAATTCAGCAGCGTTAGCCTACTCTGCAAATGCGATAACGCATTTGAGATAGGCCGTTTCAGGAATACCCGCAACCACAGGATGGTCCTGGCTTTGACCGCGAACTTCGAGGAGACGGATGCGGCGGTGAGCATCGCGTGCCGATTCGGCCAGCATTCCTAGAAACTCTTCCTGCGATACATGATGCGAGCAGGTGCAGGTCACAAGAATCCCGCCTGGCTCGAGCATTTTGAGCGCTCGCAGGTTCAGTTCTTTGTAGCCGCGCAACGCGGTTGGAAGCGCCTTCTTGGTTTTTGCGAAGGCGGGAGGGTCGAGCACGATGGTCTGGAACTTCCGTCCTGTATCGGACCAATCCCGCAGCAGATCGAATGCATTCGCTTCGAGCCACTCGATCTCCGGAGCAGTAAGCGAACTGCGGTTCAATTCGAAATTGCGCTCACCTGCTTCCAGCGCTGAGCGAGACCCGTCCACGCCGATGACTTGCTCGCACGCGCGGGCAAGATGCAGGGCGAATCCTCCCTGGTAACAGAAGACGTCGAGTGCGCTTCCGTGCGCATAACGCTGCGCCGCGGCATAATTCTCCCGCTGATCGAGGAACGCTCCGGTCTTTTGTCCCGCGGCTGCGTCATATTCAAAACACAGCGGAGATTTCCCCGGCTCGGCTCTCATCTCGATGATTGTTTGCATCTTGTCACCACGAATGAGACCGGCCTCAATCGCGGGTAATTCTTCGAGTTCACGAATTCGCTCTTCCACACGCTCAACAATGCCTGCCGGATGAATCTCTGTCTCCAGAGTCTGGATAATTGCTTCACGCACTTCCTTCCTATCCATCGCCTGCGTGAGCACCTGGAAGGCAAGCACGTCGTTGTAACGATCGACGATAAGTCCGGGAAGCTGATCGGCTTCGCTGAACACCAGCCGATAGGCATTGCTCTGCTCTGGAATGCGGAGCGCATTACGGTATTCGATCGCCGCTTTGATGCGGGTAGACACAAGGGAAGGAAGTTCAGTCTCGTCGCAGTCCCGATCTGAAATCATTCGCAACGCTATTTGCGAGCTGGAGCTGGAAATCGCGCAGCCGAGAAAACGGCCGCCTTCCTCAAGCACGCGAACCACTCCTGCACGCGGAAGCGACGGCGATCCTTCCAGATCGGAGCGGTAAACCCAGGGATGTCCCGCGCGCAGCCGAACCGCGGCTCTCCAGCTCACGCGAACCGTATTACTCGCGAGCTGCGCTGGGTTGATGAGAGCTGAAGTGCGAGGGGCCATCCGAGTTGATTGTAAGCCGCACAAGAAGAAGTGGTTTTGACGGGGCACAGCTATGGATCGCGTACGAACCAGCGCCGAAGGCGCGCCACTCTTGTAGCCCATGTGCGGCGGGCCATGGGTGCAGAGAAGAAAAAATATGGTGAACCCGCAGGGCGGCATTCCTACCCCTTTCGAATGAATGCCGCCCTGCGGGCTCCGGATAACCAATCTGGTAACGCATTCCCATGGGTTGGCGCACGTGGGCTACGGGAATGAGCGCCGTCGCGCTGCGGGAGGAATCACAAGGCGTACGGGATTTTGGCCGCAGCAGCAGTTTTTACAATTGGGCAACCACGGATTTCCATAACCAAGACTCGACACACTGCGTGATATCCTCACCTGTTTTACCCTCATGCGTTTTCCCGCTTGAGGAACCTTCCCCAACTACGGCGTCGTCATCATGTTTTATGGACTTTCAATTCACTGAAGAGCAAGAGCAGCTTAGGCGCTCGGTTCGCCAATTTGCGGAGACGGAGATTCGTCCCCATGTAATGGAGTGGGATGAGAAATCCGAATTCCCGCTCGCCACCATCAAGGAACTGGGAAAGATGGGCCTGATGGGCGTCGCGTTTCCCACGGAGTACGGCGGCGCCGGGCTGGGTTATGTCGAATACGTGGTCGCGATTGAAGAGCTTTCGCGTGTCGATGGGTCGATCGGCATCATCGTCGCAGCTCACAATTCACTCTGTTCGAATCACATTTACGTTGCCGGCAACGAAGAGCAAAAACGTAAGTACCTCCCGAAGCTGGCAAGCGGCGAGTTTATCGGCGCGTGGGGATTGACCGAACCTGGCTCGGGCTCCGATGCCGGAAGCGCACGCATGACGGCGGTGCGTAAAGGCAAGAGCTGGGTACTGAACGGAACCAAGACCTTTATCACCAACGGACATTACGCCGACGTCGCAATCATCATCGCCGTCACCGATCGCACTACCGGCACGCATGGACTCTCCGCCTTCGTCGTGGATAAAGGCACCAAGGGCTTTCGTCCCGGCAAGAAGGAGAACAAGCTCGGCCTGCGCGCCAGCGATACCGCCGAACTGATCTTCGAGGACTGCGTCATCCCGGCCGAGAACCTCGTCGGCAAGGAAGGCGACGGATTCATTGACGCGATGCGCGTGCTCGATGGCGGACGAATCTCCATCGCTGCGCTTTCTCTCGGCATCGCGCAAGGCGCCTTCGAAGCTGCGCTGAAGTACTCGAAAGAACGCAAGCAGTTTGGCCGTCCCATTTGCGACTTTCAGGCAATCCAGTGGAAGCTGACCGATATGGCGACAGAGATCGACGCAGCCCGCCTGCTTACATTGCGTGCCGCGTCTATGAAAGACGCTGGAATGAAGACCACGCAAGAGTCCTCGATGGCGAAACTCTACGCCAGCGAGGTAGCGGTGCGCTGCGCCAATGAAGGCGTGCAGATTCACGGGGGATATGGCTTCATCAAGGACTATCCAGCGGAGAAGTACTACCGCGACGTGAAGCTGTGCACGATCGGTGAAGGAACCAGCGAGATTCAGCGGTTGGTGATTGCGCGGCAATTGCTGAAGAGCTACTGAACAAGCCACGGGAGCAACCTTTTACAGTCAAGACCATTTTCTAACCCTGTCATCCTGAGGCCGGGTTGGCCGAAGGATCTGCCGCGATGCCTCGAACTTGATTGCTACGTCCCGGCACTTTGGCGAGAATTCCTGGCCAGAGAGCCCGGGGACGTTCGCGCTCTCGCGCGCGCGATTACGGCGATTGAGAATGACTCAGCTCAGGCTTCACAACTGATGAAGGCGCTATTCCCGCACAGCGGGAAAGCCACGGTAATCGGGCTCACCGGATCGCCGGGAGCGGGCAAGAGCACGCTTGTCGATCAGCTTGCGCGTGAATATCGCAAGCAGGAGAAGACGATCGGAATCATCGCCGTCGATCCGACGAGCCCATATACCGGCGGAGCTATTTTGGGCGATCGTATCCGGATGCAGGCTCACCACGCCGATACCGGCATCTACATTCGCAGCATGGCTACCCGCGGATTCCTCGGCGGACTGGCTCCTGCCACCGCCGACGTCGCTACCCTGCTCGATGCGGCCGGCAAGGAGATCGTTTTTGTCGAGACGGTCGGAGTAGGCCAGGACGAAATTGATATCGTCCGCCTTGCCGACGTAACCGTCGTCATCCTCGTTCCCGGAATGGGAGACGATATTCAGACGATCAAGGCCGGCATTATGGAAATCGCGGACATCTTCATAATCAACAAGAGCGATCGCGAAGGCGCCGAGCGCGTGGAGCGTGAGATCCGCGCCATGCAGACGCTTGCCATCCGTCGCGACGACTGGACACCTCCAATCGTGAAGACGGTCGCGAGCGACGGCACCGGAGTGCCTGAGCTGGTGAAGGCGATTGCGTCTTATCGTCAGTACCTCAAGGGAAAAGATCTGCTCCTGCGCAAGAAGGTGAGCAACTGGCGCGAGCGCCTGGTCGAGATGCTGCGCAAGGCGCTGCTTGACCGCATGATTCGCGAGCAACTCGATCCCGAGCATCTGACGCAGTATGCGCGCGAGATTGCTGAGCACCAACGGGATCCCTACTCGCTGGTCGAGGAACTAGTCGCGGGCTTTGGAGACAAGCATGTTTAGCCCGTATTTTGAACCTGAGCAACTGGCCCATAGCAGGGGATGGGTTGCGCTCAATGAACGGCGCGCCACCCAAAACTTACTGTCATCCCTCGCGCAGTTGTTTCGCGCGGGGGATCTGCTGTTCCTTGAATTTCGCGAGCCGGAAATGAACAGCAGATCCCCCGCTCCGCAGTTTGCCTTCTTTGTAACGTGAGCGGGATCGCGGCGGAGCGAGGGATGACAGTAAGGGTTAGTTCCGCGGTTATTACCAGTTTTAATCCGGAATCCCAAAAAGGGATTCATCGCCAAAATCGGCTCGGAATAACAACGCGGCGCGCGAGTGACATAAAGCAAGGAGAAGCGGATGTTTAAGGTCGATCATTTGGGCATCGCGGTGAAGAGCATCGCCGAAGCTCGCAAGTTTTACGAGCAACTTGGCATGAAAGTTGTTAGCGAGGAAGTCGTCGAGGATGAAAAGGTTCGAGCGGCCTTGGTGCCGGCCGGCGAAAGCCGCCTGGAACTTCTCGAGGGAACTTCCGAGGATTCCGTGATTACCAAGTTCATCGCCAAGCGCGGCGAGGGGCTGCATCATGTGGCGATCCATGTAAACGACATCTCGGCAACATTCGAAGAGCTGAAGCGCAAAGGCGTGCGCCTCATCTCTGACGAGATCAAGATCGGCGCCGGCGGGCATCTTTACATCTTCGTCCATCCGTCGGCGACCGGAGGTGTACTGCTGGAACTCTGTCAGGATCCGATCTCTGCGGTCTGACATGCTGCTGCTAGCCGTCGATACCTCAGGACGACAGGGCGGCATCACGCTTGCGCGAGGCGCCGCAGACCAGGTTGAAATCATCGAGTCTGCCTACATCCAGGGAGGAACCTTCTCCGCAGAACTGATTCCGCAGATCTCCGATCTTCTGAGCCGGCATCAACTCGCTGTGCAGCAACTTCAAGGACTGGTCGCAGTTACCGGGCCTGGATCATTCACCGGCTTGCGCGTTGGACTCACGGCTGTAAAGGGATTGGCCGAGGTCCTAAAAATTCCCATCGCTGCTGTTACCTCTCTGGAGTTGCTGCTTGCAGCATCGAGTGCTCGGAACGGGATGATGGCTGTCCTCGATGCTGGGCGGGGGGAGGTCTATGCAGCAATTGAAAACGGCGTGCGTGAAGAGATGCTGCTGTCGCTGGAAGAGGCTATTAGTTTGGCGAAGTCGCGCAATCTGCAGGTCCTGGCTGCCGAGCCGAATATCGCTACGAAGTTCGACCAGTCAAAGTTAGTGACATACCGCAGCACCGAGATAGCGGCTAGGATCGGATACTCCAAACTGTGTGCCGGAGAAACAGTCGACGTCCTCGCGCTGGATGCCAATTACATCCGTAGGTCGGAAGCTGAATACATGCAGAAAATGAGGAAGTAGCGTAGTGCCAGTCAGAAGGTCTATTCGCCGCGGTAGAGACGCAGCACGCTGCGTCTTTGCGAGGATGTTCGTAAAGGAGAGACTGTCCGGTGCGCTTAGGCAGCATGGAGAAGACGCAGCATGCTGCGTCTCTACCGACTCTTGATGCGTTTCACTGGAATTTTGACAATTAGCTCGCCCGGTATGGCCGCCATACCTTTCATCCTCTCAGTCCAACAAGCGTCGGCGGCGGCGGCTCAATGGAGATCTCAAGACTATGCCGCGGCCATTGCTCACACTGAACGTCTTGTCCTCATCGCCGAGAAAGACACTAGAATTCTCGGGTTTGTGGTCGCATATATAGCCATCCCGGAATGGGAATTGGAGAATATCGCCGTGGCTCCCGATGCCCGGCGTTGCGGAGTCGGGCGCGCACTGATGACGGCCCTCCTCGAGCGAGCGCGACAAGATGGAGGCAGGGAAATCCGGCAGGAGATCCGGGAATCCAATATAGCTGCACAGAAGTTGGGGCTATCGGTCGGTTTCGTCCAGGAAGGCCGGCGGCCCCGCTACTATCGTGATCCAGTGGAAGACGCCTTATTGTTCAAGCACTTGCTGAACTTGCGCTAGTTGAATAACTGAAGGCGCCGAGCTACCCTCACAATTCCGCAAAAATCGTTGAACCGGCCCTGGCGGTATGCTACTTTTCATATCCAAAGGCACATCCAAGATGATGTGCCGGCGGTTGTGGCCAGGAGGTTCAAGGATGGCGACGTCCCTCCGCGAAGAGCTATTGGCCAGCCACGAGCAGTTTCGTAGGCTGGCCGAGGAACACTCACAGTATTGTCAACGCCTCGAAACACTCGCCCAAAAGCGGTACCCCTCCACAGACGAACAACTAGAAGAAGTGAGATTGAAGAAGCTGAAGCTGCGTCTCAAAGACCAGATGGAGTCAATTGAGCAGCAGCAACGGCAGACGCATCATCAAGTGGCCTAGTTAGTCCTCGAGTCTGTGCGCGCGAGAACAGCTCTTGCGCCGCCGGAGCTCTAAGTGTGTCGCCCGCGAGGGTTATTCAAGTTATTCGTCCCTTCATGTTCAGCCTAGTTCCGCGCAGCACAAGCCCGCCGTTCAAGCGAGATGTGGACCACCTGCGGCGTAGCGCCGCAGATCATGCCGGTGTCGCCTGCGAGCTTCCCGACAGCTCTTCCGCAGCCAATTAAGCCGATATAATCATTGAATCCCCTATGGTTCGT
This sequence comes from Acidobacteriota bacterium, assembly GCA_003225215.1. Lineage (GTDB taxonomy): Bacteria > Acidobacteriota > Terriglobia > Terriglobales > Acidobacteriaceae > Gp1-AA112. The sequence continues at coordinate 8,985 of QIBC01000241.1, forward strand.
GACGGCTTCTATTACGGCCTGGGCGCGCTCGTGGCTGCTCTGCTCCTAGGTCTTATCAATTCCTGGCTCGCCTTGCCGCCATTGCTGCTAGGGGCATTCTTCCTCTGGTTTTTTCGCGATCCCGAGCGAGCGATTCCTGACGGACCTGGCGTAATCGTCTCCCCTGCTGACGGAAAGGTCACCGCCGTCTCGCGGCTAGCGGAAGACGGCCGCAAGCAGAGAATCAGCATTTTCCTGAATGTTTTCGATGTCCACGTCAACAGGTCCCCGATTTCTGGAACCATCACTGGCCTCTTCTACCAGAAAGGCAAGTTTGGAAACGCGATGTCGGCCGGATCCTCCGACGCAAATGAGCAGAACGTGGTCACGGTCCAAGGCGACGGTCAGACAGTCATCTTCAAGCAGATCGCCGGACTGCTTGCACGCAGAATCGTCTTCAATCCGCGAACGGGAGACCGGCTCGAGCGCGGGCAGCGTGTCGGACTCATCAAGTTTGGTTCCCGGGTGGACGTTCTGCTGGATGAAAACGTAGACATTCAGGTGAAAGTAGGCGACCGAGTTGCGGGGGGCTCGTCTATTCTGGGAGAGCTCCGCGCGGGACAGAGCCGGGCGGAAGGCGCGCGATGAATCTGAGCAGGCCATTTCGACGGGCAGACGATCCGCAGCAGCCACATCGCATGCGGCGTGGCATGTATGTATTGCCGTCGATTTTCACGGCCGGAAACATTGCCGCCGGCTACTACGCAATTTCTCAGGCAATTCAAGGTTCGGCCAGCGCTCCATTCCACTTCGATAACGCGGCCAAAGCCATCGGATTCGCCGTACTCTTTGACGGCCTTGACGGCCGCATCGCGCGCATGACGAATACCACCAGCGACTTCGGTCGCGAGTTGGACTCTCTCGCCGACGTAATCACCTTCGGAGTCGCTCCCGCGATCCTGTCATGGATCTGGGGATGCCATCAGATTCCCGAACTCTGGCAGCCTGATCTGCGGCACAAGATCATCCAGCTCGGCGCGATTATCACGTTTCTTTTCGTCATTGCTGGGGCGAGCCGATTGGCGCGCTTCAACATCAGCAAGAATCCGCAGCCTAAGAACCCTGGACGTCCAGGCCGCAAATACTTCGTCGGTATGCCCATCCCTGCGGGCGCTGCCATGATCGCCGCGACTGTTCACTTCGGCGACGGAGCGCCGATCGATCGGTGGTGGGAGGCGTTGCTGTGGCTGGTTTTTCTTGTGCTGATCTCGTATCTCATGGTCAGCACCTGGCGCTTCTGGAGTCCCAAGGGGATCGACTTGCGCACGCGGCAGCCGTTCTGGGTTTTTCTCCTTATCTGCGGTTTCCTGGCTCTACTTTGGTACTACTCAGAGTACGTGCTGTTTGCCTTGGGACTTCTGTATCTGGTCTCGGGAATCATTGCGCGTTTTGCGTACGCGATTAGGCGGCGTCCGCCGGCGGCTCCCAGTTACGAACCTGAATCGGGAGTCGATTTGGCATGAACCGTCCCGCAATCGTGCCGCACGTCTTCCGCGTTGCCATCGTCGGTGCTGCCACGCTAAAAGGCCGCGAATTGAAGGAGGTTCTCGACGAAAAGAACTTCCCCGTCGCCGATGTGAAGCTGCTCGACGACGACGAGTCTTTGGGGCAGCTCGATCAGGTGGGCGACGAAGCTACGTTTATCCAGCCTGCCGATCCGGAACATTTTCGCAATGTCGATTTTGCGTTCTTTGCCTCCGACGCTGCTTTCACCGGCAGGCATTGGCAGAGCGCGCTTCAGGCAGGCGCCACCGTGCTGGATCTTTCTTATGCATTGGACGGAGAGCGAAATGTCTCCGTCCGCTCACCATGGATCGAAAAGGAACTGGAGCGTGAATCGGGTCAGGAGCCGGGCCACGAAGACCTGACTACCACTGCAGTGGTGATTGCGCATCCCGTGGCAACCGTTCTGGCTTTGCTTCTGCTGCGAGCGCGGAACGCAGGAATTATTAGGACGATAGCCGCGACGATCTTCGAGCCCGTTTCTGAGCAGGGCAAGCGCGGCATGGATGAGCTGCACCAGCAGACTGTGAACTTACTCTCGTTCACCACTTTGCCGAGGGAAGTGTTCGACGAACAGGTTGCCTTCAACATGCTCGGCCGCTTCGGCGAGAGCTCCTCGATTTCGCTGAAGAAGATTGAGAACCGTATCGCCGCGCACCTCGAAGCAATTGCCGGAAAGAGCGTGCTGGTACCTTCGCTGATGCTGGTGCAGGCTCCCACCTTCCACGCGCACACGTTTTCCGTCTACAATGCGCGGCTACGTTGAGCACGATGCGGCCGTTGGGAAAGGTCCAGTAAGGTGTTGCTGAAGGGTGCAGCGACACTTTGATATGACGGCCCTCGAACTTTTCGAAATAACCTTTGCGATTTCGATCGAACTGGTTTTGAAGGGGCTCGGCTTCAGGATGACACTGTCGAAATAGCATGATAAGAGTTCGCCGCACAATCTTTGTCGCCAGTATTCCCGTCTTGATATCGATCCTTCTCACTGCCTGCGGCTATCATTCCTCCACGCACGCGCAAGTAAAACTCCCGT
>QIBC01000416.1 GCA_003225215.1 Acidobacteriota bacterium
GGCGGAGTGCTAATCGCGATGGGTTTACTCAAAACTGCTTACTTTGGGTTACGGCGTCGCACTCAGGATGCTCGCCCGGAACTGCATGAGTCAGTTCCCGCAAAATAACGTGTAATCGGCTGCCGCTTAGAGACGCTGCATCAGGAACGCCTGAACAAAAGCATGATGGCGGGGCCCAGTAAACACCGCCTTCACTTGTTTGCTCTTAGTTATTTGCAGGCTTGTCTAAATTAGCTCCGCAGCAAACGGTTTTGAAGGGGCACGGCTTCAGCGAAGCGCAGCCGTGCCATAGGGCAACCTAAGCAATGGGCTTCAGCCTCCGAGGGAATCTCTTCACGTTTAGAAAGGAATCCCCCGGCGGCTGAAAGCCGCGTATTTACCTGCCTTTAAATGGCACGGCTACGCTGCGCTGAAGCCGTACCCCTTCAAAGCCATTCAAACCAGGAAACACGACAGTTAATTTGGACAGCCTTGCGCCATGCTGCGTCTCTACGTCTCCATTCGCTCCGAGAACAGGTTGCTAGAATCTCCCAATGAAACGATGGCTTGCGCCGCTTTTCCTGGTTGTGTGGACGAGCGCCGTGTTCAGCCAGTCGGAGCCGATCGTTCCGGAAGCTAATCCCGGCAGACCGACGGTTTCAACTCCCGCGACATTGACGCCGATCGGCTACCTGCAATTCGAAACCGGAGCATTTGGCGCAACGGACTCGCCAGAATTTTCCACCCGAATAAGCGCGAATGAAGTTGTGAAACTCACGGTTCACCGGCGGCTACAGTTACTACTAGGCTTCGAGCCCTTCGCGCACACCGTCGGACAGCAGCGCGCGACGAAATTCGGGGATACCTTCGTTGGAGCCCAAGCGGTTGTCATACGTACTCGAGATCATCGCTCCACTCTCTCAGTTAGCCTGTTGCATCAGATTCGAAATAGCGGTGCACCTGACGTCGACTTCGGCAGTCCGCGTAACTCCGCCGTGCTCCTCTTCAGCACCGACGTACTGGGTTTTCACTTTGACGCAAACGCGTTAGCCAACGAACTGGTAGACGAGCCGGCCCGAAGAGCCCAATTCGGGCAGACTCTTTCCATATCTCATCCAGTGAAGAGATTCATCGTGTCAGGAGAGATCTGGCACTTTACGCAGCCGTTTCTGCATGGTCACGCCATTGGGAATTTGTGGGCTATTGCCTACCCTATACGGAAGAACCTCGTGGTCGATACCGCTTTTGATCGCGGCCTGACCAGCACCTCAACTCAGTGGGAGGCGTTTGCCGGTTTCACCTATCTGCTTCCGCATCGGCTCTGGTAGTAGACGTCACCAAAACAACAAGGCCGATCCCATATGGAACCGGCCCTGACGCGAGCGTGAACTGGAATATGTTTAAATCTTGCGGCGTGGACGCGTAGCCAGATCGCGCATCTGCATCATCAGACTCGAGCGTTGCATCGGATCGAGCGTGAAAATGAATGGCGCAACCTCAGCCACGAACGGATCGGCAGCGAGAGATGCGATTTCGTCCTCACGCGCGCGTCCATCTCCGCGGAGCAGGTCAGGAATCGTGACCTCCAGCGCGGTAGCCAGGCGTGCAAGCGACGACAACGTCGGCGTCGCTTTCTCATTCTCGATCTTTGAGACGTACGTGCGCGGCACCTGCATGCGTCCGGCAAGCTGGCGCTGGCTCAGCCCGGAGCGGTGGCGCAGGGAACGAATCGCAAGCGCAATCTGAATGTGGGGAAGCGAGCTGTTGCTGTCTATTGCGGGAGTGATTTCGGGCGCGACCACAACCGGCTCAGGCTCGTTGTCGAGCGAGGTTCGGCACTTGCGGCAATTATTGTTATTGGTCCGAAATTGGACGAGGTGACAATGGTCGCATCTCACTACCTCTCGGGAATCAACAGGTGCGAGGCTTGGGGTTTACTAACTGAGTACACGCAATCGGAAAGCTTGCTGAAGCATGCTAAGGCGGTGGAGGCATGCATGCTCGCATATGCGCAAAAGCTGGCGCGAGAGCAAGGACTAAGCGCCGACGCAGCCGTGGAGCTCGAACAGAAGTACAGGGTGACCGGGCTGCTCCACGACTTCGACTATGAGCGCTTTCCCACTCCGGAACAGCATCCGTATGTCGGCAACAAGATCCTTGCAGAGCGAGGATATCCCGAGGACATCCGCCGCGCCATCATGTCGCACGCCGACTACACAGGGGTTTCCCGAGAAACTCACATGGAAAAAGTTCTCTTCGCCTGCGACGAGTTGGCTGGATTCATCACTGCCACCGCGCTGGTGAAGCCCTCGAAGTCGCTGGCCGAAGTAGAT
>QIBC01000002.1 GCA_003225215.1 Acidobacteriota bacterium
ATCCTCCCTCACAAAACAAAAGGCCCCGCAATAGCGGGGCTTCTTTTTTCGTGCATTAAAGGTCCTGAACGGTCTACGCCGCTTCTGTCCTATCGTCGACGATAGGCGCATCTCCCTCACTAGTGATTCGTAGTTCCTCGTGTCGCACCGGGCTGGAAATGGATTTAGTTTCCACAATTTTGCGACGGCTGATCTTCGCGACCTCTGAGATCATCGGTGTCTTGCTGACGATCACGCGTTCCTTGCTCATCGGAATTCGTATTTGCTGTTGGCCTCTCAGGACCTCACTGGTGCAGCGCCCATCTGCACTGCGACGCTCAATCACCAGCTCCTCCCTTGTGACGGGAACCTGGATCGTCTGAAGCTCAGTAACAACTTCCTTCCGAATCGAAAGCTCGCCATCCACGATCTTCTGTTTATCGATTTGCAAGCTCTCGCTCAGCAGTTCGAGTTCTGCGATCCCTTCCGCCTGGAGCACTGAGCCAGGGCTGTCGAAGATGTTGACGTCTGCTGCAGAATTGTCGTGCGTTAACTTGTGCCAGAGTTCCTTGCATGTAGTGATCGTCGATCTCCCCAGATTCCTGACTCCCTGTTCAATGTCGGTGCGATTCATGACTAACTCCAATGCGCGGTGAACTCTATCCACTCGTGCTTCATGCACAGATGCCGAACGAGTGTGACAGTTTGTCGAATCAAATGCAGCGACTGCGGTGCAGCACATCGTTCAGTCCCGCAATGCACCCTTGGAAGCAAGAGCGCATCACAAGCTCAATCCCCTAAAACCGAAGAATGGAGGAAGCATGAGTCCAGTACGAACAGAGTCTGACGCTCGTATTACGGGTGGTCAGACAAGCACGATTCCCGCGTACTTCCGCAATCCTGGTGATGCTGAGAAGGCGATCTCGGAGTTGAGCGCCGCAGGATTTTCCAAGAAAGACATTGGAGTGGCTCTGTGGGACGACACAGGAACCGACAAGACAACAACCACTTCAGGCAGCCTGGTGCAACGATTCCGTTCACTCTTCTCCGCTAACGAACGGGATGAGTACGAAAGCCGGGATGCTATTGACGTGCTCGATCACATGGGCATTCCCGAGGAGCAAGGCCGCTACTTCAAGAACGCGCTGCGTTCAGGTGGAGTGCTTGTAACCGTGAATGCCGGTTCGCGCTATGCGGAAGCGCTGTCGATTCTGAGACGCACAAACGCGATCACGACAGAAAACATTGCATCGCAGCAATTCTCGGATATTGCACGATCTGCCGATGTTGGATCGCAACGGCTTGAGCTATTAGGAGAGACGCTGCGCATCCACAAAGAGCGTGTGCAGACGGTCCGACTGTGAGAGAGGAAGTAAGCGTCGGCAAACGCCAGGTGCAGAACACGAAGAGCATCTCAGACGATGTAAAGCATGAGGAACTTCGGGTGGAGAAGGACGGCGACATCTCCGTAGATGAGCCCCGCCGACGTAAACCCGCCTAAAATTAGTTGACTGTGCATTACGGTGGGCGGCCTTTGACGAAGGCCGCCTATTTTTTGCGACAAACTCTCCCTGACCTTCGGCATCACTTCTAAGGACTCGGAATGGAGGGCATATGAAGTCATTTTTTGCCGGACTAGGCGCCGGTGCTGCAATTGGAGTGCTCCTCGCTCCTCAGCGCGGCAGTGAAACTCGACAGCAGCTTGCATCGAGAGCTGGAGACTTGGGAGATGTAGCTGCGGAACAAATGAACCGCGTGAAGCGGGCGATTGGGAATCCAGAGAAACTGATCAAGGACATCAAGCAGCAGGCGAAGCCGTATGCAGATCAGCTTACGGAAGCTGCGAGCAGTGCGACTGAAAAGGTCAAAGATGCGGCACAGACATTTGCCACTAAAGCCGGAGTCGGTCCACTCATGATGCTGAATACCGCTTCGAAAGATGACCTCATGGCCGTTTATGGCATAGGTCCGGTGCTTGCAGAGAGGATCATCAAAGGCCGCCCATATATGTCCGAGCATGATGTCGTAGAGCGCGAGATCATTCCGGAGAGCACGCTGAAGGAACTCGCACGGTCGTTGAAATCAGCTTGATCGCAGCAGTTCAGGCTCGCGAAAAGAAAGGAAAAAGGAATAAGACCATGAGCATTTTCGATACTCTGATGGGCGCGGTTGAAAAACATCCCGAATTGAATCAGGAGCAGCATTCGACTCTGTTGCAGACCGCTATGCAGATGTTCGGCAATCATGCGGGCCTGTCAGGCTTGATGAACAACGCCGAGTCCCAAGGTATAGGCAACATCTTTCAATCGTGGGTAAGCACTGGAGCAAATCAGTCCATCGCGCCTCAGCAAGTGCAAGGACTTGTCGGTCAGGACAAAATTAATGAGTTAGCGCAACGTGTTGGAGTGCCACCTGCAATCGCAAGTGCAGCGCTTGCGCGCATCCTGCCAATAGTGGTCGACAAGCTCACTCCAAGCGGAAAGCTTCCCCAAGCTGCATAAAGGATGGCATGTCGATGAAGAAAGGCGCCCTGAGTCCGTTGCCCCGGTGAGCAGGTCGGGCACGGTGATCCGCGTTCGGGCGGACAATCCCAAGCCTCTAACCCGCTACGGCAACTCGCCCTGCTCGGCCAGGTACTTGCGCGCGAATTCCGGCAGGTCCCTGGTTACATCAAAAGCGGAAGTAGTCAGTTGGCTGAAGCGATCGCTCGATGCGGTGAAACAGGCTCACTTGGCCGTCACGCCCAAGGAGCTTCAACGTAAGGTTCACATGGCAGATCGAGATGCCACAGTCGATGGCATGTACCTCCGCATTATCGTTCATACCAACGAACACATGGGACAGCTGATCGCCTACGCGCGCATGACCGGCGTTGTTCCTCCATGGTCAAAAGCATGAGAAAACCCTAGCCGCCAGAAGCGAACACTCCCTGGTTCTAGTGTGCGGGAACGCGGCCGATGCGGATGCCAATGCAGAAGGAAAAGCTGTCGAGCTTCTGTCGTGCGCTGCGATCATAAGTGAAACCCATGTCCATACGGCGCCCAAGGTCAGCGTTTAAGCCGGTGGTAAAGCCGTTGTCTTCCGTGAATCCCTTTCCGATGGCAGCAGCAACCTGCTCGTAGATCGGCGCAGACTTGCCCTTGCCGCTGGAGGAAACGGAGCCTGGTCCCCGGTTGAACTCCTGGCTATAGAGCTTCTGCAGTCCAAGAGGCAGATTCTCGTATCCGGCAAGCTCCAAGCTAAGCCGTTTGCCCAGCGGAAGGCCGAGTCCAGCCTTGTAATGCGAGAGCACGCCCAGGGTCGTATAAGGACGTTTCACCATGGTGATAAGGGCATTCGAGTTTGCAATTCCCAAATCGAGAAGTGGAGAAAAATGACCAAAGTCGAACTCCACGTGGTTATTGAAATCGGCGGTCGCCCGGCCAGTACTCAGGCCAAGCGATGTGTCGCCCGTAGGCGCCGTACCGGTTACCGTGACTACATACTTGATCACCGGAGTCGGAGTCGCGAACCGCAACCCAAAGCGCATGTCACCGATCGCGTTGTAGCCAGAATTCGGCGTAAATTGCGTCGTGGGGCCGCCGGTTTGCGTAGTTGTAGTTGAGTTGTTGAAGAGCGGCTGGTTGTAAGCGAGATAGAACGGTGCTCCCAGCGAGATGCCGAAAACTCTGTTGAAGTTATAGGCGACGGTCGAATCAACAATGCTCGTCCAGTTCGCGGAGGAGTCGTAGCTCTGTGACAGAGTCGTGTAAGAACTGAATCCTCTGTCGGGGAATCGCACCGTTACAGGCGAAGGAGTGGACTGCGCAATGCAGGCCGAAGCCGCCATCAGCAACACGAGTACAGGAACAAAATGCCGCTTCAACATAATTTAAGGAGTCCTTAATTGGGATCGTGCTGGGGGAGATGTGCTCACGGCATTATGGCCGGATGACGCCGCACGAATGAATGCAAACCGCTCCTCGAGGGATTACGAAAGGGAAGTGGCGACACCGCACTAGCGGGGAGCCGCGCTTTTGCGTCGAGCGCCGAGGGCGCGTCATTCTTGTAGCCCATAGGCGTGAGCCATGGGTCCGGATGAAAGCGTTTGGAGCCTGGAGGGCGACATTCTGAGCTTCACGGAAAACATCCGCGCGTGCTCACTGTTACTCCCGCGCGGCCATTTCGGCGAAGACTACCACGTATCCGGCAGGATCTTTGACGCCGATCTCTTTCGCTCCGTAGAAGGTTGTGCGCAACGGCAGCACCACATTCGCATTCTTTGTGGCTGCGATGAACGGTTCGAGTTTCTCAACTTCCATGTACAGGAATGTGCGCCCTCCCTCGATCTCGTTCGCGATCGTGGGAGCATCCTTCCTGCCGCTGGCGAAACTCTAGTACATCAGCTCCAGACTATCTTTCAGCAAAATTACGAATCCCAAGCTGTTCCCATCTGGCACTTCCACGGTTTTCTGAAATCCAAAATGCTCGGTCCAGAACTTTACGCATGGTTCTAACTCATGCGCATACAGCACGGGCGTGATTTTCTTTATGTTCATAGTTTCTAAGCTCCTAAGCGGCAGAGCAATGGAGTCAGCAGTCCGGAAAGCGGTCGACGGTTCTTTTTCTTGATGACGATCCGCAGCACCGAAGCTCTATCCAGTGGGTAATCGAGCGAAGACCATTCACAGTGGTCCCAGTTCTGAGAGGAAGTCAATGGAACATGCCCAAAGTCGCGCCGGATGTGGTGACGCTTGATTACCGTCTTAAAGTCTCGCAAAGCGGTTCAGATAGTAAACGAATCAACTTTTAACTCCCTGGAACACCCATTCTCATTCTTTCCGAGCTGAAGTGGATACCCTGGGAGATCAATCCTTACGCCACAGCATTTGTGAGCAAAGGTAAGCGGGAAAGCTGATTTGTACGCTTATTAAGCTCACTGCCGGGAACTAGGATCGGCACTCCAGCAACAGCCAAGCTCCGAAAATCATCCGATAGAAGGCGCCGCGGTTCTCCGGCGGAGATAAAATTATGCTTTTGCCTGGAGAGAGTGTGCGGAAGAAGTTGCTGGTTGTCGAAGACGAAAAGATCGACGCGGTCAGCATCGGGCGAGTGCTTAAAAAGCAGTTTCCCGACGTCACACTGGAAATTGTGACGAACGGCGAACAGGCGCTGGATTGGATTCAGCGTTTCCGACCGGACCCTAGTGAGAGCTTATTCTTGGTGCTCATGGATCTCACAATGCCTCGAATGAGCGGTCTCGATCTGATCTCGGAGTTCAGAAAACACGCTCATTTGCGCTCTACGCCAATCGTAATACTCAGCGGCAGCGATAGTCCCGCCGCCATGAACTCGGCATACGATTCGGGAGCCTGCGGATATCTGGTTAAACCTGGCACCTCAGCGGAGATGAGCGATCTGCTCAGCAAGACTCTTAACTACTGGTTAGACGCAAACCGTCTTCCTCCGGCTCATGCGTGAATTCAAGCATCTATCTTTAGAGTTGCTGATTTGACAGCGATTTGCTGATCGCTGATTTCGAGCAGTTCGAGGTTCTTTTGCCTAGTTCTATACGTCGCGGCTCGTTCAACGCTGGAACCGCTCTCCACTCCGAGCACGTGTTTCGTATCCTTATCGATTCGGTCAGGGACTACGCGATATTCCTCCTCACTCCGGAAGGGGATATCTGTTCCTGGAATCCCGGCGCCGAGCGAATCAAGGGCTACAAGCCACATGAGATCATCGGGAAGAATTTTAGACTCTTCTATCCGCCGGAAGATCTAGCCACAGACAAGCCGGGACACGAACTGAAGGTCGCTGCCGAATTGGGAAGCTTCGAGGATGAAGGCTGGCGCTTGAGAAAGGACGGTAGCCGGTTCTGGGCCAATGTTCTCATTGCCCGAATCCTCGACGAGAGTGGAAACCTGATCGGTTTCGGGAAGATTACGCGCGACCTTACCGAGCGTAAGGAAGCTGAACTACAATATCGCCGCCTGATCGAAGGAGTCACCGATTATGCCATCTACTCTCTTGATCCGCATGGCCGGGTCACGAGTTGGAACTCAGGCGCGAAGCGATTGAAAGGTTACGAGGCCGAAGAGATTATTGGCCAGAACTTCTCGAAGTTCTACACTCCGGAAGATGTTGCCGCGAACCTGCCTGATCGCATTCTTGAGACTGCCGCCCGGGAAGGTCACTATGAAGCTGAAGGCTGGCGCGTGCGAAAAGACGGCGGGCGATTCTGGTCCAGTGTCGTGGTCACCTCGATTCGGGACGAAGCGGGTACTCTCGTCGGCTTTTCCAAAATCACTCGCGATGTAACCGATCGCAAGAATCTGCTCGATCAGCTTCAACAGCACTCCAGGGAACTGGAACTCAGAATCAAAGAGCGGGAGCAGACCAATGCAGATCTTGAGGCTTTCAGCTACTCCGTCTCGCATGACCTGCGCGCACCCCTTCGAGCCATCGAGGGATTCACCGATATCATTCTCCAGGATTTCGGCGTCGAGCTACCGTCCGAGGTAAAAGAATCGCTCCAGCAAATCATTGCAGCGACTTCTCGAATGAACGAGCTGGTGCAGGATCTGCTCAACTACAGCCGGCTCTCTCGAATCGAATTGAAACTAGAGTCCGTGAACGTTAAGTCCGCGATTCGGGATGCTTGTAATGAGCTTGATCGCGATGTGCGTTCCCGAGTCTCCGTCTCGGTAGAGCCCAATTTGATGGTCAGAGCGCAGAGCGCCATCCTGCGACAGGTGCTTTCCAATCTGCTGAACAATGCCGTGAAGTTTACCAAGCCGGGGATGCCACCGTCGGTCGAGGTGGCGGCTTACAGACAACGCGATTACATACAGATTGACATCAGCGACCAGGGAATTGGAATCGCGCTTCAGCATCAGGAACGCGTCTTCCAGGTCTTCGAACGATTGCACAACGCCGAAGAATATCCTGGAACGGGTATTGGGCTGGCGATTGTGAAGAGGGGGATTACCCGCATGAGAGGGATTGTGAGTCTTCGATCCGAATTGGGAAAAGGCAGTACATTTGAAATCCGGCTTCCTTCGGCGTGAACCATGTCTACGCAACGCAATCTCTTGCTCGTTGAGGATGAGGGAAGCGACGCGCTCCTGATCAAGAGGGCGCTCGAGAAGACGGGAGCCGACTTCAATCTCTCCCGCCTCAAGCATGGCGAAGAGGCGATCGATTACCTGAGCGGCGTAGCGCCGTTCGACGATCGCGAGACGCATCCCTTGCCCGATGTCATCCTCCTGGACATCAAGCTGCCTCGCCGAACCGGCTTCGAGGTATTGGAATGGCTTCGCTCGCAACCCGCCGGCCTCAGCCGTATTCCCGTTGTGATGCTCACCTCCTCAGGGCAGGCAGTCGATGTAAACCGCGCCTACGACCTCCACGCAAACGGATACCTTACCAAGCCAGACACCGCCCATGCGCTCCAGGAGATGCTGCTGGATTTTAAAAAGTACTGGCTCCAATGGAATGAACAACCGGAGACGCGGCTGGAGGCGGACTAGGCCGGCTCAGGATCCTTACGCCGCCGGCTCCGCTTCGCTTCACTTAATCATGCGGTGACCCGATCTGATTCATCAGTCCGCCGCTGTGGATCGTTAGCTTCCACTTCGCCCAACCACCCTATGACCCGATCACCCGATTCTTGATCAATTCCCAACTTGAATTCCACATACGAATTCAGCTACTCTGTCCAGCAACTTGGCTGGCGCGATTGCTTCGCTGGCCCTCCCCAGCCCGATCGGGGCGCTTATTCGCCTCTCGTATTTTCTATTTATGCGGCTTCTTCTCACGAGCTGGTTGCTCCCCGTAAGAGGCATATCCCTTTTTTGGTTCCCTGGAGGTCCACCGCATGAAGGTCCGTTCCATTGTGGTACAAACCATGGCGGCGGCAGTTCTCATGGCCGTTGCGTTCATGAGTCCCTGCAGCCTCGCCGCTCAGGATCGCTCACAAGTCGATAAACTGGAAGTAAAGCCGGCGCACGAACCACCATTGATGGGCATGCACTGGGCGCGAGAGTTTGCCCGGACAGCCCGCGTTCGCCGCAGCCCAAATATGACATGGCACAACGGCGCGATTATGACGTCTTCGGCCATTACCGCCGTTTACTGGGGCACGTCGTGGACATCGTCCAATCCGAAGGTGGCCGGCTTGCAGTCGTTTTATATTGGGTTCAATGGCTCGAGCTACGCGAAGACTTCGGATGAATACAGCGGTACGAACGGGCAGGTTGGACCAGACGGCACCTATGGCGGCTATGTGATTGATACTTCTTCCGCGACGGGAGGAAATCAAACGTCGCCCATCCTTGCGGAAGTTTGCAGGGCGGTCCCTAATCCGGTATCGAATGGATACTATCCGGTCTACACCGACGTAAAGCGAGGCAACGCCGGATACTGTGCGTGGCACAGCTATGGAAGCTGCAATGGCGTTCCCGTACAGATTGCCTTCTTCTTTGACCTCGACAACGACCTAGGCTGCGACCCGCAGGACACCACCACCCGGCATCCGCAGGGCCTGGCTGCACTTGCTAATGTCAGCGCCCATGAACTCTCGGAGGCGCGAACCGATCCGCGGAACGGCGGCTGGTACGACTCTTCAGGAGCGGAAAACGGCGACAAGTGCGCATGGACCTTTAACGTGCCATCCGTGACATTCACGGATGGATCAAATTGGAAAGTTCAAGGTGAGTGGTCAAACGCAGCCTACAACGCTGGAACCGGGTATCCCAACAGCTCGGGGCAGCGTGGATGCCTCGACGGTCACTGATTCAGGAACAGAAACAATGCAGCGCCGGGCACCCTCGCCCGGCGCTCTGCCTTTGAGCAGCAATCCAACTCCCAAAAAAACTTTTACAAACCTGCCTACCGGTTTTTACTTCACCCAATCACCAGATGACGCGATCCCCGATCCCTTAACCGATCCACTATTGCGGACAGCACTGACGCGTTCAATTCGTTCGATCACGGTTCTCTGCTGTGTACAACTCATCGCTCTCGGCGTTGTACAACCGGTTCAGGCGCGCGCGGTAGTTCTCGAATGAAATCTGTGCTGCGAGTTCAATTAATTGTTCTTCTGAGAATTGATTGCGAAGCCTGGCATAGAGATCGTCGGAGATGTTTGCCGGAGTACTGGTGAGTGCATCCGCGAGTTCAATTACCATGCGTTCGGTTTCGTTGAAGCCGCTGAGATCTTCGCCAACCACCGCTGCCAACTTGGCATCGTTGAGTCCTGCCTTTCTGCCTACGGCAGAGTTGATGTCCACTCAAAACGGACAACCAATACGCGCCGCGGCTCGCACCTTGCCCAACTGCGTGTAGCGCAGCGAGACGCGCCGCTTTTTTCCTAATCCGGCCTCCATGCCGATGCTGCCCCACACGAGTCCAGGGACACGCATCTGGATCTTTGCCGGAGTGAGATCCCGGCCGAACATCTTCCTCATTACGGTATAAAACCAGCGCAAATGCCAAGGCGCCTGATTCTTTTCAAGACCTGCAATTCGTGGCATGAAAACTTTCCATCCGGACACAAAGATCACAACTGAAGAGAATACGGGATTTGTTCATATCGTTGGGCGTTGGTTTCCTTCAGGTTTCATCCAGCGATTGCCAACTCATGCCCCAGGAGTAGAGGCTGACGAAGATCAAGACGTCGAGAAATGGACCGAAGACAAAGTACAGCATGGGCATGAAGAGGATGGAATTGTGGATTATCCAGACGTGAAGCATGTACTGGAATGGCAGAAAAATGACTAGGTAAGCCATGATTCCGACCGTCAGTCCGATTTTTTGCGGCAGTCGAAAGTCGAACAAGAAGTAGCTGAAGCCCAAAATCAGTGGCAACAGGGTGATGAAAATTGTTCCGAAATGGAGCATCCCGACGATGTAGCTGGGCAGATCATGCGGAAATTTTGCCGCGGCAACGGCAAAATATGCGAGCGCAGTACCCTGGATGATCACTAAAAAACGCAGCAAATAGACGAATGGAAGCTGCTCTTCGGGGATTCCAAATGTGGTCCAGAGGATTAGTAGCGTAACTGCGGCCGTTGTCCACCATGTAACGGCGTCGGGCGGCCCAGCGGAAATGAGTACGGTTGGCACCGAAAACTGTATTGGACCCCAGTGTTGAGGCGCACGCGCGACGGATCCTTCGAGCCCCAACATGCGGTGCCAAAAGCGGAAAACATGAAACCAAAGCTCTCCAACGTAGCGCAGCGAGAGCAACCACGCGGCGCTAATCGACAAAACTGACCCTAATGTGATCCAAAATTCGCGGGCTGTAAACAGCAAACGCGCAAATGCGCGGTGCGGTGTGATGATTCCACCACGCCAACCTCGGCGCCGAATGTCGTAAATCTGCGCTTCGGTGAGCGCCGATGGAGTCGGTGCGCTCATTAGAAGTCTACGAAGAGGCCGACGGTGCCTCCGTTGCGGCGGAAGAACGGAGTGTTTTCGTGGTTAAAGATGATATTAATGCCCCAACCTGGGCCTATCCATTGCCGCCAAGTCGCCGAATATTGGCGAAAGGCAAAGTCCTGAAGTACGGTTTGTGGGCCCGTAATCAAGTATCCTTCGCGCCCCAATTCGGCACGGACGGTTATGTAGTGCTCTTTCTCGTGCCCTTGTGTGAGCGCTAAGTACTCTGAGAAATCCGATATGTTGCCCGGATTGGCGCGCACGAAATTAACACCACCCTGCGCCGTGACCGCCCACTTGGTGTAGTAAGCGAACGCCGGACCGAACCGGAAATCGTGATTTACCTGCTTGGATTTGTCATATCCGAACACTCCGGTGAGTACCAGTTGCTTATTGCTAAGTAATTTTCGACTTACACTGCTGTCAACGCGCAGCCTTGGCAGGAAAAATCCGCCTACGCTGGTACCGGCGTGGACGTCCGCAAACCAGTTTTCCGAGATGTCGCGCACAAGTCCGGCGCCGTAATACCAGCCAGTGTCGCCGTAGCGGTTGAGCCGCGACGCTTCGCCGCTGAGCGTATTTCTACCTCCGGAGGCCACGAGGCGCACGTAAGCATCGCGCCAGGGCACGTATGGGCGCGGATACATGTCGCTGTATCCACCGCCAAATTCAATGTAACCGGGTCCATCGAGCGTGGATCGGATGCCTCCCAATCCGGGAACACTTGCACCCTGGGCCACAGGAGTACCTGTGTCCTGCCCGAAGAGTGCGAGAGAAAGAAGTAAGCACAGGCTTATGGTCAGGACCTTGATCGTCTTTACAGTCATTCGAAGCCTCAAGTACTCAGTTTCCAGCCTGAGGATTCATATTGCTCGTCTGCCGTGCCGTCAGCGAAACATTGAGATTCTTGCAGTCTCTTGCAGTCACGACCCAATAACCGTCCTGATCGTGGATATCTGCTGAGCCCTTAATCACCTGCGGTTGACTGTATGTCGAATCGGGAAAGATCCACGCTTCGTGCTCAAGTGTGCGCGGATGGCTCGCCGAGAGTACAGAATTGGCGCCCTGAACCTGAATCAACCACGTAACCTCCTGCCGCTCGTTCAGGAAATTCGCGACCTGCGACATCGTGTACCAGCGAAATCGTCCTTCACCGGCAAGCTCACGATTGTGCTCAAACCATGTTTGCAGCGTCTGGATGTAGCGCGTAGCGCCCAAAGGATGGGAATAGACCAGGCGAATTACGTGTTCACGAGAGGTGAAGTCAGCAACATTAAGAAGCCAATTCTGCACTGCGGCCTCGGAGATCGAGCCCATGTGCATTTCCTCGAGGCTGGCTTCAGTTCCAAAATGGAGAATCGGGAACGCCCAGATCTTGTCTCCATCTCGCCCTACATCCCGATAGACACGGGTTGGACCCATGCCGGAATCCCCTGCAAAGTAATAGGCAACTATGTTGTGCTGCTCCAGCCAGCGCGTAACCCAAGCAGGTTGATTTCCAAGCGGCGCCGAATACTCACGAACCGCGTGGCCAGCGCTCTCTTCGATTGTTTTCTTGTTGAGTTCCAGATATTGCTGGAATGATTCCTGATTTGAATCGGAGAGGTTTCTTCCAAAGTAATTGTGGATCCAGCCACCGTGGCTCCCCACTTCATCGCCGTGTTCGACCAGGAAACGGACCCAGGAACGCGACTCGGTATCGTTCTGCAGGTTGAGGCCCTTCCCATCGTGGAACTCATCCACATCCGGCCCTGCCGTGAAATCCGCAGAAAATGGTCCATTGTTGAAGATTCCTGCTTTGCGCAGCAGGGCCATCGGCTTGAGCGCCGAAGCTGCGTCGATGTGCCAGTTCATGACTACGCCGCCGACTCCGTCGGGGACATTCGCCAGATGCGGCATTTGCAGCATGTCCTCCGCAAAGTAATGAAGAAAGGAGTGCAGCAACATGCCGTCGGTGCGGGTTGTGAGATATCCAAGCGGAAGATTTACGAAGAGTACTCGACCGGCGCCATGCTTGTTTTCGCCCGCGACCAGGCCGTCCGTCGATTGCAACAGGGTCTTGCCGTGGTATTCACCGGTCGTTTGGAAGCTTGGATATTCCAGTTCTCCATACAAGTATCCCACCAGAACCTGACGATCTCCCGCCGAGCGTTGTCCAAGGTGCATGGCTACGCGCTTTAACGGCGAGGATTGATGCCGTTCCTTAAGCGGAGCGTATGCTCCAGGAGGAATTCCGAGATCCTGCATAGCCTCCGGACTGCCCGACACATTTCCGGACACGATGCTATCCGTCCCAAAACGGTCGTATAGCGCATACTCAACGCCCGCGAGATCTGACAATCGCGAGCTTCGCGTAGCATATCGATCATTCAGGTCCCAGGTGCAGGCGTCGTAAACGAGCATCAGCGCCCCGCCTTGTTCGACATAATTGTGCAGAGCGCCAACGAGGGCGTCGTTAGCCTGCCTATGAACCTGATCGGGAACGATCAATCCAGCGGCCTTCAACTGGAACATTGGATCGAGCAAGGCGGAGTCGCGTACGACCTGCAGATGAAATCCCTCTTCGGCGGCTGCATCGAGCCACGCCTGAACTTGAATCTCTTTATCGCTTACCGAATCGGGAAGCAAGAGGAGGATGGTGTCGGCAGAAGCCGGCACGATCGCATTGTGGCGATACACGACCGCTGCTGTGCAGGTCAGCAGCACCATGGCAATTGCAATCGTGAGTTTCGGCTTGAACATGGCCGTCATGGCGCTGTGGTCACCTCGGAACAAGCACTGGGATTGGACTTCACTGCATCTTGCAAATGCGCCTGCACGGCCTGGAACGCAGATTCTTCGAGCACATTCCAATTCGTGCTGTACCGCAGCGGCTCAGAGCGCGAGAGCCAGCAAGCAGCGCTAGCGTCGTCACCGAACTTCAGCGCCGCCATTGCCACCAGCCCCCACGGATGGGGATCAACTTTCTTGTCCAGCCACTCGCTGGCGAAACGACTCCGCCACCGATCCCACGCTTGCCGAGTTTGCACATCAGACTCCATAGGGAGATCGGCCAGCCAGGGATACACCTGCGCCACAACATCCGGGTAGAACGCTGATCTACTCTTCTGGATAGATGGTCGAAACCACTCTGCGTGTTTGTTCCAGAACACCCGCTTGATACTTAAATTCAGCTTCTCTGCTTCTGCGTAGGTAGATCGAGCCCCGTCAGTCTCGCCAAAGCGCTCCTGCGCGCGCGCAATCGCAATCAGGGCGGAGTAAACCTCGATGTTGTCCATCAGCAGAGCAACATGGTTGCTGCCGGAGATGTGGTAGACCCCGAGCCGTCTGTTCCTCAGACCAGCCAAGCTAGCGCGAGCTTTGCGAACGCTCTGCTGCCACTCTGGCGGGAGTCCCGAATCGGGAGCGTTGGTGTAAAGCAGTTGCAGCCAGAGTGCCAGCATGGAATCGTCAGCATCGGCCGCGGCGCAGAGCTTCCAATCGGTGCCAGGCTTACGGCAATAGCGGCCGAAGCCGCCGTGTTTGTCTTGTCGCGGGAGCAACCATTGGATCCATTGCTGAAGCGGCTGGCGAACATCGAGTCCTGCTTCCTGGGCGAGGAGCAGCGCCTTGGTAGCAAAGTATGGCTCGATGTAGTCCCCATGATGCTGGAGCGAGATGGCGCCGTCGGGAAGCTGGTAACCGTTGGGATTAAACTCGCGTGCCGTGGTGGACGCGCAGAGAGCCAGCGAGCTGAGGAACAACAGAAGGATTGTGCCGCGCATTTAGTCTCCCACGCGGCCTTCTGTTTTTGCCCACGCAGTGCCATGAAGCACGGAGCCAGGAGCAAGATGAATGAGAGGAGCGCTGACTGTGGTTGGAGTTCCCGGCAGCCCAACCTGCACTCCGGAATCGATGATCACTTCGCGCTCTGCAATGATTGGACCCTTTACGAAACATCCGCTGGAAATGTGAATCCGCTTTGTGCTCACCAAACTCCCATGGACCTCGGCTCGTTCTTTGAGGCTTATGTCACCATTGGCTTTCATGCTGCCGAAGATGCAGGCGCCCTGCTCTAGATCAATGTTTCTGGTCGCCACGGCGTCTCCCCGGTGCTCTTCATCAGCAGGGAAGTGCATTGCTCCATGAACGCGTGTGCGGCCAATGCCGCTCTGCGCCAATCTTGCATATGGTGCATATTCAGTACGCAAGTTGAGAGCTGTTCCTTCGGTTGAACTGTAGATCACGGGGGCATAGATGCGTTCGAAGCTGCATCCAGGGGAGAGAGTGAGCAACTTGGCGGACGAGGCGCGCCCGTACAACCTACAGTTCCTGCCAGCCGACAGGCTGGATTCTGCATGTACCCAACGGAGAACCTGCGTGTCGTTTCCTAAGGCAATTTCTTCTTCGCTTAAGAGAGAGCGAAAGATGCTCTGTTGTCCGCATCGCACGTTTCCTCTACAGTAAAAATCCGCGATTGATTGGAATCCGGCTGGAAGTTCAACTGATCCTGCGCATGCCACCAGCGCGACGGGATGGTGGGAACCGGCCCAGGCTCCGGATTGGCCGACGACAAAGGCGCTTCCATGGGAGAGATCGATGAGCTGGTTATCGCCAAACTTTGCACAGTCGTCGAGCATCCGGTGAAGCGAGATGCAACGTGTTCTTAGTGATGCTGCGAAACTCGAAATGTTGCCATCGTCTTTGCGGGTGACAAGTGGCCCGGCATCGCGCTTGGAGATCAGTTCGCGAAGTGCCGGAGCGAGCGGCACGATGAGCAATGCGCCGGTCGATGTCGCCAGTGCCAACGGTCCGAGAACTGAAGTCATGCAGACTTCTCCAGCACAACCGGCGCCACACGCGAACGCTCCGTCTTGTGCCAAACCATTTCCTGCCCTCGAATCCACGAGGTGAACTGCTGCCATGCCGCACGAGAAACGCTGATCGCGCTCACGGTGAAGCCAAGGAATGTGAGCGGAAGCAGTTGAATGCGTGCTCTCGATCCATCCAGCCGCGCAGCCGCTGCAATCTCGAAGAAGGCAGCGAAGTTTCCCAGAGTGGTAAATGCCGCCAGACCGAGAACTGCAAGGCCTCCTCCCACGGGGGCGCCGAGGTAAAAGAGCACCATTGCCAGCAGCCAGCCAAGCAGCAATACTGGAGCCATCATGTAGACGCCGAGGAGCAACAGGCCGTCGAATCGCTCCCACCAACTGACGTTGCGACTGCGCAGCAATAGAGCGGAGTAGCCAACCATCGCCTGGTTGTGTCCTTTGGCCCAACGCATGATCTGCCGTACGCGAACCGGCCATCGTTCCGGAACTTCCTCGTAACATTCGGCGCGATTCTCATAAACCGTCTTCCACCCGGCGAGCAGCATTCGATAAGTGAGGTCCGTGTCTTCGGCGAGTGTGTTTTCGTTCCAGCCTCCAATTTCGTCGAGGGCCGACTTGCGAATGCCTGCCACGGTCCCGCCGTACTGCGGAACGAAATGCAGGTTCATGCGCGCCTGCTGATCTACTTGATATCCGCCAGAGCGTTCCAAATCGAGAATTCGCGTAAGCAATTTCTTCCCGACGTTCAGAGGAACAACCCGTCCCATTACGCTTCCTACTTCGGGATCGAAGAAGGGAGCGACTAACTGCCTGATTAGCGCCTTGCCGGGAACATAGTCAGCGTCGAACACCAGCATGATCTCTGTGTTGACGTATGCCATGGCATCTTTAAGGGCGGCAGCCTTGCCAGCCCTACCGCCAGTCCGGTGAAAAGGTGTAATGCGTCCGGGATAATGGACCACGAAGCTGTCGATAATCTCTCGAGTGCGATCCACTGACCGGTCGTTTACAGGTACGATGGCGAGCTTCTCCGCCGGATAATCAACTTCCAGGAGAGCAGTAAGAATGTCTCCAACGACGGCTTCCTCGTTGTGAGCCGCGATTAATACGGTAACAGGGGGCCATTCCGCGGTATCGACATCAACATACGGATGGCGCTGTTGACCGATAATGCGGTTGACCGTAAAGCAGTAGTGCCGGATCGTGTAAATACAGATCAGTGCAACCACTGCTGTGAATAATCCCAGTAACATCTTCCCTCCCGAGTGGCTCCGTGAATAACCTGTTAGAAGCCACTGGTCGGGCAAGCCTGATGAAAGCGCATGCTGAGGTCCTCAACCCAATGAGTTCGTCGTTGTTAGACTTCTGCTGCTTCAATGTTGGATGCGGTACAACTAAGAGACTGTGGCGATTTGCTCCCTTATTCCACTTTCAAACTGTTCTGTTGGCGCCAGCACTGGTATGGCTCCGTTAAGCCAACGTGAAAGACTCTGAACGATTCGTGCAGAGGCTCGTGCATCTCCATATGGATTTTGTCCTTCGGACATCGTGCGATACACAACGCTGCTTCCCAGAATGTCGCTGGCTTCTTTGACAATGGCTTCTCGCGATGTGCCGACGAGGCGGGCTAATCCCATCAGCGACGCTTCGGGTCGTTCCGTGACTTTCCTGAGCACGAGCACCGGTTTTCCGAATGTCGGAGCTTCTTCCTGCACGCCTCCCGAGTCGGTCAGCACCAGGTAGCAGCGGCGAAGCAACGATAAAAATCCGAAATAATCGACGGGCTCGATTAGATGAATGCGATCCAGATTCCCCAGGCGAGCCAGCACCGTGCCGCGGACGTTCGGATTCAAGTGCACCGGATAAACGGCGCGTACATCGGGGAATGCGACCACGAGATCGCGAATCGCATCGCAGATGTTTTCCAGTTCCGTCCCCCACGATTCGCGGCGGTGAGAGGTGATAAGCAGCAATCGAGAGCTGTCCTCAGGTACGCCGGCCGGCAAAGCCTGATCTGCCATCTTCATGTCCAACAGCATCTTCACCGCATCGACCACGGTATTCCCAGTGGTTACGATGGCTGACCGAGCAACTCCCTCGGACAGGAGATTGTCACGTGCGATTGAAGTGGGAGCGAAGTGAAGAGAGGTCACGACGCCGGCAAGTCGGCGGTTCGATTCTTCCGGAAATGGATTCGTCATGTCGCGGCTGCGCAGGCCAGCTTCTACATGGGCCACCGGGATCTTGCGATGGAACGCCGCCAAGGCTGCCGCCATAGCTGTTGTTGTGTCTCCCTGGACTACGAGGCAGTCGAGTGGATTCGCTGCGAGCACGGAATCCATCGCTTGCAGCACGCGACACGTAAGGCGATTCAGGGTCTGATTTGGCTGCATCAGGTCGAGATCGACGTCGGGCGAGATGCGAAACACCTGCAGGACCTGATCGAGCATCGAGCGATGTTGTGCGGTCGAAATGAGATACGGTTTGAACTCCGTGGAATGCTGCTTCAACTCTGCAATAACCGGCGCGAGCTTGATCGCCTCAGGTCTGGTGCCAAACACCACTCCCACTTGTAACCGCTTGTTAACCATTAGGTAAATAGGCCTCGATTCAAGTAGAGTCTGCAGCTGCCGCTCTGGTTGCCCTTCAAATCAGGGCTTCGACATCACTTGAATTTTGTTCATATGAATTCACAGGAAAGTCGGCGCCGCGAGCAACACGGCTCTTAACGAATTCATCACTACCACGGTGAGCTGCACAAGCAGAGACTCTGCTTCCGCGCAACAGAACAAGAACGCGCAATAGAACAAGAAGAGAAGAGGAAGAACAGAAACGAATCGACACGCCGGAATCGTTTCCGCCGAGTGTGTGACCGAGGATGCCGGCAAAAAAGTTAAGGAGTTATGTTGAGGCGCACAAGCACACAACCTCTTCCAGAAGCAGCGCCGGATCGTTTCCGGCGTCGAGCTACGCTTCATGAAATTCCGCAGCCCAGATCGTGGAAGAGTTCTTCTGCGGTGCCTGCGTTTGCAGAGGTAAGCGCACCCAGAAAATGGAACCGTTGGGGCGCGAGCGGACTTATTCATCTTGCTGCGCTTCTTTTCGTCGTCCGGATCGCGGCATGGCTGCCCAGGGAAACGATGAAGCTCGTCACCCCGACTCATGAGAGTGTGACGCTGATCGCGCCCACCCTGGAGAAGCCGGTCATTGTGAAGCCGGTGCCGCCGCCGCCTCCCAAGGTCCTCGCGCAGTTGCGTGAAGAACCGAAGCTGCCTGCTCCAGAGCCGAAAGAAGTGCCCAAAATGGAAACGCCGGTGGTGAAGCCCATGCCTGCTCCTGAACCTCCAAAGGTCGCGGAGAATACCCCTCCACCGGTTCTGCCCAAACCTCCGGTGCCGAAAAAGATAGTCACTGAAGGTTTGTTTGATTCCGGCAGTTCAGCCAAGCCCACAATCAAAGCCCCTGTGCGCGAAGTGCAAACTGGGGGATTTGGTGATCCGAATGGTGTTCCGGGAAAATCCGATAAGGACAGGAAGTTAACCATCGCTTCCGTCGGAAGTTTCGACTTGCCTACCGGACCTGGAAATGGCAATGGTGCGGGCGGTGCTCACGGGAAACCAGGCGTAGTTGCCAGTGCCGGCTTCGGAGATGGGATGGCGGGAGCCGGTTCAGGCGATCGGAATCCGCGGGGCGCGGTGAGCACGGGCGGATTTGGCGATGCCAGCAATGCTCAGCCATCGGCAAGGCGCACCACTCGGCAGCCAGATACAACGCCAGTAGAAATTCTTTCCAAGCCTCGTCCGCTTTACACCGCTGAAGCGCGGCAACTGCGCATAGAAGGAGAGGTCCTTCTCGATGTGATGTTCGGCGCCTCAGGGGACATTCGCGTCCAGCGCGTGATTCGAGGACTCGGACATGGCTTGGATGAAGCAGCGCAGCGCGCCGCAACACAAATTCGTTTCAATCCCGCAAAACGCGAGGGCCACCCCTCTGACTCTGTGGCGGTTGTTCACATCGTCTTTGCGTTAGCCGAATAAGTTCGTTCTTGGAGGAATTACATGTCGGTCTCACGGAAAATCTGGATTCTCGGCGCAGTAGTGCTGGCGGCCTCGTTTGCCATCGCAGCGGATACTCCCGCGCAGCAGCCGAGCCCGGCGAAATCACAGCAGCAAGCCGTTATTAACAGCATCTTCTACCAGGAAGCCAAGCTCGTCGAGAACATGCACAAGTACACGCCGCTGGTGGAGACCTATATCCAGAACACCAAGCCCGACGACGAACTAGGCGAGGTGCCGACGAGCGACAAGTATTTCCTCGGCCGTCTGGTGCTCGATAAACGTGGCATTAGCGACTTGAGTTACGACAGGAAAAAAGTGGGAATGTTCTCTCGGGTATTGGACCGGCTCGATAGCTTCTACAAGATGACCTACTTGCCGGAAGGTTTCATGCAACTTGTATTCCTGAGCCACGGCTTCAATGTCCAGAACTACGACTTGAAATATCTCCGGCAGGAATTTCTGGGCGACGTGCGCACGCTCGTCTTCGACGTTGTTCCACACAAAAAGATAAAAGGAACGCACTTCGTAGGCCGTATCTGGGTTGAAGATCAGCAGCACAACATCGTCCGCATGAACGGCACGTATGAGCCGCAGCGCAGCGGCAACTTCTATTTCCATTTTGATAGCTGGCGCATGAATATGCAGCCGGGATTGTGGCTGCCCGCGCTGGTTTACACCGAAGACTCCGACGTGAAATATGACCTTGTCCGCAAGATCAGCATGAAAGGGCAGACGCGCCTGTGGGGATACGACTTGAAGCATTCCGGCCGGCAGACGGAATTTACCGATCTGCAGGTGGAAGAGAACTCTCAGGATGTGACGGATAAGAGTGGCTCCAGCGCGAACGAAATGAGTCCGATCGAGAGCCGCCATAAATGGCAGCGCGAAGCCGAAGACAACGTTCTCGATCGTATGGAGCGGGCTGGCGTGTTAGCGCCCGCAGGCGAGGTCACGAAGGTCCTCGAAACCGTCGTGAATAACTTCGAAGTCACCAACAACTTGAACATTCAGCCCGAGGTTCGATGCCGAGTTCTGCTCACCACTCCGCTCGAGTCGTTCACCGTAGGAAACACCATCGTTCTCAGCCGCGGATTGCTCGACGTACTGCCGGACGAAGCCTCCCTGGCAATGATGCTTTCACACGAGTTGGCTCACATTGCGCTCGGCCATTCCGTGAATACGAAGTACGCCTTCAGCGATCGCATGATCTTCCCTGATGAGCAGGTGCTGCAGAAGATCGGTATGAGGCGCAATGACCCCGACGAAGATGCTGCGGACAAGAAAGCCGTGGAATTGCTGCGAAACTCACCATACAAGGACAAACTCGGCAGTGCCGGACTCTTCCTCAGGGCGCTACAGTCGCGATCGCATGAGCTGACATGGCTTATCAGTGCCAATTTCGGAAACCGCATGGCTAAGGGCAGTGACATTTTGAGAATGGAATCTCTGATTCGATCAGCTCCCGAACTCAAGACTAGCGACGTTCGACAGCTGGCTGCGCTTCCACTGGGCAGCCGAATCAAACTCGATCCCTGGGACGATCACGTGAACCTCAAGCGAAGTAAGCCCGAGGCGGTGTTGTCTGCTCGCGACAAATTGCCTTTCGAGGTCACACCAATGATTCCCAATCTCGTGCGTGCCGGCGAGGCAAGAGGGAACGAAGTGGCGGAAAAGCGCTGAATGTTTTCAGTCAATCACGGAGCGCCGCGCGCTCTCACCCGGCGGACGAAGATGAGTTGGAGTACGACGGATCAAGTATTCACAATCTTCATAGCTCGTCGGGCGGGGACGCCTGGGCGCTCCGCTTCGTGGGATGACCAACACTTGATGAAACTAACATCCAACAACTCCGGATTCCTCATGCAGCAGCGTCAGAGCTGCACAACTCCGGGCAGTTTTGTCTTCATCACAACCTAACGACGTTTCGATCCGCCACTTCGAGCAAAGGTGATCAATGCTACGGGCTCGTCTAAAAACATTTTGGCATTTTGCCATTCTTGCACTCGCTTGCTGCTATCTGGCGGGTTGCTTAGCACTAGTCGGGTCGAAGGGCTCAGGAGACAATAGCGGCGGCGGTACTAGCGGCGGCACGGGTGGCGGAGGTGTTGGAGGCGCTACTCCAGTGGGCAGCACTCCCGGCCCAAACAACGGCGCTACTGGAGACGTGAGCACGATCAATCACATTATCTTTATGTCCCAGGAAAATCGCTCGTTCGATACATACTTTGGGCACATGAACGAGTATCGGGCGTCGCTGGGGCTCCCGCAGGACGTAGATGGCATGCCGGCGAACGCTTCCAATCCTGCCTTCGATGGAAGCACAATCAATGCCTTCCACCTGCAGACCATGTGCGTGGAGAACACCAGCGCCGACTGGGCTACGAGCCACATCAACTTCAACCGATTTAACGAGAGTTCAGATACGCCGACGATGGACGGCTTCGTCGTTCAGGCGGGAGCGGCAGCCTTGGGGCAGGGAAGCAAGGATACGGTTGGCGTTCGCGCAATGGGCTATTACACTGCAGCCGACCTTCCTTACTACTACTTCATGGCTTCGCAGTTCGCCACGTCCGATCGCTGGTTTGCTCCGGCGCCGACTGAGACGGAAGCTAATCGTTTGTATCTAGTCGCGGCCACGTCAGTAGGGCACGTTCACCGGCCGACGGCCCAAGTGAGCGCAAAGACCATTTTCGACCTGCTCGATACGAAGAACATTTCTTACAAGATCTACTACATGGATCCGCACCTCGACACGGAGTTAGACGACTTCTCGGGGTTCATGGCCACGCATCAAAACAAGTTCGCGCCCTTGTCGCAGTACTACACCGACCTTCAGAACGGAACGTTACCGCAAGTTTCCTATATTGAACCTGGATTTACGGATGGCAATGATGAGCATCCGGGACTAGGCAACGACATTCAGACTGGAGCCGCCGAGACGGCGAAGATTGTCAACGCACTGATGGCTAGCAGTGCATGGAAAGATTCGGCGTTCATTCTTGTCTATGACGAAGGCGGAGGGTTCTACGATCACGTTCCCCCACCCACGACCAATGTGCCGAATCCAGATGGCATTCCGCCACAGGACCTGATTACTACGAATCCGCCAGATCCGAAGGGCGACTTTACCCGTTATGGATTCCGCGTTCCCATAATCGTGGTTTCGCCGTTCACGAAGAAGCATTACGTCTCGCATACCGTCACGGACAGCACAGCCGTGCTGAAGATGATTGAAGCCCGCTTTGGTCTGCCCAGCTTGAACAAGCGCGATGCTGCCGGCATGGACATGAGCGAGTTCTTCGATTTTCAGGGGAAGCCATGGGCCACGCCTCCGACGCCGCCGGCACAGCCAACAAATGGGCCTTGCTACGACGGTTTGCCGTGACTGGTTTGGTGACGGAGCGCAGGGCGCCCTCGCCTGGCGGAGCGTTGAGGTTTGAATACCGGTATGTCCTTAACTAAACCCACATCTTCGTGCGCCCGGTGAAGGAACCCTGGAGTTCCGCTACCAGGTTTGAGTAGTTTGGTTGCATCTTCTTGCCGCACGTCATAGCCTTGGACGTGCGGCTCCATCCCGGCAAAATCTTCGCCATCCTGCTTGCCAGCGTTTCGCTCATTTCAGTAGGCCTGTTTGTTTCCCGCCAGTGGTGGATGCCAGCGGCAGCGGCCAGACATGCGTCTTCTCTCGACAAACTGATTGTCTGGGCAATGATCGACGCCGGCATTGCGTTCTTACTCGCACAACTCGCTTTGGCAGCGCTGGTCTGGAGATCTCGCGTAGACACAGATGCGCGCGTGGTGCCCTTCACGAGCGGAGTCCGCGTCGCAGTCGTCCTGAGTGTGCTGTTTATCTCTCTAGAGCTCTACAGCGCAGCTACGCTCGGCCGTCGCGCCTGGGGCAGCATGTTCTCGGTTCCTTCTACTGCGGATCGAGTTAGAGCTCAAGTCATGGGACAGCAGTTTGCCTTCTACTTCCGCTATCCAGGACGTGACGGACAATTCGGTCCGATCCATGTCGAAAAGATCGACGCCAGCATCGGCAACTACTTTGGACTAGACACAAAGAAGGACGAGGCTTCAAAAGACGACGTCGTAGTTGCAGCGCTTGTTCTTCCTGTAAATCAGCCGGTCGAACTTATTTTGAGTTCTCAAGACGTAATTCACAGTTTCTACGTTCGCGAACTGAGAATTCAGCAGGACATGGTTCCCGGAATGCAGATTCCGGTACGCTTTACGCCGACGAAAATCGGCAAGTACGAGATTACATGTACTCAACTGTGCGGTTTGGGACACTACCGGATGCGTGCTTATTTGGAAGTTGTTTCTGCGTCGGATTTCGAGAAGTGGATACAGGCACGTGAACATTAGGCGCTGTGTGACAGATAGTCGTCGTTGTTCAGGCGGAGACGGGAGATCCGATCTGAGTTCCGTCTTGTGTCAGGGCATCAACTTCCAATCGCGCCGATCGAAATTGTTCGTTCTTGGCTTCAGCCGCTGGTTTGCTTTTCTCGACAGCCAGTACTCAGCGGCTGAAGCCGAGTCAATCTCTGGCTGTGGCGGCACGACTGGAAGTCGATGCACTGACACAAGACAAACACCGACGGTGCAAACGGCAAAGTCTGCCCTCCTCGATGTTCAGCCCCGGGCGTGTCTTCAAATCTATCCTTCCGTTCCTCGCAGCATCTACGAGGATGGTTGTAGCGAGGCTTGCACTTCAGCAACTGCGCAGCGGGTGCGGCGGGGAATCGAGGCATACTAAGTGCCTTCACAGATCCAACTGCGCTCAAGTTCGGAAACGAAAGGATTCCTGCGCAAGTACATCTTCAGCACGAATCACAAAACAGTCGGCATTCAATACTTCTTTCTTTCACTCTTTGCCGTTGTAGTGGGCATGGCGCTCTCCTGGCTGATGCGGATCCATGTTGCCTGGAGCGGGGTGCGAATCTTCGGGCTTGAACATCTCTCTGCTGCCGGAGCTCCAGGTGGAGTGATTACGCCTGAGTACTACCTGTCACTCATGACACTTCACGGCACGATCATGATTTTTTTCGTGCTCACGCTCGCTCCCCAGAACGCATTTGGGAATTACTTCCTGCCTCTGCAAATCGGAGCGGAGGAGACCGCGTTTCCAATCGTGAACATGTTGTCGTTCTGGACTACGTTGGTTGCGCTCCTTGTTTTGCTCGCGACACTATTTGTTGGAGATGGACCGCCTATTTCCGGGTGGACGGCATATCCGCCCATGAGCGCCGTCGGAAAGGATGCTGGCCCGGGATTGGGCACAGGACAGAATCTCTGGATCATTTCCATTGGGATCTTCTGCATTGCTTCAGTCCTGAGTTCAATCAATTTCATCGCTACGTTCATGGATATGCGCTGCAAGGGCATGGCGCTCATGCGGCTGCCGCTTACGTGCTGGGCATGGTTCATTACGGCGATTATGAGTCTGTTGAGTTTTGCCGTCCTGCTCGCGGCTGTCTTGTTGCTCCTGCTGGATCGCACGGCGGGCACGAGTTTCTTCGTGCCGGCTAATCTGCTGGTCAGTGGCAAGATTGAGCCGCACTCCGGGGGATCGCCTCTGCTGTGGCAGCACCTGTTCTGGTTCTTCGGCCATCCCGAGGTGTACATCACGATTCTTCCTGGGTTCGGGATCGTCTCTCACGTTTTGTCTTGCTTTTCGCGCAAGCCAATCCTGGGCTACAAATTAGTGCTGGGATGCATGCTGGCAATCGGCTTTCTTAGCTTTATCGTGTGGGGCCACCACATGTTCGTGAGCGGGATGAGTCCCTTTTCAGGATTCCTATTCTCGATTCCGACGATCGTCATCTCTTTGCCCGCAACTATTACGACTCTTCTCTGGTTAGGCACGCTTTGGGGCGGCAGGCTGCAGTTCAGTACTTCGATGATGTTCGGTCTGGGATTTGTCTCAACCTTTGTCGCCGGCGGGCTTGGCGGGATTCTGCTGGCGCATCCTGCTGTCGATTCGTATCTGCATGCCACATACTTCGTGGTTGGTCACCTGCACATGGTCATGGGAGTCTCGGCGATTTTCGCAATCTTCGCTGCGATTTACTTTTGGTATCCCAAGATGTTCGGAAAGATGCTGAATGAGCGGCTTGGCTTGATTCACTTCGGGCTTACCTTCATCGGTGTCTATTGCATCTTCATGCCCATGCATTTGCTCGGGTTCGCAGGAAATCCGCGCCGTTACGCAATTCTCAGCGACGACTTTCTGATTCGGCTGATTCCCCTGCATCAGTTCATTACTGTCGCGGCTCTGATCACGGGAGCGGTCCAGTTTTTGTTTCTGTTTAACCTGTTCTGGAGTCTCTACCGGGGAGAACCTGCTCCTGCGAACCCCTGGAGTGCGACGTCCTTAGAGTGGGAAACGAGTTCTCCTCCGCCGATTGGAAACTTCAGGCGGCAGCCCATCGTCAATCATGGGGCTTATGAATACGGGGAAACAAACATCGAGCGCGATTTCGTTATGCAATCAGATCCGGAAAGTGTGAGGATGAAGGCGTGAAACGGTGGAAGAGCGGCGCGCTGGTGGCTGGAGTACTGTGTTCCGCCATAGCGTTTTCGGAGAACGCGTTCGCTCAGGGATGCGCCTCATGCTACACATCGGCTGCGGCCGGGGGACCCGAGACGGCTCACGCGCTGCGGAGCGGAATCCTGCTGCTGCTGTTTCCCCCAACGATAATTTTTGCCGGTATCATCATTACGCTGCGAAGATGGAAGAGTGCGGCTCCGGGAATCGGGACTTCGATAAATCGACAGCGCCAAGCCGGAGCTTCGCTAAGCGATGAGAGGACGACATGAGCGTCTTGTCTCCGATTTCGGCCGCGGATTCGGGCGGTGGTACTCCAACATTCTTAAGTCCGCCGATCGGCTGCGATGAAGCTGAATTTCCCATTCTGTTGAGACGTTACCGTCTCGGACTTGCATTGTTTGTGGCGGCGATCGGAATGTTGTTTGTCGGATTCAGCAGTGCATATGTGGTTCGCAGAGGCATTCCAATATATGACGCGGGAACGGGTGGTTACTCGACTGACTGGGAACCGTTGCGTCTTCCGATTCGATTGCTTCTCTTCAACAGTTGTCTCCTGATCTGCGCTAGCGTGGCCATGGAAGTTGTCCGGCGTAAGACAAGTGCCTTCGTGTATCCGAGCGAAACAAATGGGCGCGAGGTGACGTTGTGGCTCAGCGCATCTCTGCTGCTGGGTACTGCGTTTCTGCTAGGACAGGGAATTGCCTGGCATGCACTCGTATCCAGCGGCCGATTCCTGAGTACAGGGGCGCGTACAGCTTTCTTTTATGTGCTCACCAGCACGCATGCACTCCACGCTTTGCTTGGAGTGTTGGCAGTTGCCGCGATTGCGAGCTTTGGTGCGCGAATTTCGCCTGCTCGAAGGTACGTTGCAGTGGATCTAACCGCCTGGTACCTGCACGCAATGACCTTGTTGTGGGTCTATCTGCTCTGCTTCTTGCTGTTCGCCTAAAGGCTGCGCGAGTTCCATAATGGAACGGAATTTCCCTGCTAATTCCCTGTTGTTTTCTTGAATCTTCAGCAAACCAGGGCTAAGTGCCTTGCTGGATAATGGTTTGCGGAGAAATCCATACGAATCCCTGATAATTCCCTGGTTTTGAATGAAATTTGCGAATTTTGGGCAGAATTCTGGGCTTGCGCAGCCGAAATCAAGAACTGCCTGTTATTTTCGCTGTTCTCGATCAAATAACGGCGGTAATGCTCGTTCCCGTGGCTGCGAATACGCCGGCTACCTCGAGCTCGGCAATTTCCAGGAAGCACCGCAGTACGTGCGGATCGAACTGCGTGCCGCTGCCGGCATTGAGACGGCGAATCGCTTCCACGTGGTCGAGTCCCTTTCGGTAGCAGCGGTTGGAAATCATAGCGTCAAAGGCGTCGACGATAGATACGATGCGCGAACCCAGCGGGATCTCCTCTCCCTTCAGACCACCTGGGTATCCGGTGCCCTCGAAGGATTCGTGATGATGGAGAGCGAACAGGCTGGCCTCTTCCAGTCCGGGAAACAGCCGCAGGATCGACCAGCTGTACTCCGGATGTTTGTTCATGATGGCACGCTCTTCGTCGGTGAGCCTGCTCGGCTTCTTTAGGATTGCGTCGGGAACGCCAATCTTGCCGATGTCGTGCAGGAGAGCGGCAACTTCATACTGATACAAGTTCTCTTCTTCAATCCCCAGTCTACGCGCCACTCTTACGGCCCACTCAGCCAAACGCGTGCTGTGCACTCCGGTGTTGAGATCCTTCAAATCCAGCAGCTGATTCAATGCGCATATAGTGGCGGTGCGCATGGTCACCTGCTGCTCTTCGAGTTCCTTGACGCGAAGAAACAGCGGTGACCAGGAATCAAATGTTTGATGCAGGCTCATGCGCGTCGTCAAACCCTGGGCTACCACGAAATCCCGACCGCATACCTCCACGCCTTCACGGCCTGATAACTATCGAGCACTCCGTATCCGTACTGTGAGTACGGAATCTGCCGTGCGTTGGAGAGAGCCTTAGCCGCCTGCTGCTTTGTGAGCAGCAGAGAATTTACGTCGGCCATTAGAGCCACCGTGCCGGAGACCAGAGGAGCGCTGAACGAAGTACCCCAACCCACTGCGTAAGTGTTGAATGGATACGTCGTCATCACAGCTTCACCAGGAGCTGACAACCACACCGGCGGTGCACCGTAGTTTGAGAACGCCGAAGGGGTGTTGTCGTTGGACGTGGAAGCCACATCGATGACGTTCGGCAGCGACGCCGGATACACCGCATTCATTTGCCCATCATTTCCAGCAGAGGCAACGCAGATAACCCCGCGCATAGTCGCGTAATTGATAGCCGTCGCGAGCTCCTGCGAGTAAGTGGTGAAATCGAAGCTCATGCTGATGACTTTGGCTCCGTGGTTGGTCGCATAGTAAATAGCACGCAGAACGTCGGAGGCATATCCGGTTCCGTTTGCGTTGAATGCCTTCAACGGCATGATTTTTGCGTTGGGCGCTACCAGATGCACGATGCCGGCGGTCATAGTGCCGTGTCCAAATGCGGAATATTTGGAATTGTCGACCACGCCCACTGTGGATTGATCGACAACGCCAACCGTAGATTGATTGAGCTGCGCAGGTTGTGCTGAGCCATCCACCACGCCGACTGTGGACTGGTTAATGTCTCCCAGCTCCGATCCACCGGACCGATTGCGCGTGAAATCGTAACCATACACTAGCCGGTTCTGGAGGACGGTATTGTTCGGGTCGACGCCAGTGTCGATGATCGCAACCGTAACGCCAGTCCCATCCACGCCGTAAGCTGATTGCGTCGTGCTGCTTCTGATGATCTGGTTCGGAGTCTGCAGAACGTATCCTTCCCAAACGGTTGCCCCGTAGTAGGACACGGGAGTTCTGTCGGTCAGGTAGTCGGGCGTGCTTCCGACGGTCGTTCCTTGCGTCGCTACCGCCTGGTCCTGTTCCACATTGGTGATGCCGGCGCCAGATAAGAGCTGAGTCAAGAAGACCACTGGGCTGAGAAGAGCGGAAGTTGTGACCACGTAGAGCTGAGCATCTGGGTCACCGATGCCCTGGAGTACCTTACAGCCAAAAAGCAAGCAGGTAAGGTTCAAACCAAGCAGGCCCTTGGTATCCCGCACGATGTAGCGGTTGGTTCCGAGCAGTCCGCCGCCACCCAGCAATCCGCCAAGCAACTGCGCGTTCGTCTTCGGAGGAGGAGGTGTAATGGCAAATCCTGGCTGTACGTACACCGCGAATAACGCCAGAGTTAAAGTTACGCTGATCC
This sequence comes from Acidobacteriota bacterium, assembly GCA_003225215.1. GTDB lineage: Bacteria > Acidobacteriota > Terriglobia > Terriglobales > Acidobacteriaceae > Gp1-AA112. The sequence continues at coordinate 29,085 of QIBC01000002.1, forward strand.
CCGCCTTCGCTCGGCTGCGCTTCTCGACAAGACTCGTCTTATTGCTAGTCATTGGATCTCCAGAGACTCTCACGCCTCTTAAAATTGGAAGGGGGACTACAGCGGGGGATATCCAGTCTATTCGGCGCCCAGCTCTACGGCCAGTTACGCTCGTAACCTCAAACTCAATTCGGTCCTCGGCTTGCCCCGGCCGGTCGCTTGCGTTCCTCTACGCCAGTTATAGGCAGGTAAACAGGCGCTGCATCACCAACCGTGACTGAAAGGCGCAAGTTGTTCTTGAGAAGGAACTCGATCTGAAACTCGCCGTTGTTGTTACTAATGGCGCTGGCGACATTCTTGCGGCCGTCCAGAAGGATCACGGGGACTCCCGATACGGGATGGCCGGGGCGAGCGCTGTCCAGCATCTGGCCAACTAAGGCGGCCCGCTCGGAGTTTACTTCAGAATCAACGCGCATATCTACGTAGACGGTCCCGACCCGGTATAACAATTGACGCGCGGACGCCACAGAAGCTCTCGCGCCAACAAGAGCAGGCTGCGCCAGGCTGTCGAAGAGAAGCTCGAACGCCCGCTTCGGATGTACAGCTTCCCGTTGTTGAGCTTCGAAATGCGCCTTCGCTATGCGCACGATGCCTGCAGGAGGCTCGTAAGCTGATTCATTGGCCCCTACACGGATGACATCGCGGAACATTTCAGCAAGATCCGCGCACTCGCGGCATTCTGCGACGTGTTGTCGAACCTGACTGGCCTCGCTTGGGGGTAAGGTGTGCCGAACAAATTCAGCCAGCGATTCTTGAGGGACGTGCCGCATTAGATCTCCCGCAGGCGCTGCGTTCTCGGGCGCCGGTTGATATCTCTTTCACAACTGAGCATAAGTGCATGCAGCCGGACCAAAAATATAGGCCAGCGGTAAAAAAATTGTCACGCTGAACCATTCGCGTATTTGCCCATCAAGACAAACGGAGCCCATTGATAAGGATGCGGATATCGCTCCCGCAATAGGAGCATCGCGTCGCGCATCGCTATCGCTTTATCTTCGCCTGTCTGAAGCCGCTCGTAAAATGTGGCCATGAAATCCGCGGTGCTCTGATCGTGGACATCCCATAAGCTCAACAACAAGGATTGCGCGCCTGCCTGGAATAAACCCCGAGCCAATCCGATCAGTTCGTCTCCGGCTGCAACCACGTTCAGACCTGTGGCGCAACCACTTAGCGTCACCAGTTCCACCGGCAAGCGCAATTGATACAGGTCGTAGAGGCTTAAATAGGAATTCCCCATTCGAATCGAAGAAAACATCGGGCTGTCTTGCCGAAAATAACCGTGCGTCGCGATGTGGATCAGCCGTGCACTTTGTGCAACAGTTTTGAGGATGTACTCGGTGGCAAATCTGCCCACGAACATCTTGGGCTGCGGCAGAATCTTGCACAAAGCACGCAATTCTCCAAGAATCGATGGAGCGTTCTGATCTGGAACTCCCATTAACAACGCGGCGCCCGATTTGTTTACTGTGTTCTTCGTACAAACGGCGTAGATGCTAGCGCTGGGTGCATATGAGACTGTGTAGTCATCGATCAAATATCGGTCGCCGTCGAAGAGAGCGTGGAACGGAACATAGTGCAAAGCGCCATGCGGCACAAAAAGCAAATGCTTTGCATTCATCCGGTCGCGAATAGGCGCCAGAAGTTCGTCGTAAAGCGTTTTCAAATGCGCATTTGTAGATTGAATTAGCGAATCCCTAAATGCTGACGCATATTCAGTGCCGAGGCGGTACTTTGACAGCTGGAACTGCAGCAATCGCAATGCGTTGCTGATTCGTGATGCCAGTGTGACTGGAAGGATTTGCAGGCGTTCTCGGCCAAGGAGGCAAGCTAGGATGCGATCTCCGGTCTGGAAGTACTCGACGATGAGCGTGTCGGGAGTGATCGCCGCGCGTACTTCGTCGATCGATACATTCTTGCTCGCCTGCATTTCCGGATTGTTGACGCCGGAAAGATTTGATTCTTGTAGGACACGAATCAGATCCGTTTCGCGCGCCCGTACCTGCTCCTCCAGCCGCTTTATGTGCCCCGGAGAACGATGCTCCGGGCGAAGCTGCTCGAGTTCGATCAAGCTGTAATACCAATTCAACTCGTCGCGCAGACTGCGCATCCGGCGAACCAGATCGCTTTGACCGCTCTCGTCCGTGCTTGAGTACACCGGTTGCAGCATCTGATCCATTAACGTGCGTGACTTGGCCTCTTCGATATATCCGAACGCCTCCTCCAGCGAATTCCTGCCGTAGTGGCCGGAGAGGCATGAGTCCACGAGCAACTCATAAACTTCAAGACGATTTTTGAGAAATGCTAACTTGAGTTCCTGGCCCCGCAGATTGCTGCGCAACATCTCCAGGGACTCGCGGGAGCTGCGAAAGCATTCGTACGCATCTTGCTTGTTTCCAGAATGGGAATGCATTTGCCCCATCAGCAGATACGCCTGGTGACGCAACATGGGAGCCTGCATGTCTTTCAACTTCTCGATCGCAATGCTGCATTCCTTATGTGCGGTTGCAAGATCACTGGTGCGCTGAGCAATGCGTGCGAGCAAGAGCCGGCAGAGCACGGCCTTTCCTGGCAGCAAGGAAGAATCGAAGAATGTGAGAGCAGCCTTTGCCAGCCTGCGAGCCTCGAAGTGCCGGCCCTCGTTGAACAACACCAGAGCCTGGTATAGATCGATCAGCGATGGCCAGACCTGGTTCTTCTCCTTGACGAACATTTCCCGAGCGCGAGCAAAGAGTTTTAAACTCTGAAACGCCTGACCCTGCTGGCCCATGGCAATGGCTTCAAAGGCGAGGCATTTGGCGGATTCATAACCCATCTGTAAAGCTTCAAATTCAGCAAAACCAAGACGGGCAAGCTCGGCTGCTTCCGCTCCCAGATTCAGCTCCAGGTAAAGTTCCGAGAGATCAAGATTGCAGAGACCAGAGTGATAGCGATCGTCAATTTTGTTGCAGCGCAGCCGCGTGGAGCGCAGCATGTCGATCGCCTGGCTGTACTCGCCGCGCAAAAAATAGAGATAAGCAATGTTGTAGTCCGCCTGCGCAACCAGCAGTGGCATGCCGTGTTTCTCGCAATACTCGCGGGCGTGCTGATGGGTCTCAAGTGCTTCTTGAAATTGGCCCAGACTGATCAGGCAAATGGAGAGATTGCTAAGCGCAGCAGCGATTCCTTCGCTATTTCCATGTTTGATCACACCATCGTAGGCACGGCGGTAGCATGCCAGCGCGTCTGCGAAGCGGTCCTGACGGTAAAACACATTCCCGATGTTGATCTCGAGACGCGACAGCCGTAGCTCGTCGCCCAGCTGGGTGAAGATCGCGCGCGCGCTCTCAGCAGCCGAGAATGCGGCGTCATAATCTCCGCACAAGTTCAACGAAAGGATGCTGGCGCTCAGGGTCCTTCCAATCTCTTCTATGTTCCCGACCGCCTCAAATAACCGAGTTGCTTCTTTGTGCAGTTCGACGGCGAAAGAGTATTGCCCGAGCGCGTGCAGAGCATTGGCTTTGATGCGAGTGGCATGCGCCGTTCCGAGTTGATCTCCCAGGACTCCAGCGATCTCGATCGCCAGCTCGCCAAGGTTAAGAGACCGGCGCGCGTCTACACGCAGAGATTCTCGTGCTTGATTCGCCAGATCGACGATATTGTCCAGGCTTAGCTGATCCTTGCGGGCGGCGATAAACTCCCGTCTCGCGTTCAGATCAGAGATCACTTCGAGTTCCTGAAGAAAAGACTTCGTCGCGTCGATTGGAGCGGTCGCGCTCATTTCCACCCTCTCGACAGGAGTTGCTTCTTCAGGCGATCTAAGCAACGCCCGCGTATGAATCCGATGGATCCGGTTGCGAGCCCGAGTTTCCGCGCGATCTGCTCGTATGGGAGTGCTGGAACTTCGAAGAAGAGCATGCGGATTATCTCCGCGCAGCGGCCAGCTACAGCCGCAAGCGCATCTCGCAACATCTGCTCTCGCTCTGCTTCTTCCACGAGTGTGCCAGCAGTGACATTCGTCAATGCGAGGTCTTCCGAGATCTCCTGGTCCGAAATGCGGCTCTGTTGTTGGCGCCACCTGGCGCACTTGTGCACAGCCGTCTGAATGAGCCACTTTGGTAGTGCTCTTGGCTCGCGCAACCGGGACAATTCCGAGTAAAGATCCACGCAGACCGACTGAAAAATATCGTTCGCGTCCTCGCGAGGCAGCTCCCACTTCACCGGGATCGAGTAGATCAGCTTCTTGTATTTTTCAATTAACGCGGACCAGGCTTCTTGCTTGCCGTGAAGGCATTCCTGTACGAGGCGCTCGTCGGACCAGGTGGCCGTAGTCTCCTTGGCGAGTTTGGCGGTAGCGATCACTTTGCCGTGGCGACCCCTTGCTGACGGAGATAAAGTTCATCTGCATTCCAGAGAACGTACGGTTCGAGTGGCGCCGGACGAAAGTTTGCGACTTGCTTGGTCGCGCCGACCAGCACATTGGGGCTGGCCAAGAAAATGAATGGCAAATTATTCGCGATGAGGGCCTGAGCTTCGTCATAGATGCGCTTGCGCTTCTTATATTCCAGCGTGACTAATTGCCGATTCAGGAGCGCGTCAAGTTCCGCTTCCCATGGTGTCGCCGGCTTGGTCTCATGCATGTTCCAGAGATGGGTACTGCCATTCGACATCCAAACGTTCATGTCGCCATTTGGGTCCGCATCGCCACCTCCGAGACCAAGGACGCACGCGTCGTAATCGTTCGATTGGAAGACACGATCCATCACGGCGCGAAACTCGAGTGGCACTACGTGCACACTCATTCCGAGTTGAGCCAGATCATCTGCGATCAGCGTGGCCATCTTCACGCGTTGCGCATTCGAAGAACTGGTAATGATGGTAAACTCGACGGGCTTTCTTTCGAGGTCCAGAAGTTTTCCCTTCTCGTCCCATGAGAATCCCGCGGATCTCAAGAGATCTTTCGCCTGCGGAATAGAGCGTTCAGGATGGGGAAGCTCTCGGTTGATCCACAATTTGTTTCCTGGAGTTACGTTTCCCCAAATTGGTACCCCACGACCCCCAAAGGCTAATTTCACGATGCTCCGGCGATCGATAGCGAGCGAGATGGCTTGGCGAAACCGCAGGTCACGAAACCATGGCTGTTCTCGAGAAATCTGCTGAAACTTGTCGGGTGGTAACTCGTTCAGATTAAAAAACAGGAAGTTGTATTCAAGACTAGGGCCGAGATCAACCAGATCATATCCACGATTTTGCTGTTCGCGGGCCATTGCCGGATAGTTATCTGGGCTGAAGCGACTGATTACGCTAGTCTCGCCCGATTGAAATCGCAAGATCTGTGCATCTTCGTTGCCGACGAAGAGAAACGCAATCTCGTCGAGATAGGGCAAACGATGGCCGTCGCGATCTGCCTTCCAGTAAAACGGATTTCGCTCTAGGACTAGTCTTTGACCCGGTAGGTACTGTTTCAACCGAAACGGTCCCAATCCCGCAATGGTATCGGGAGCAGTGTTGAGAGTCAGCGCCTGAGCGAACGATCCCTGTTCGTAACTCTTGAGAAGGAGATGCTGGGGAAGTATCGCCACGCTATCGAAAATCCGCTCAGCCGCAGCGTAGGGCTGAGACATGTCAAAGCGAACTGTGTGATCGTCGATCTTGACCGCAGAGATCGGCTTGCCGCCGATAGTTAGAAGATCGCGATTCGGCGAATGGACTTTTTCATCAAGGTACACGCGAAAGCTAAAGACAACGTCATCTGCGCTGAAGGGATAGCCGTCCGAAAAACGTACTCCCTGACGAAGCTTGACGGTGAAGCTGCGTCCATCCGTCGACAACTTCCACGAGCTGGCTAGTGCGGGCTCAGTCTGTTGCGTTACACGATTGATGTGGACGAGGTCAGCCATCATTCGGCCGATCACTTCGCGGGATGGACCGTCTGTGGCCGTAACCGGGTTCAGTGTTTTTGGCTCAGCGCGCTGTCCAACCACAAGCGTGCCGCCATATCGACCTACTTCGGCCGAGCTGACCTGAAGCTCTTCCCCTCTTTGAATCCGTTCGGGCGCTGGGGCAGAGGACGCGTAGCTGTCGATACCAGATATTGCCCTGAAGGCAAGGAGCGAAAAGATTGCAAGCTTACGCATAGCTCTGTCCTGAGTTGATCCTGGCACCAGCTTGGTGCAACGCATCGGCGAGAACGAAGTACGTAAGTGAAACCGCGACTAGAGCCACAAGCGGGGCCGCCATCCACCAATAGGAGCTCACAGTCTGGAACTGCTGAAAGGCCGACAGCATGTTTCCCCAACTGGGTACCGGCTCACCGATGCCGAGTCCAAGGAAAGAGAGCGTAGCTTCTGCTGCCACGAACTGTGGAATCAGAGTCACCGCCTGCGCGGTAATAACCCCTAGTGTCTGAGGAAGCACATGCCGTCGCAAGAGATACCATTCCGATGCTCCGAATCCGCGAGCTGCGGAAACGAATGGCCTCTCTCTCGCGCTGAGCACTACGCCGCGAATGAGACGCGCCGGGCGGGCCCATCCCATCGCGCCGATGACGGCAGACAAAAGAATCAGGGTTCTTGTCGGCTCCACGTGTAACGGGAGAGACCCGCGGATTGCGAGCAACAAGTAAATCCATGGCAACGCCAGAACGAGTTCTGAGCTGCGCATGATTACTGCATCGACAGCGCCGCCGAAGTGTCCTGCGATCCCTCCAGCCGCAACGCCAATCAGCAGCGACAGTAGGGTTGCCACCATCGCGGCTAATAGGGAGATTCGTCCGCCAAATAAGAGACGAGAGAAAATGTCACGCCCGTAGCCATCCGTTCCGAAAAGGAACAGATCGGCCTGACTATCCACAGCCAGCAAATGTATCCCATCGGATTTGCGACTCAGGAAGCGAATCGGATATCCCGAACTGGGATCCTCGCGATATTGAAACCCTTCGCCTTCAACAGGAACTGAAGGGTAAACAAACGGACGAATGTGTACCTGACCTTGCGCATCCACAAAATGCAGTTTGGTCGGTCGGGCGTAAGCGTGTTCTCTGTGTTGCGCAGACGGCATATACGGTGCAAAGAAACCAGCGAACAGAATTCCGCAATGCACTGCCGCGAAAGCCATCGCAATGGCGAATATCTTTCGGTGCATCAGCATTCGGCCCTCACGCGCGGATCGACGGCGTACAGAAGCACATCGCTGATAAGATTCGCTATTACCAGAAGAACGGAGAACAGCATAACGACTGCCATCACCACATGAAGATCGCGAGCGAAGATCGCGTTAATAAAGAGCGGTCCTAATCCTGGCCATCCCATAATGACTTCAATCAGGAATGATCCACTCACCAATCCCGCCAAAGAGAGGCCGAAAAGAGAGATCAGCGGATTTGCTGCCGCTGGTAAAGCGTGGTGCAGGAGCAGACGTCGATTCCCGATTCCATGTCCCTTCGCTGCCTTGACGAAGGGTGAGTTCCAAGCTTCCAGCATCGCTGCCCGGACGTGACGGAGGAGCATAGGAGCCGCGACCAAGGCCAGTACTGTGGCCGGGATTGCGAGATGGCGAATCACGTCAGCAACCGCAAAGCCAGTTTGTTCGGAATACAATGAGGTCATTCCACCAGTAGGCAATACCCCGAAGCGGGCCGCAGCGAGCATGAACAACATTCCCAACGCCAGTTCCGGAGAGCTGAGGAGCAGCGTTGATATTGCCGAATTGCCACGATCGATCCAACCTTTGGGACGGAATGCTCCCCAAATTCCTAGAGGTAACGCCAGCGACCAGGCGATTAGCATGGCTGTCGTTCCGAGCAGGAAAGTGTTTCGCATTCTGGTCCACAACAGCGCGCTGACGGGCATGTTGTACGCGAGTGAATACCCAAACTCACCGGCAAACGCCGACGCGATCCATCGAAGATATCGGACGGGTAGCGGCTGATCGAGCCCGTATTGCACCCTCAAGGAGTCAACAGTCTGTGCAGAGATCTGCGGATTCAGGCGCATCTCGTCGAGGAATGTGCCCGGAGCGAGTTGCGCAATACCAAATGTAAGAACCGAAATTGCAGCAAGCAGAAGTACGGCGTGCAGGAAGCGACGTTTGAGATAATCGAGGATTCTCATTCCGCCTCCGCGGGTGCGAAGGCATGCTTGCTTTGAGCATGCAGCAAGTGCTCCGCTCGCCCGATGTTCGAGGTATATCCGATCTCAGCGCGGTTGTGCTGCTCGACGATCCTGCCGTCTTGCATTACCAGGATTCGGTCGGCGACCTTGGAGACAAGCTCGAGATCATGAGAGATGAGTAGCTGCGTGATCCCCAACCTGTGTCTGAGATTCACGAGCAGATCAAGCATCTCGTCTCGCGTTTGAGAGTCAAGACCAGAGAGAGATTCGTCGAAAATCAAAAGGCTCGGCTCGAGTGCCAATGCCCGTGCGATTACTAATCGTTGTTTTTGTCCTCCACTGAATTCGTGACACGACCTCTCCGCGGTCGAAGGGTCGAGCCCGGTTTGTTGCATCAACAGTTCGGCCGCTCTCCTCCTATCTTTTCGACTGGCCCCGTTCCGGACTACGAGTGGCTCCGATATAGCTTCAGTCGCCGAAAGTCGCGGATTGAGGGCCGCTGCGGGATCCTGGGAAACGTATTGCAGGCGACTGCGAAATGCACGCAGCTGCTGAGATGGCAAGCCAAGAAGGTTAGTACCCTCGAAAAGAATCTCGCCTGCATCAGCCTCCTCAAGCAACGCGATGCAACGCGCCAGCGTTGACTTTCCCGAACCAGAGGGTCCGACTAGCGCGGTCAGCGAGCCCCTCGTGATGCTCAGGTCGATTGAGTGCAGTGCCTGTTTTTCTGCATTCTTTTTTCGAAACAGTCCGCGCGGCTTATAGCACTTGCTCAGGTTACGAACTGAGATGAGCGTAGTTCTCGAGTCAGGTGCGAGGCCCAATTTTGTACCGGAGGAGATGCACATACCCGACGAGAGATTGCCGCGATCATTGGTGGAAGGCAAGTTGAGGGTCCTATCTGCGAGCCTGCCCGTGACCGTGTGATCGTGACTGATTAGTAGGAACGCTGCTCCGGTCTCCCGTCGAAGGCGGTCAATCAAGTCGAGAACTTCATTTTTCAGCCTAGCGTCGAGACCCGCTGTCGGTTCATCGGCGATGACCAGCGCAGGCCTACATATCAACGCTTGCGCAAGAACGATGCGATGAGTCTCCCCCCCACTCAACTCGTGTGGATACGCCTGGTAATAGCGCTCAGTCCCTAATTGGACTTGATTCAACATCAGTCGGGCCTGCTGCCGGCACTCTTCCGAATTCAGTGCACTGTGAGCCCGCAGAACCTCCGCGATCTGATCTCCAACGCGCATTACTGGATTCAAGGCAAGTGCAGGTTCCTGGTAGATAATGGAAACTTCGCGGCCACGTATCTCGGAGAGCTGAGTCTCTTTGAGCTTCAACAGATCGTTTCCGCGAAAGAGAGCTTCGCCCCGCACAGCCGCTCCACGGGGAAGGAGTCCTAGCACAGCCAGTGCAATCGACGTCTTCCCGCTACCCGATCGGCCCTCCAGCCCCAGCACCTCCCCGGTTCGGACCTCGAAGCTCAGAGCCTCCACGGCGACACGAGTGCTGTCCCGCGTCGCATAAGACACAGTAAGGTCGCGTACCTCAAGCAAGGTGCGGATTGGCGAAGAAACGGGCAAGAGAGACACTCCGTCCGTGGGCGCAGCCAGGGCGCTTATGCCGGGCAACGTAAGTATTTCGAATGCGGGAAGTCATAGCTCTATCCAACTCAAGGAGGATAGTCACTTTCGTAACTATTCGGGCCGCCGGATTGCAGCCGGGCGAGCTAGGCAAAGGAAACAGCAGTTGACGTGCTGATGTTATACAGTCGATCCCATTGAAGCCAATATCCCACGCCCGCGTCTCTACCGGGGAGAAAAGACTCTGCTGAATGCGCCTCAGTCGTTTCCGCAGACAGTTTGTAAAGCTCATCGTCTGAGTTCTGAGGTGATCGCAATCGAACACTTCCGACGTAGTTCGGGCGGCTGATTCTCCCTTGTTGCTGAGCCAGGCCTCGGGAATAAAGGACTTGTATAGACATTCGACTGGAGAGAAGATTGCTCGGGCCCTAATAGAAATCCCTTCCTATTTACTGGAGAGATCGAACGTGAAATCCCGTGCCCGAAACCTAACAGTCTCAGTTGTGTGTTCCTCCATTCTTGCCCTGTGCAGATTCTGTTACAGCGCCGATACCACAGCACATCGTGAGATGCTGGTTTCGACCGCTTGGTTGGCTGATCACCTGAACGATGCCAATGTAGCTGTTATTCAAGTCGGGCACGACCATGGCGATTATGAAAAAGAACACATTCCAAACGCTCGCTTCCTGAGCACAAACGATTTCACTACTGGGCACACTGGATTGATGGTTGAGTTGCCCGCGTCCGACAAGCTTAGGCAAACCTTCGAGGACTTGGGCATAAACGATGACACTCGGGTGGTGATCTATACGACCGATTGGTATCCGGTAGCAGCGCGAGCCTTCTTTACCTTCGACTATCTGGGCCACACCAACACGGCCTTACTCGATGGAAGCCTCGCCCAATGGAAGGCAGAGAATCGGCCGACTGGTACAGACGAACCCAAAATCGCCAAGGGAAGCATCACACCCCGTGTGAACCAGTCGGTGCTCGCATTGCTGGCGGACGCGAAAGCTGCATCACAACCTGACTCGCAGTTCGTTCTTGTCGACTCACGTCCGAAAAAACGCTATACCGCTGGACATCTTCCCCGAGCTGACGACATCTTTTGGGAAGAGACCGTCGCGAGCGCAAAGAAGCCAATCTTTCTGCCTCCCGAGGATCTGCGCAGATTGTTTTCGTCGCGAGGTGTTGCTCCAGGTCATAAGCTGATCACCTATTGTGAGATCGGTTTGCAGGCTTCGCACATGTACTTCGTGGCGAAGTATCTCGGCTACGAGGTTTCCATGTTCGACGGTTCGTTCTATCAGTGGAATGACGTTGAGCATCTCGCTTCCGTGAAAGGTAATGCTCCGCGGTGAACCATTGGCAGGAGACCAGACGGACGCTTTCAGTTTGGGCTCTGGTTCGGTTGCTCATCCTGACAGCTGCTCTCGCACCATCGATTTGGGCATCAGACGCTGGGAATTCCTTCAAGACTGACATGTTAGTGAGCACGGAGTGGCTGGCTGATCATCTACGAGACTCCAATCTGATCGTCTTATGCATTGTTGATGACGAGCGGTTCTACCTTGCGGGCCATATTCCCGGAGCCCGGATGATTCGACTGGCACAGATTGTGACCACACGCGAGGCCATACCAAATGAATTGCCTTCGCCCAGCAATCTTCAGCATGTGTTTGAGGCCGCTGGGCTGAGCAATAACTCTCACATTATTCTCTATGGAGAACGCTCGGGGATTCTGGCTGCTCGTGCTTATTTCACTCTCGACTATCTTGGGCTCGCGGATCGAGCGGCGCTGTTGGACGGTGGCGTCGAAAAATGGCGAGCGGAGAGGCGCGAGGACTCAACGGCGGTACCGGCAGTTCGCGTCACCAAGTTGGGGATTCGCCCTCGTCCCGAGATTCTTGTAAGTCTTGCGCAGATGACTGAGTATTCACGATCAGCCAAAGGGGATGCGGTTCTCATGGATGCCCGTCCGCCATCCGAGTACGCCGGCGAGAAGCTTTCGGAGGACGTTTCGAAAGCCGGGCATATTCCGAATGCGGTAGGCCTGTATTGGCGCAACTTCCTTCGGGACGATTCCAGTACTGAATTGAAACCCGCAAACGAGTTGGAAGCCTTGTTCCATGCGTCAGGTGTTACTGCAGGGAAGGAAGTCGTTAGCTACTGTCGGACTGGCATGCAATCCTCTTTCAGCTACTTCGTTGCCAAATATCTGGGATACAGAACCCGCATGTACGATGGCTCGTTTTATGAGTGGAGTCGATCATCCCCGCCCGTTCAACACTGAACTTCCCTACGAGCCTTGGTAGTAAGCAGTGGCGACTTGTACGCTCTGGACTGACCATCTGTCCGGAACATGAGAACGACATTCCCAACCTACATCGCGATCGCAATTCTTCTCTTTTCCACCTTAGCCATCGCGCAGACCCCAGATACCGCGATCATTGTTGGACAAGTCTTCGATTTAACGCACTCTGTCGTTATCGGTGTTCGCATAACAGCTACCAATGATGCCACTGGGCTAAAACGAAGTGCGGAGACTGATAGCAAGGGCAAGTTTTTTCTTGCCGCCCTGCCAGTCGCGGGCAGCTACACGCTTACTGCTAGCAAGGCTGGGTTCGCTGACGCGCGAGTCGAGAACCTGAACCTCGCGGGTGGGCGCTCAGCCGAGATGAGTCTGCAACTCAATCCTTCTGCGGGATCGACCGTTATCGAAGTGACAGGAGTCGTCGGTGAGGTTCTAACCGATGAGCCTCAGCTGGGAGAACGCATCGACAGTAAGCAGGCTCAAGAGACACCTCTCCTGAATCGTCGCATCACGTACCTGCCTTTGCTGAACTCGGCCAATCGTCCGGCGCTCAATCAGGGCGACGTTTTCATGAACGAGAACTTGTTTACTACAAATGGTTCCGGCAGGAGGCAAACCTCCTTCGAGGTGGACGGCAGTACCGGCAATGACAGTTGGGGCAGGCAAACAGTCTTTACAAATCTCCCGTTGTCGAGCGTGCAGGAGATGACTGTTCTCGAAAACGCATTCTCCGCAGAGTATGGCGCAACCACGGGCGGGGTGGTGAATATCGTTACCAAGAGTGGAAGCAACGCCCTGCATGGCGAAATTCTTGGAGCATTTCGCCCTTCGGATACGCAAGCCAAACTCTCCGGATTCACTGCAGCAAATGCTCCCAATGGCAATGCCATCACTGACGATTCATTGAAGCAGACTTCAGCTTCGTTCGGTGGCCCGATCGGCTCAAGCGGACGCACCCACTTTTTTGTTTCGGGCGAATACACATGGCAAAATCGCACCTCACCGGTCACATCGCCAGTTTCGCCTGGGCCATTCGAAGGGCATTATCGCGGCTGGTTGGCTTTCGCGCGCCTCGATCACACGATCAACAATCGCCACAGCCTGTTCTTCCGCAGCAACGTTGACAATTTCCACGACACCAATCCGAATGGAGCGGTTGGTGGCAACAGTCTGCCCACCGTTGACCGCATCTTCAAACGTCGAACCTACTCGGAAGAACTAGGCGAGACCGCGGTATTGAAACCCGCACTTATCAATAGCGCGCGTTTGCAATTTCAGTTGGGATCGCCCATTACCGAGTTCGATCCCGCGGTCTTCAGCACGCAGTACACAGTTCCCATTAAGGGCGTGGGAAGCTTTGTGAGTGGGACATCGCAGGCAGCGGAACTGCAGAATCGTCAATACGAGTTCAGCGATACGCTCTCCGCTTCAATAGGTCGGCACGAACTGCGATTTGGAGCAGATGTGATTCATGCCCATAACGGTGGTAATGGTAAAGAATTTGGGGGACCCAGTTTTCTAGGAGCCTTCACTTACAAGACCTGAACCTTGGATTACGGTACGAGCAACAGACATTTACTGACGCTCGAAAGGACTTTGCACCCCGTGTTGGATTCGCCTACAACCTCGGAGGTAAAGGGCGAACGGCAATTCGCGGTGGATTCGGAATTTACTATTCCCAGCTCATTAACAACGCGCAAGCGAACTACGCACTCTCGGGACCAACCGGCTTCTTTAACTTCACCGCTGGGCCAGGACAGATAGGGTTTCCGAGCAGCGTATCCGCAGCTCCGTTGCCGACGTTTCCGCCCGGCGCGCGTATGCCGGTTCGTAACTTTTATCTCCGCCCTGGGCGGGCTTCGTTTTACAACCAGTTCTTTCCGGTATCGGCACTCGTAGGATATCCGGACGCACTCCTTAATCCCTATTCGGAACAATGGACCTTTGGAGTTCAACATCAGCTCGCGCCAAACTGGCTGCTGTCGATAGACTATCTGGGTTCGCACACGCTAAAGATTGTTCGCCCGCTGGATGTCGATTCGCCTGCATCAGTCGTGCGGGCGATCACGAGCTCGGGCATGCAGTCCGTGCGCACTGCACAGGCGGCCAACTGCGCGCGTCCGCTGTGGATCGCTTTCTACAATCTCGGTACTCCGTGCAACGCAACGCAGGCCACCAATCCCCAGCCGGCGTATGCTCAGATCCTCAGTGACGTGAATAACGGCTACGCCTTTTACCACGCTCTAAACGTCAACCTGAATCATCGCTTTACCAATCGTTTCCTGATGCTGGCCAGCTATACGCGGTCGCATTCGACTGATAACGTCGATCCGGATGTTCCCGGACAGAATCCGAATGATCCGAACATCACGGGTGCGGCGGAGTATGGCAATGCCATCTTTGATCAACGCCATCGATTTGTGCTCAGCGGATATTATGTGGGGCCGCTGAAAATCACAGTTGGCGGTGTGTCTACCATTGCCTCGGGATTGCCATATAACCTGACAACCGGCGCCAACAATTTTGGCGATCCGGGAGCGACGGCGGATCGCCCGTTAATCAATGGAGTGATTGTCGGCAGAAATACGGGCCGGGGAAGGGCGATCTACGATGTGTCTCCAATGATTGAACGCCCGTTTGCGCTTGGCTCTGAGCGTGTCCAGCTCACAGTGCGCGCGGAAGCATTCAACGTCTTTAATCACGCCAATTTCGTCGGGTTCAATGGAGCATTCGGAAACGGAACCACTTTACCGCTGGGACCGGGTGGTCAAAGCGTGATTGGGCAGCCATTAGTCGGAATCACAAATCAGTTACCGGCGCGTTCGCTGCAATTCCAGGCAAGGCTCAATTTCTAGCGTTTCACAAGTCGTTTATACTGACCGCGAACGGAGAAGCTGGATGTGGCTTAAACGGAAGTCCGGCGCGCGACAAGCTCCGGTGGAGCAGCTAGGCGCGCTCGAATCAGAGTTGATGGAGCGTATTTGGGCCCGTGGTGAGACGAGTGTTCGCGATCTTCACGATGAAATCGCCTCCCGACTGGCGTACACCACGGTAATGACAACGCTTGATCGGCTTTTTAAGAAGGGCCTTTTGGATCGACGCGCTGTAGGTCGCGCTTTTCATTACACCGCGCGAGTAAGCAAGCACGACTACGACCAACAGCTTACTCAACATTTACTTGGAATTGCGGTCGAGGAGAGCGGGAGTAAGCAGGCGCTGCTGTCTTGTTTTGTCGATTATGTGAGCGATTCCGACCGCAAGCTGCTCGATGAGCTTGACGAGCTGATCAAGGCGAAAAAGCGAAGTCTACGGGCCTCAAGATGAACGCGTTCTGGTTATTGTGCGCAACCCTATGCCTGGGCGTGTTTTTCATCAGCAGCGTCGCTGGCATTCTGCTTGCTAACGCCTCCGCCTGGACAACCTGGCATTTTCGTAGCCAAATTCAATTGCTTGGTTTTCCTGGATTGTTATTCGCGATCCGGGCGTTTCCACTAGCATTCGGAGCGGCTCTCACCTTAGGTTTTGCGTTGCCGTCATTCCTCTTACTCGAGCCTAAGAGATCAGTAGAGGCGCCAGAACCGTACCTGATTCTTTTTGCCGGGCTTGGATTGGCAGGCATTATTGTCATCGCCGCTCGCTACGTCCGCCTGGTTGCGCGGTCGCGGAAGACTATTAAGCAATGGCTGGGTTCTGCTCAGTTACTCTCGACGTCATGCCCCATCCCGGTATATCAGATTCAAAGCCCGGATTCGCTTATTGCGGTAGCCGGCATTCTTCGTCCGAAAGTGTTTGTGGGAAGGGCAGCACTGGCCAGCGTGACCCCGGAAGAGTTGAATGCGACAATCGCCCACGAGTTGGCACATGTCCGCTCGCTCGACAACTTCAAGCAATTGCTATTAAAGATCACCCGGCTGCCTGACTTCTTTGCTTCTCTGTCTAGGCTCGAAGCAGCCTGGTCTGCTGCCACAGAAGTGGTTGCGGACGCGAACGCGTTGCGAGAAGGAATTTCCCCAATTGAATTGAGTTCCGCGATCGTAAAAGTTGGCCGATTGAAGACCTTTGCAAACGACGGCCTGTCGGTCGCAGCGTGCCATCTGATTCCACCGGATGGTGGCTCTTCTGCGCTCGCGATGCGGATACAGCGTCTGAGCGATGCATTAGAAATACATCCAGAATCAGCGGCCCGCGAAACGAGTGCGTGCTGGGCTGTGGTATTGCTAATAGGAGCCGTAGCTTACCTCCTGGTGTTGCCCGCCGCGCTTCCTGTCGTTCATCGATGGATGGAGTGGTTCGTCCAGTAAACGCATTCCGCCCCCAAGCGTGTAGGCAGTCGAACTCAACGCAGTAACGTCACCTCTATTCTTGTTCCGTACGCTGCTGAAGAAGTCCGTCTCTTAAACGGCGACTGAGCGGTTCGGACCAAAATAGGAAGTCCTAACAAAAGCCGAAAATTCCGGTCAGTGATTTTTTGCCAAATAGTACTTCCGTACTACAATGCCGACGAACCCTACTCCGCCATGTCCATTGATGCTGGGAACAAACTCCGCCATCTTCGCGAGGTCCTTGGACTTACGCTGCGCGAGGTTGAAACCGGAAGCTCAGAGATAGCGGCGCGCCATGGCAATCAGGAATTCTTCATTCCATTCAGCCGGCTCTCGGAGATCGAGACTAAGGGGACGTTACCTAGCATATACAGGATTTACACGCTCGCGGCAATTTACCAATGCGACTACCGGACCATATGTGACTGGTATGGCGTGAAGCTCGATTCAATTACGGAAGACAGTAATGTGACCGAGATTCCCCGGACTCATCGTTTCGGCTCGGTGCCCCGCCCGGACTCGTTGATGTTGCCCGTGGCAGTCGATCCTGGGTTCGATGTACGCCGAACCATGAATCTTGCGAGGATGATTCAACAGTGGGGAACTGTTCCCCTGCAGTTCATGCCACGCTTTACACGTGGATCTCACACGTATGCGTTTCTTGGAACCGAGGACTTCACTATGTATCCGCTGCTAATGCCGGGAACATTCCTGCAAGTGGATGAAAACCGTACTGAGATCGTGAGCGAGGGTTGGCGTTCAGAATACGAACGGCCGATCTATTTTGTCGAGACGCGGCAGGAGTTCCTTTGCTCGTGGTGCAACATCACGGATTCCCATCAGCTAGTAATTCAGCCTCATCCGCTCTCTCCGGTCGCCCCACGGGTATTCCGGTACCCTCAGGAGGCGGAAGTGATTGGCCAAGTAGTGGGAGTGGCTATGCGGCTGAATGATTGGAAGCCCGCTGGTTCTCGTAGATCAGACGCACCGCGAGCGCGATTGAATTAAAGTGACGGGGCGATCCGCCTTCGCGATTCTCAGGGATCATCCGGTCTCCGCTGGCTGCGATCTTGCGTGCTAGCTCTGTCGGATCAGTGGCGTCGCCTCTAGTTTCGATCTCCTCCACAAGCTCCCGAATCGGACTGCGCAGCAGGGTTATGTAAAGTTCGGAGTGTGCTCGCGCCAAAGCAGCCTGGCTGCGTGATTCCCCGTGGACTCGGCTGTGTCCCCAATGGCAGTATTTCCCATCATCGGAGCGAAGCTCCGCCATGTACAGCAGCTTCGTCCAGAGTCCCGACAGAGAAGACAAGGTACGGGCCCGAAAATCTTCAAAAGGGGAAAGCCGCGCTCCTCCAGTTACAAGTTCCGAAATCGCCAAGGATTCTCAAACCCCGCTAAGGCTCACCGTTCTGAGCACATTCTGCGACGCAAATCCACTCAAGGAGCTGCGTCGTGCGAAAACTAGTTCAGATTGCTGCCACCATTCTCCTACTTACAGCTACGCTGTCAACCGCTTCTTTTGCCGATGGGAGCGAGCCGCCCCCTTATTGTCCTACCTGTAGCGTCGGTCCCTCAGCTACGGGCTAGCGTTCCGAGAATCTGCTTGGCCAATTTCAATGCCTCGCCGAAGTGCTTTTGATATTCGGTGAACTGTCGGTTCATGTCCAGCGACTGATCGGGCGCGAGTTTAGCATGGAAGAGCATGTCACGAACTTTGACCGGATTGGGAAGCAGGGCTTCGTCGTTCAAGTCTTCAAGTGCCTGGTGCGGATCGGGGACAGACATTTGGTTGATCCTCTATCTTCTCGAACCCACTACCCTCTACTGCGGGCAGTGATGATTGTTGCTACCGAGTCGATCTCGTTAGATCGACTCGGTTCCCCAAAGGTCATGCAAATGCACGACCCCCAGGAGCCGCGAATGCTCTTCCACTACCACCAGCGACGTGATCTTGCGCTCTTCCATCAGGTTCAAGGCCGTCATGGCAAACGTGGAAGCAGGTACAGTAACCGGTGTGCGCGTCATGCACTCGCCGGCCTTCAGGTCCATCGCGTCTTTGCCACGGCGTTCCAGAAGTCGCCGCAGATCGCCATCGCTGATCACGCCTAGCAGCCTCCCGTTTTGGGCAACAGTCGTCATGCCCAGCTTCTTGCGTGACATTTCGTAAATCACTTCATGCATGGACGTCTCGGGAGCAACGCGGGGCAGGGCGTCCCCTGCGTGCATCAGTTCGGATACTCGCATCAACTTCTTGCCAAGCTTACCGCCAGGGTGCAATTCGGCGAAGTCTTCTTCCTTGAATCCCCGCTTTTCTGAGAGCGCGACAGCAACAGCGTCACCGAGCGCAAGCATCGCCGTGGTGCTTGCGGTGGGAGCAAGACCGAGATTGCATCCTTCCCGCGGAACAGAACAATCGAGCGCCACATCCGAAGCCTGTGCCAGCGTTGACTGCAAATCGCAGGTGAAACAGATAAGGGCGTCGCCGACACGTTTTATTGTGGCCAACAATTTGAGCAACTCTTCAGTCTCTCCGCTGGAAGACAGAGCGATTACAACGTCTCCTGCGGCGACCATGCCTAAGTCACCATGCAAGGCCTCGGCCGGATGCATAAATAGAGATGGTGTTCCGGTCGAACTCAGAGTCGCCGCAATTTTCTGCGCGATGATTCCACTCTTGCCCATTCCAGTGACGACTACTCGGGCAGTGCATCGATAGAGTAGATCGACTGCGCGCTCAAAGCTCGGCTTCATAGGACCGGCCAGACGCTCTGCCAGCGCAATGAGGGCTTCCGCCTCGATGCGGACTACATTTTCTCCGGTGTGTGGCATGTCGCGTCTCGAATCGTAGCAGACCCATCCGGTTGCTATCGGAGACTCTTGGAATTATGACTTAAGAATGAACATGAGCTAGCCGCTGAAGGCGACGTATTCGAATGTTCCTCTCCTGCTTACCGGCCTGCGCAATATCGTAGAACGCTTGCATTCTCATGAGAGTATCCATCTTCACGCCAAAAGCCTTTTCAATGCGTAAAGCCATATTGCCCGTCAAGTCTGTGCGTCCATTCAGCAAACTTGACAGAGCCGGTCGGGAAACTTGCAGAGCGAGCGACGCTGCTGTAATCGAGAGTCCTGCCGGCTCTTTGTCATTCCGAGCAACGCGAGGAATCCCTGCCGAACCCATACATACTCGTGGAAACAGGGATTCCTCGCTTTACTCGGAATGACGAGAAGGAAATGAATGACAAAGAAGAACGATTCACTCCCACTCAATCGTACCTGGCGGTTTCGAAGTAACGTCGTATACGACGCGGTTAATCCCACGAATTTCGTTAACGATCCGGCTCGATATTGTGCGCAATACGTCGTACGGCAACGGAACCCAATCGGCGGTCATACCATCTTCCGAATGCACAGCTCGTATCGCGCATGTATAGGCGTAAGTGCGGTAATCGCCCATCACCCCGACCGACATCACCGGCAGCAAGACTGCGAACGATTGCCAGATCTGGTTGTAGAGTCCGGCTGCCTTGATCTCGGACACCACTATCTCATCGGCCTCCTGGAGCAGCTTCACACGTTCGGGAGTGACTTCGCCAAGGATGCGCACAGCCAGTCCCGGACCGGGAAAAGGCTGGCGCTGCAGAATCTCTTCGGGCATACGGAGATCGCGGCCGATGCGACGCACTTCGTCTTTGAAAAGATCCTTGAGAGGTTCGATCAGTTTCAGATTCATCCATTGCCGATGATCTTACGTTTCTTCTCCGGATCGGTGACCCCGGCGAGCTTTGACAGGAATCGATCGCTGGCATCGACGGCCACGAGATTCAATCCCAGCCGGTCGCGAAGGTTGGTTTGCACTTTCTGGAACTCATCTTTGCGCAAAACGCCGTTGTTGACGAAAACGCAGGTGAGCCGGTCGCCAATGGCGCGGTGAACGAGCACGGCAGCAACGGAGGAGTCCACGCCGCCTGAGAGGGCGCAGATTGCGTTGCCATCGCCGACGGTTTTCTCGATAGAGGCCACGGTTTCATCGATAAATCGTTGTGGCGTCCAGTTGGGCTCAGCATGGCAAATGTCGAAGACGAAATTGCGCAGCAGATCGGTGCCGAGCTTGGTGTGATGAACTTCAGGGTGGAACTGTACCGCCCACGTCTTGCGCTGCGGATTCTCGATCGCCGCCAGCGCGCTGGAACTCCTGGCCACTACACGAAATCCTGATGGCAGCTCGCGCGCTTCGTCTCCATGAGACATCCAGACAGAGAGAGATGCCGGCATATTGCGAAAGAGCGACGATTCGCGTTCCAGGACTTCGACCTGCGCATGTCCGTACTCGCGCTTGGGTCCTGGAACTACTTTGCCACCGAGTTTGTGAGTGATGAAATGCAGTCCATAACAAATGCCCAAAACGGGAAGTCCAAGCGAGAGCACGCGCTCGTCCGCCGGTGGGGCATCGTCGTCGTACACCGAGCATGGCCCCCCGGAAAGAATGATTCCCGCAGGACGGCAGGCTTGAATTTCATTAAGCGGAGCCGTGCAAGGCAGGACCACAGAGAAGACCCGCTGTTCCCGAATCCGGCGCGCGATAAGCTGCGTGTACTGCGAGCCAAAGTCGAGAATGACGATGGACTGGGGTTCCATGATTGAGTGTCGCAGAACCTGAGGCTCTATTCAACCACGGAGACACGGAGGCACGGAGAAGAGCAAGCGGAAGCGCGATCTCGTTCGACCGACGCAAAGGCAGGCTCGTAATGTTCCTTTCGAGAAAACGGCTTCGGACATCTCGATATTCACACAGCACTTCGTTGCTTTTCTCCGTGCCTCCGTGTCTCCGTGGTTAATCGTACCGGAGAGCTTGCACGGGATCGAGGCGCGCAGCACGGGCTGCTGGGTAAAGTCCTGCGACCAGGCTCACCACGAGTGAGAAACCTATCGCGCCGAGGACCAGCCAGAGCGGCACTAGCCACACGTCGTCTGGCGTGAACTGTTGTTGGCGCTGCATGTAGATGCGCGTGCCGAAATTAATTACGCGCCCGATTGCCCATCCAAGCAGCACGCCGAGTGTTCCACCGAAGACTCCCATGGCTCCGGCCTCGGCGAAGAAGAGCTTCTGCACGTCGCCATCGCTCGCTCCAATTGCCTTCATGATGCCGATCTCGCGGCGGCGTTCGAGAATCGACATCACCAGCGTGTTGATGATTCCGAGCGAAGCAACTGCAAGCGCCAGACTGCCGAAGATTCCGAGGAACAAATCGAGTATTGCGAAAAATTTCCGCAGACTACGGGTCGCGTCGAGGAGGGAGAAAGTGTTGTAGCCAAGCTGCTTGATCTTGTCTTCCACCGGTTCCACTTGGGCAGACCGGCCCACTCGCACGATCAGCGCCTGGTAGCTGTTTGACACTGGCGCCGAACTCTGAAGCCCCAGAGGCTGCAGCGTCAGTGTCCTTGAGCAAATGGCGAGAGGCGTAACGAACAACAATATCCTTGCCGATCAGATCTTCGGGCCTGTCGCTCAGGCTTTTGGCTTCGTCGGCTTGCAGAATGACTTCGGCTGCGTCCGGGGCTGAAAAGTATTTGCCCTTCATGTTGTCGAAGGTCTCGAGTTGCCGCGCAGACATGGGCAGCCCACTGATCAACTGGTACTCGCGCGTTCTGCCGCGTTCTGCAGAGTCAGCGGGTTCTCCCGACGCAGCTTTCGTTGCGCCTGATTCTTGCGTGGGGGGATCTTGTACGGCGCCGGCAGAGTCCACCTTTAGTTCCGCGGGAAAGCGAATGTCCGGATAGACCTCCGAGACCTCCGATAGATTCGCCATCTTCTGGCGCGCGGGCTCATCCAGCGGAGGAGGTGGTCCTTTCCTTCGTTCCATGCGGCCATTCGGTCCCTGCATGCGTCTGCCGGACGTCACATAGATGCTGTCGAACAGTCCCGACTTTGCCAAACGCGATGCGGCGAGACGTTGCAGTCCGATGCCGAGCGAAAGCATCGCGACCAGCGAAGCCACTCCGACGGAGATGCCTACAGTGGTGAGCGAATTACGCAGCACCGACTCGCGGAGATTTCGCGTAGCGAGTTCGACCAGGTCTCCGGTCTTCATGCCGGCACCTCGGAGAGATCGTCGACCAGTTTGCCGTCACGCAAGAAGACGAAACGCGATGCATATCGCTCTGCCAAAGGACGCTCATGCGTAACCATCAACACGGTAGTGCCTTCACCGTGAATGGTGTGAATCAAGTCCATGATTTCGCTTCCCGTGCGGCTGTCCAGATTCCCGGTGGGCTCATCCGCCAGCAACAACTGCGGCGAGTTCACCAGCGCCCGCGCCAGGGAGGCTCGCTGCTGCTCGCCTCCGGACAGTTCTGACGGACGATGATCAAGGCGATGTCCAAGTCCCACGCGTTCGATCGCCGTGCGGGCTCGAGTCAAGCGCTGCTCGCGCGGCACTTCAGCGAAGCGCATAGGGAGCTCTACGTTTTCGAGCACCGTCATCGCGGCTACTAGGTTAAATGCCTGGAACACCATGCCCACGGTGCTGCGGCGATAGCGGGCAAGTTCTTCTCGCGACATGCGGGCAAGATCCCGTCCGGCTACCGCAACCGATCCCGCTGTTGGAGTGTCGAGCCCTGCGATCAGGTTGAGCAAAGAAGACTTGCCTGAGCCCGAGGTCCCGAGCAAGGCGACGAACTCCCCGGCAGCGATGGAGAAGCTCACATCGTTTACAGCGCGGATCTCTGATTCTCCCATTCGGTAGTTGCGGGAGAGGTTCTGCGCCTCGATGTCAGCGCCTTTCCTGGTTTCAGTCGGCATGTGAATTTATGACTTCCTCAGTGCGTTCCTTATTACACCACCTGGGGTTAACACGAAGGTCACGAAGGACAACTGAGAGGTCACGAAACTAAATTCGGGATCATTGGCTCGCAACCACGCGGCTATGATTGCCAACCCCTAAAAAGTCGTTTTTGTGACCTCGTTTTTTCCTTCGTGACCTTCGTGCTAACCCAGGTTCCACATATTTAGCAGCGCGAGTCTGCCTGTTGACTTTGTAATTGGAGCGGAATTATTCTCTGCTTACACGGGAAAGGAGGGCGATCCAACATATATGAACAATTCTGATGGTAGTAGTAGATCACGTGAGGTGGCTGAGGCTTAGGGCGTTCAGCTCTAAAGACCTGGCGAACTCCGCTACACATTGGGAGGTTTGCAGAGGCCATTCGCATAGAGTGACCGCCTCAAGCCAATCTCAACAGCTTACCGGCGACCCGCTGCGGTGAATAACCCGCGCGGGTCGTGTCGTTTTTGGGCCATTCTGAGTCCTCTCTAACTTGCTGATTCCAACCAGTCCAAGTACACGCAAGTAACCTAGTGAGTTCTCCCCGCTTTCCTCCAAGATCAATTGTCCCGCTCCGACAACACACGATACGGCGCGGCAAACCTCTTCGTATTCAGCGATTTGCACGCACACGCTCTCGGCTTACCTCGAGCGTCGTGCCGCTAAGTCCTTTACCACCAACGTGGACATTACCAATGGCCACCCGCTGGTTACATTGACCGTATGTTAAGACGGCCTCATGATCAACCCATCGCACCCGAAGTACATGGACCTTTCGGAACCTTCGCTGGTACCAAAATGGGAAAATGAGGGTGCGAGAAGTCAGGCTGGCAGCGATGCGAAAAAAAAGATTTCCACCGCTGGCGTCAGACTGTGAATTTGGCTCGAGAAACTGAAAGTTTTTTCCCCTAAATCCACGCGATGAAGGTTGAGTGGCAACAGGGGCTCTAAGAGGAGAAAAGAAATTATGAAACGCATGACACTGGCGGTCCTTGCAGCCCTGTTGATGATTGCATCCACATCCTTCGCTGCGACACAGGCTGCAAACACAAATACCGTGGCTCCGACTCTTAACATTTCAGCCACTATACAGAAGGCTGTCTCGCTCACATTGGCGACTGGCACAACCGGCGGTGTTACTCACTGCGCTGTGGTTGCGTCTGGCGGCGCCTCCGACTACACGATGGACTTTGGCACAGTGGATGCGCTCGGAATCAACGGCGGTAATTGCAACAAATTCAACCCGGCAACGCCTGGCGTCACCGATGCGATCTATTGGACCGACTATCAGGTGACTCCGGTTTTCACTTCGCACACAGCAGTTTCGGGAACGACCGTGACTGCCCGGGTGACTACGGATTTTGCAGCTCCGCACAACATTTACGTCGTGCGCGACACCGCGAACTCCAGCACAGTTCCCGCAGGCGTGGGTAGCTTTTCGGCAATGGGCACAGGCTCAGCTGACACTGTCGGCGCAGCCGGTGTAGCGAGCGGAACTGCATTGACACGATTTATCGGTGTGGCGGTAAAGCCCGATAACGGCGCGACTGTGCTGCAAGGAGCTCAGACCGCAACTGTAACGTTCACGTTGACTGTGCAGTAGGCATGGGTTTTCCGGTTTCCCCAAAAACCGGAAACTAAAATGCCAGCAATCTTCCATGATCGCAAGAATGCCACGCACGCAGCCGCCAGACGAATATGTAGGGTGCGGCGTGGCTTCTGGTGTTGCTGGCCTTCTGCCGTAATTCTCTCTCTTGCCCTCACGCCTTCCCTGTGGGCGGCTCCCAAATTAAAACTGGCAACCTCCGGTACCGGGTTCACCGTCGCAGGGGTCAGTCCGGCTTATACAGCTTCGTTTGGCAGCATGAACGCGTTGGCGTTTGGCGCCCCGGCTACCAACGTTACAGCCACAGCTTTGTCGAATGGGGCTCTTTACTTCACCACGTTGACGGCCAGTGTTCAAGCTATCGGCGGAAATACAGGTGTTGTGAAGGCGTACGTCAGTACGAACTTCATTGGCAACGCTGCGTCGGCGATGATTGTGTATGGGTGTGCGGCTCCGTCGGCCTGCACGAGCTCAGGTCAATTTTCCGCATTGGGAACTTCACAAGCTGGCGCAACAACTCTTGCGTCGGGCCTCAATAACGGGTCGAGTTCCGCCAATGTCGGTTTGGCGATCTTTCTTCCAGACAATAATGGCGCCTCGGCGTTCACCGGCTTGTCGGCATTGGGCTGCACGGTGTCTTTCGATTTGTACCTCAACGGCAGCAACACGGTAAGCGACACAGTTACGCTGGCGCTCATCAACGAGACCGTACAGAGCGCTGTGCAGCTCACGGTAGGCAGCGCTGCTGGCGGTTTGACTATTGGCAATGCCGGCGGTCCATTGCTGGATCCGTTCACGATGAATTTTGGGAACGTAAATGCCCTTGGAATCGGTCCGTCCGCCGGCCTAACTACCGTAGCGCAGGCAGGCGGAATTATCTATTCAACGCCCTACCACGTTCTGCCCGTGTTTACCGATATGAGTCAGACGAGCGCTACCGTCAAAGCGTGCGTAAGTACCACTTTCACTCATTCTGTGATCCTGTCTTTGAAAGATTCCACGACCGGATCCGTTGGTTCATTTTCCAATATTTCTACAAATTGCGGTGCAGCCACATCACTCACTTCTTCGGCTGGGGACCGTTCGACCGTTGCCAGGTACCTCGGCCTGTTTGTCTCGAACGTAAACGGCGCAACGGCCTTTACTGGGCTCGACAACGCAACCCTGACTTACACCCTGACGGTGCCGTGAACATGAAGACCTCTCCCAAACTAGCACTCTTCGCACTCTTCACATTAGCAACCACGATTTCCGCAGCACAATCGATCGGCCTAGCGCCCGCTCAGATCGTTAGCGACTTCAAGCCTGGAGTTGCATTCGAGCAAGAATTGAGCGTTGCCAACAACGGCGGCGATGCGGTCGAGCTGCACGTCCAGATCACCGACTTTTGGTACAACGAGAAAAACGAGAAGGTCTTTGGCGCGCCCGGAACCTCGCCGCGCTCGGCGGCGAATTGGATTCAGTTTGTTCCGGAAAAATTCACGGTCGCCGCAGGCAAATCACAGAAGATGAAGGCGATCATTACGCCGCCTGCGGACGCTCGCGGCGGTTATTACGCCGTTCTGTTCGTGGAATCCAAGCCGGTCATTACTAACAAAGAGACAGAGGACGGCAAGCGCGTCTTTACGAATATGCGGATCGGCTGCCTGGTTCTGCTCGCGGCCAAGAATAGCGAAGCCTACAACGTGAGCGTGAACGAGTTAAAGCTCGTCCCGCCAGGCAACAATCAAGCACTCACGCTGAGCTTCCTGCTCGACAACGAGAGCAACACCCACGTATTTCCTATGGCGCGTCTGGCGATCTTGAATCCCGATCACAAGCTGGTGGCGAAATCGGAGAGCGAGCTGAAGCGCTTTCTGCCAGGTCAGAAAGATTCGATGAAAGTTGAGTGGAATGGGGACCTGAACCCAGGGGACTATACGGCGGTGCTCTCGGTCATCTACGGCGGCACTCACGTGGAAACACGGCAGATCGCGTTTACGGTTCCAGCAAGGACAGCAAGTAACAGCAAATGACGGTTGCAAGGAGGACGAGTAATACCGCGAAAGCAGTGTGTCTGCTGATCGCTGCCCTATTCGTGTGGGTTCCCAGGTCAGTCGCGGTTGAACCGGCCGTTCCTTCCAGCGTCGATGTGTACTGGCAGTCCACCCGCACCATCGCGGCTCCCGGTGTGACCAGCGTCATCGTTCTTGACGAGGAAATCGCTCACGCACAGCTTGGCAATGACGCCATCGAGTTTGCCGGTCTTTCACGCGGAGACACAGTTGTCTTGGCTTACGTCGATGGAAAGCCAGTCAGCATCGTCGTCCATGTGATCCCGCATCCGATTCAGGTTGTCCCACCGAGTCTGCAGCGTCGCGAAGCTGAGTTCGCCCACGGAGTCTTCGGATCCGATGTCCAGTTCTCCAGCGCTCAGAACACTTCCAACGTAGCGTTTCTCAGCAGTCTGGGATGGTCGCAGCAGGTCGGCGACCACTATCTGGATTTCAGCAGCCAGGTCGAGGACAACACACAATTCGGCGGGCATGAGGCCAACCTAAGAACAGCAGCCATCAGCTATCGCACTCCACACGTCATGGTGAATGCGATTGACTTCAACCAGAGCCTCAGCGGCGCGTTGGGCGAAGACCGGGTCAACAACTTCTCGACACCCAGCATCATGCAGTTGCGTGGTGGAGCGGTTACGTTCGACGCCGGCAAGAACGAATTCTCCCTCTTTGCTGGAGCTACAATTCCGTATTACTTTCTCTCGTTAAACGCCACGCGCGACGTTGCCGGTTTCAGCTTTCATCGCCGGCAGACAAACAAACTGAACTTCTTTGGCAGTACGAGCTATGTGAATATTCCTACCAGCCTGCCCACCGGAACCGTTCAGCGCCGCGAGTATGCAATGCAGAACCTCGGCGTTAGTTACCGGCTTGGGCAACGATTTCTCGTGGGCGCGCAAGGGGGAGCAAGCAATCGCGGCGGCATGCTTCGCGGGGATCTCTCCTACAGTTCATTCCGTTTCTCCGGATACGCCAGCGTCATCTCCGCTTCGCAGACGTTTCCTCTAAACCAGTTGCAGTCGCTTTTCTCGGGAACTTCCTCGGTCAAGGGTGGGTTGAGTTATCGATGGAACTCTCGACTAACGCACGGCCTTTACGTCGATCACTCAACGATTACTCCTGGACTCATTTATCGGGTACGCGGAAGCAATGACTACCTCAGTCCGTCAGCAGCATTGAGCTTCCAATTCAGTGTTCGCGATTCGATCAGTCTTCCCATAAAGGGACAGTCACTCCTGCTAGGCGTGGAACATGATCGCGTGAACCCCTCGCTGATTACCAAGTTGAACCAGGAGCTGAATTTGCTTTCGCCGCAATTACAAGCTCAGTTCCTGGCTAATCCGGCAGCATTTGTCGATTCCACGAACTTTCCGCCGGAGATCAAGGCTCTGCTAGCGGCCGAGCAGCCGATCGGCACTACAGTTTCGGCCTCTACGACGATTGCTTTGAAATCGAAGCTGCGGTTCAGTCCAAATGTCTCAGCCACCTACGCTTCCAATGGCGCGCTGGCAAACACTTGGACACAATCGTTTGGGTATTCGCTCGTTTATCAATTTCGGCCAGACTTGCAGTTCCGTTCTTCACTCAGCAACGTTTTGTTGTGGGACGCCCGCCAGAACAGCACGTTACGAACGACAATTCTTTCTGTTGGCTTCCAGAAGAACTTCACTGCCGCTCCAGGGACGCTCCCATTGTTCCATCGTGGGCGCATCATCGAAGGGCATGTCTTCCGCGATAACAACATCAATGGCGCCTTTAATGCCGGGGAGCCTGGGCTGCCCGGCATCGATGTGCGGCTTGACGATGGACAAGTGGCAACAACCGATGCGGAAGGTCGATATCGATTTACTGGTTTGTCAGCCGATGAACACCAGATCTCGGTAAACCTGACGCAATTCCGGCAACCGGTGCGCATGACCACGCGCAGCGAAGCCACCGCCGACCTGATTCAGCAGCACATTGTGATAGAGAACTTCGGGATTCTCGACTTCGCGCGGGTGATGGGAAGCATCTACAACGATCTTCGCTTCGAGAATCGCCGGCAGCCTGATTCGAAAGGACTGCAGGGAATCGGACTGCTACTGGAAGGCGGTAAAGAAGCGAGGACAATACAAACCATCGCTTCCGGAGACTTTGAATTCGACAATGTACCGCCCGGCGATTACAAGCTATCGCTGGATGCGGCTTCGTTGCCACCGAATTATCTGGCTCCGACCGATTCCATTTCGGTCCATGTGAGTCCAGTCTCAACCGTGATAGAGGACCTTCCGATGCGCGCACTGCGTTCCATTGGGGGGCGGGTTCTCCTCAGAGTTCAAGACGATGTCGCAGCGAATTCGGCCACGACACTCAAGCAAAATCGCGCCCCGTCGGGACACTCACAATCCAGCCCGGAAAAGGAAGAACCAGAAATGGTCCCTGTAGCTGGGGTCCGGGTAACGGCGGGACCATCTACAGCGACTACGGATAAAGAAGGCAAGTTTCTGCTACGCAATTTGCCGGCGGGCGATCTCAACGTTTCCATTCGGCCAGTAAGGTCAGTGCCTGCAGGCATCAATATCCCGACGGGCAGCGTGAAGCTGCCACCAGAGCCGATTCAGATTCAAGGCGCAACCATCGTTGTCACCAACGCAGAGTTGCTCCCCTACCTCACCGACGACATGTTGAAGGCGCCTACAGCACGGGGACAGCAAGCGATCGCATCCGCGTACACGCGTGCCCATGAGCGAGACAAGCAACAGCCATCTGTGGGTGTGACAGTTTCAAGTGCACCGCAGCCCAAATCACCCTCTCCGACGCAACCGCCTTTGCAGCAGAAACAGCCTCCGATGCCGCCGGTGACGAAGACGTTGGTCCCAGCCCAGGTCCAACCGGTCACCAAGGCACAGGCGTCAACTGCCGCGACAATCGCACCGCCGGTTGTGCGAAGCGGCGAACAGAAAACCATTTCCTACGACGCGGTCAGTCGAGCCATCTGCCAATCGATGCCATCGCTCGGCGAAGCCGCTCAATGCTTCAATCAGCTAAAGCGGACCGCAGCTACGAACTCACAAAAGTAAGTGTGAGGGGTTTCAAAGAACGCCCTGCGAATCGCAAAGCTTCTGCCCCCTTGAGTCTTGGACTTTTGCTGCCTACATGCCGGCAGCAGCCGCAGCATTCCCTGCTCATTCCCTGTTATTTTTTTGGATCCGCGCAAAAATAGCTCTAAGTCCTTCGTTCATTGTGGCTTGCAGAGAAATCCACAGGATTCCCTGTTATTTCCCTGGTTTTGAACAAGATTTGCAGATTTTGGGCAGAATTCGATAACTTTGAGGTCTAATTCGAAACTATCACTGTAATTTACGCTGTTGTTTTTCTTTTAGCTGCGGCTTAGGCAGGATTCACCGGAATCACCACCGTTCCGGCGAAGTAAAAAGGCAGCCTTCCAACCCGGCGCTACGGGATGTGCCCTTCAGATCCACTCTCGCTTAGGTTGATTTCACATGCGTCCTCGCCGAAACGGCACAGTGCTTCCGTCAATTGAAATAAAACTCGCCTACTGAGCCACGACGGTAACGGTTTCGAGCACGGCTTCAAAATTTTCCCTCTGCTCCTTATCTGGGAGTGAAAGCGGCTCTGGAGCGAGTTTATGTCTATCGATCTTCACATCTAAAGTGGGAGTTGGCAGCGTCACAGAGTTGACGTCAGTGGGGGTCAATTTCAGCGGAGTCGGGCTAGGCACAGCATCGACAACTGTGACCTGGATATGTAATTCGGCTTGTGCGTGCGCATCCGCTGAAGATAGCTCTACAGGAAGCAGAGCGATGCCCAAAATGGGAGCTGCCAGGGCAAGGCTCCTATAAGAAAAATAGCGTCGCGATAAATTGTGCAACTGCATACTAGCCCCCGAACACAACTACCATAGGGGGAACCGCCTCGAGCGCAAGAAGGTCAATGAAGCTTGACGTTTGACGAGTCCGCGGACCGAGGCCGGGAAACTTATCACAAAGGGAGCAGCGAATGGAAGCCGAGATTGGGCCGAGAGCAACGATCGCCGCAGTCGACTCAGCGAAGCTCCCACCTCTCGCTTTTCACAAAAGGTGGGAGCAGCGTTAGTCCTTCAACGAAACAGTCATGTTGTCGACGTACACGTGGTATGGAGAGCTATTCCCGTCCAGATCGACCTGGAAGGCATTGGTTAGTTCTAGGCCGTTTCCAGTGAAGAGAGCGTCGTGAGTGATGTTGACCGGATATGTGACGCCGTCCACAGTAACGGAGTCGTGAATCACTTGCGTTCCCGACGCGTGATAGATGGCCATGATGTGGTGCCAGGTGTCCGGAGCAAAAGGCTGGAACGCTATTCCCGTACCCTCCCAATGCTTCGTCGTGTAATTGAACACGCGCCAGGATTTGCTGGCGTAGTCAGCTTGCCAGGCATAGTTGTAGGTATATCCGTTCGAGTTCTGCTGGCACTCGAATTCCAGAGCCTGGGGTGCGCTCGCATACTGCGCCGGAATGTACAAATCAAACTCGTAGCGCAGGTAGCTCATTGGGTTGGGCACCCTAGGCTGCTCGATGAAGTAGTAACCGCCTGAAAAGGCTGGGCCCCCGGTGATCCAGAAGTCAGCCGAACTGCCACTCAGCGCCGGACTCGCGATTCCCTGGGTTACGTCGTAGACAGGACCTTGCCCAGTGCCACCATCGTTGCCGCAGCCGCCACACGTCTGCCATCCCTTCTGGTTCTGGATGTTGGAAATGATCGTTGTTCCCGGCGGGGGCACTGGCGCGGTCCCGTTGACGCCCGGAGCGGGGGCTGGGGTAGAGGGTGTGGTGCTGCCGGAACTGGATGATGCTGAAGTGCCCGAACCGATTAGCTGGCTTGTCGTAGTACGCGGGACTAGTAGGTGGGTTAAAGAATTCGTCTTAGGTGTGGGCTAGTACTCTAGAGGCAAAGACACTGTTAGATGAGCTGAGCGGCGGCTACCTGTGTGCCTTCCGCCGAAACCCGAGGTCTGTGACGGACGCATCTCCTCGGTTCCCGCGTGTGGCCGTTAGAGAACCTGCAGTTCCGCGGTTCATATCCAGCATTGAATCGAGAGCTCAGCAGTAACTAGTCAGTTTGGGCAGAATTCGATGATTTTCCGATTGAATTCGAAAAATCCCCGGTTCCTTTCCCTCTTCTTGAAAGCGAACGTGAGTCCACAGAGTGTGCAGGTCTTGTTGCGAGACTTGACGCGTTGACGCTGCATCCAAGAGTCTGTTCATCGAGGTTTTTCCCGATCGTCATGTTTGGCGCGAACGTTGCTTCAGACAAAGTAGAGTTCCGGATATGGGCTCCGAAGCTGCACCAGCTTTCGGTTGACGTAAACGGCGCGGTCTTCGAGCTTGATCGCAGCAATGCGGGCATATTCTCAGGTACAACGAACGCAAAAGCCGGGGACCGATATTGTTATCTTGTTGGCGACCGGCGGCTGCCCGATCCTGTCTCGCGTTTTCTGCCTGAAGGTGTGCATGGTCGCACCGAAATTGTCGATCCCGACGGGTTCGCCTGGACCGATGAGAGCTGGGCGGGCTTCGCATTCAGCGAATACGTGATTTATGAGCTGCATGTTGGGACTTTTTCTGCGGAAGGCACCTTCGACGGCGTAATCGGAAAGCTCGATCACCTGCGATCGCTTGGCGTGACCGCGATCGAGATCATGCCCGTAGCAGGTTTTCCCGGCGAGCGCAATTGGGGGTACGACGGAGTCTCTCTCTTTGCTGTCCAGGCGAGCTACGGAGGACCAGAAGGTCTCAAGCGCGTTGTGAATGCCGCGCATCGCGTAGGACTCGCCGTGGTGCTCGATGTTGTTTACAACCACCTCGGCGCCGAAGGAAATTATCTGCGCGAGTTCGGACCGTACTTCACCGATCGTTATCACACGGTGTGGGGCGATGCTATTAACTACGACGGCGAAGGCAGTGAGCAGGTTCGCAAATATGTAATCGAGAATGCACTGTATTGGATTCGTGAGTATCACATTGATGGCTTGCGTCTCGATGCAATACAAGCGATTTATGACAGCTCAAAGACGCACATCATCAAAGAACTAGTAAGCGGCGTGCAAGAGTTCGCGCGCGGAGCCAATCGGCAAATAGCCGTCATAGCAGAGTCAGACCAGAACGATCGCAATCTAATCCTGCCGGCTAACGAGGCCGGATTTGGATTGGATGCTGTTTGGAGCGACGACTTCCATCATTCTGTTCACACGTTTCTGACGAAGGAAAATCGCGGCTATTATCAGGATTATGGAGAGCCGGAGAAGATCGTAAAAGCTTTGAACGAAGGCTTCGTCTTCCAAGGACAGCACTATCGCTTCTGGCGCGCCTCACGCGGGTCCAGTCCAGGGGGAATTCCGCTCCTACGGCACGTTTTCTGTATTCAGAACCACGATCAGGTTGGGAACCGCTGCACCGGTGAACGTCTAAGTCATCTGGTGCCTCGCGGGGCTGCCAAGGCGGCAGCCGCATTGCTGCTTCTCGCGCCAGAGACGCCGTTGCTCTTCATGGGCGAAGAGTACGCTGAGCCAGCGCCCTTCCAATTCTTCACCGACTACGGAGATAAGAACCTACAGGAAGCCGTAGTCGAAGGACGCAAGAAGGAGTTTGAAGACTTCGGCTGGGAAGAAACACCCAATCCGCAGGATCCGAAAACCTTTGCGCGCTCAAAATTGACGTGGAACATGGATCAAGACATGCTTGCCTGGTACAAGGAGCTCCTGGAACTTCGTCGCAAGTTCGTGACCCACTCACCACGGACCTGTCGAGCAAGGCTATCGGAAGGAAAGATCGTGGTCGAAGTGCCAGGTCAGAATGCAGAAATAGTACTCACGGTGCGTTTTCTCGGAGGGCGAAAACATACAGAGGCAAAGGAATCAGCCGAACATGTATTGTTGCGGACCCAAGAGGATGGATACGAAACCGTGATCTTGAAATGTGAGCGCACTTCTCAAGTGCTGCCGCCGATCCAAGTGGCCGCCGACTAGCTGGTCACGCGCTCACGCCGGCTACCTGGGATTCCGCGGACTCGAACACTCTCTCTACCGTCGCGGGGCAAAGACTGTTGTAGCCGCAGTTCTTGCAATGAAACCCAGGAGTGGGATTAAAAGCTCCTGCTCGAATTCCATTGGCCACATCCAGAACTTTGCCGCGAATTTTTTCTTCGTTGTTCACGCGATCGGTTTCGGCGGTGCTGTTGTCTTCGAGGTTGTAGAAGACCAGCTTCTCGACCGTGTGTCCTTCGAGCCTTGCGGCCATCGCGTAGATGCCGAGCTGTACGCTGGTGTCCGCATCCACGCTGTTCTTGGGCGCCCCGGTCTTGTAGTCCAGCACCTGAACGGCACCGGTATCGAGCCTGTCAATACGATCGATGCGACCGTTGATCATTACATCTTCGATCCCGAAGCGGAACTTCTTCTCGGTGCTGAGGACGTGTGGTTTAGGTTCGAGCGCACGGAGGGCAACAAACTGCCGAAGCTGCTCGGCTCCCTGGCGCTCATAGAGCCTTCTCTGCAGAGGTTCCTCGATCTTCGCCTGCTCGAACTCTCGCAAAAAGATTTCAACGCTTTCTTCTGCAGTGCGTTCAATTCCCTGAAGCACAGCATCGTAGATGTCCTTTAGGGTGGAATGCATCGCCGCTCCATACTGCAGCGCCGCCGATGGTTCTTCAGGAAGCCGCCAATGCTTTTGTATTGCATATTTCAGCGGACAGATCGCATATGTCTCAATCGCCGACGCACTCAATTCCACTGTTTGCGATACACGCTTGCCCGCAATAGCCGCCCATGAAGGCAAGTCGAGCACAATTTCTTCGCGAGCCGCGTAACGTGGCTCCCGAATGCGGAGAGCATGTTTCAGAGTTGCGTCATCGCCGAGCTCGCGTAAAAATCCCGATGGTGTTTCCTGCCTGCTTTTGCCACCCCGTAGACGGCCATAGAGGGTGAGCGCGTCGCGAGCCCGAGTGACAGCGACATGAAATAGCCGGCGCTCTTCTTCGCGGTGGATGTCTTCATCGCTCTTTCCAGCAAGAAAATTCGCACGGCTGAGCTCGCGTGGAAACTCAAAAAGTGTCTCCTTGTAGTTCATCGGGAACGACTGGGAGGCCACTCGCAGCACAAAAATATTCTTGAACTCCAGTCCCTTGGCAGCGTGAACTGTGAGCAGCTTTACTGCGTCACGCTTCTCGTCAGCATCCTCGGAACCTAAATGCTGGAATTCATCCTCTGGACGCTCGGGAGAAGCAAGCGGAAGCGTCCCTCCGCCAGTCCGGTACAGATCGAGATACTCGAGAAATTCAAGCAACCTTCCGGTTTGGGAGATGCGCTTCTCTCGCCATTTGGCAGCGAAATCCCGAAATCGAACCAGTTCGATAGAATCGTGAGAGATATTCAGAAGGGCACCCGCCGCATCGATGACATCGAGCAAGTCCCCATCGACAGCATTCCAATGCTCCGAGAAATTCTGAAGCGAGCGCTGAAGCTCCGGTCCGCCAGATACCTCTTCGAGAAGCTGAGCTACTTTAGTGCCGCGCGGTGACGAAGACAACTTCGCATACAAAGCGGTGAGGTCGATGCACGAGTCTGTACGAAGCGCGAGACGAAAGAACGAAACATCAGCGGAGCGAGAAATTAAGCAATGAAGCCACGCCACGAGATCACGCAACGCGTCGCTCTCGAATACATCGGTGTCCTGTACTTCAAATGGAATCGATCTCGCGCCAAGCTCCTCCACTAACCCTTCGGCGTTAGCGTGGCTGCGAAAGAGAACCGCGCAGTCGCGCCACCGTGCACCCTGAGCATGGAGTTCAAGAATACGCTCAGCAATGTCTGAGCACTCTTGCGGATATTCCCGGTACGGAACCATGTCAACCGGCTCGGCGGCGAACAGTAGCGCAGTGCCGCTATTGCGATCTTCCTCGTCCCGGGCTGAAACCAACTTCTCGCGCTCAAGACTCAGCCCGCTGCCCGCCGGTGAGAATCCTGGATTATGACGAATGCTGGAAAAGCCGCAATCGAGAATATTTTGCGTGGAGCGCTGATTCGCCGCCAGATTAATGAGGCTTTTCTGCTCCAGCCGATCGAAGACGCTAGTGAATTCCGTGAACGCCGCACTCGAAGCGCCACGGAAGTGATAAATGGCCTGGTCAGGATCGCCTACCGCGAATACATTCTGCTCAGCTCCCGCTAAAACGCGCGTGAGTTCGATCTGCGCATGGTTTGAATCCTGAAATTCATCAACCAGCAGAAAGCGTGATTTGCGCTGTTCGCGAGCAAGCAGCACGGCATCGCTTCGCAACAGTTGTGTTGCCCGAGAGACCAGCTCGCCGAAAGTCAGCAGGCGATTCGAGGCCAGCAGCGACTCAACGGCAGTAAAGATCGCAGAGATCTCTTCGCACCGCTCGAGAACCTCTTGGCGAATCATGCTCTCGGCCTGCTTCTTCTTTCCGACACGGGGCAGTGCGAGTTCTCCGGTCTTAACGCGAGATACGTATTCGGCGTAAGCGCTCGCATTTACCAACTCGTCAGAACAGCGATCGAAGAAGGTGAGCAGATCTTTGAGGAACCGACCTGGATTGGCCGCGCGCAAAAAACGGGTGAGCGGCAGGTCGGCGACTCGCTGGCGCAGAAATGTCCACAGCTCGAATTGATCGAGAAGCTGGAAATCTTCTCCCATCTCTCGCAGCAGTTGATAGCAATAACCGTGAAACGTCGAGGCGTGCAGCCCTGAGGCTCCGATTCCCGCAGATGACCTCGCGACACGCGACCTGATCTCCCGCGCAGCCTTGTGCGTAAACGTGAATGCGCGAATCTCGTTCGGCTGAGCGTGTTTACTGGTAATCAACCGCGATATGCGGTGCACGAGGACGCTGGTTTTCCCGGTTCCTGCTCCCGCGAGGACCAACATTGGCCCATGAACGTGATTGGCCGCTTGTTTTTGCTTCGGATTAAGCTGCGAATACGAAATTCCCATGGAGCCCTTGAGTACTAGAGTGCATTATGCGAAAGAAAGGCGAATGAAGCAACGTAAAACTGCTGCTTGGATGAAAGTGCAAAAGTGGAAGGCGGAAGGTACGAAGCGCGAGGGCAAAATCACTATGACTTCAGGAACGGGAATTTCGTTCGTGCCGCGTCTCGCGGTACGATGCGAAATCAGCCGGGCAGTAACGTCCCCAGGCAACGCTAAGGAATCCGAGCTCCAAGGAGGGCCAGCACTTGCAAAATGCAATAAAAGCTGTGCCACCGCAGGGTTCTCTGGGTAGCCGACCTTCCCGGATGCGAATGGCGGGCTCACCTCACATAACGCCGCAAGCAGCGGCACGAAACAATCGAGCGGATTAGCTTTGCGATGACTGCGCGATTGCCAGGGCGGCGATTGCCGCTGTCTCGGCGCGGAGTATTGTGGGCCCAAGCGATGCGTGTACCCATTGATGGACACGAAACAAAGCAAGCTCCGATCCGGTCCATCCTCCTTCAGGACCGATTGCAAGCGACAGCTCTGAAACATCACGAACCGTCTCTGCCAGCTTGTGCTCACGCTCTGTTTCCGCCAGCACGATCCGTTTTCCGGGTGCACGAGAAATTACCTCCTCAAGCGTTCCGGGCTTGCAAATTTCCGGAACAGCGTCACGCCGGGATTGCTGCGCAGCTTCATGCGCGATTCTGCGCCAGCGTTCCACCCGCTTTGGGGCTGCCGATACAAGATACGAATCCGTGCGGCGCGCGATTAGAGGAACAATGCTGCTAACTCCTAGCTCCGTGCATTTTTCTACCGCGCATTCGAACCGATCGAACTTGAAGATGGCCAAATACAGGTGAATCGGCACTCTATGCGGCACAAGGTTGAGTTGAGGCAGATCGCCGGTGGAAAAAACGACGCGCTCGGGCTCAATCTCTACGATCTCGCCCAGGCATATACCGGCAGGCGTTGCGATCTCGAATCGTTGGCCCACACGCGCGCGTAGAACGCGCACGAGATGCTCAGCGTTCTTGCCTAGCAGAAATGCCCGGTCGCCCGTTACCTCATCGGCGATCCAGCGACGGCGAGTCATGTGGGAGAGCCGCTTATTGCAAGCGTGCCTTTATGCGTTCAAAGAAGCTGCGTTTGTCCTGCTTCTCGTCGATCTGTGTGATGATGGCCAACTCTTCTAAAAGCTCGTGTTGACGCGGCGAAAGCTTCTTCGGAATCTGCACGTCGACGTGGACGATGAGGTCTCCCCGACCTCGCCCGCGCAGCACAGGAACGCCTTTGTTCCGAATTGGAATCTGCTGGCCGCTCTGTGTTCCAGCAGGAATCTTCAGTGTGTGTTCCCCCTCGAAAGTAGGCACGGTGACCTCCGTTCCGAGAGCAGCCTGCGGAAACGCGATTGAAACCATGCAATGCAGGTCATTTCCGTCACGCGCGTAGTAGGAATCTTCCTTGACGCTGAGAACCACGTATAAGTCACCTGGCGGGCCGCCGAACACGCCCGCCTCGCCCTCGCCCTCATAGCGAATGCGCGTGCCGTCTTCGACTCCGGGCGGAATGTCAATCTGCATCTTATGTTCGCGAATTACGCGACCTTGGCCGCGGCATGTCTTGCACGGATCGCTAATCACCTGCCCCGTGCCGCCGCACGTTCCACAGGTGCGTGCCACGCTGAAGAAGCCTTGCTGATAGCGAAGCTGTCCCCGTCCTCCGCACGCACTGCAAGTCGCAGGCTGCTTGCCGTGAGCAGCGCCAGTTCCGTGACAAGCATCGCAAGTTTCCGTTTTGCGTACAGGAATTTCGGTGCTCTTGCCGAAGATCGCATCTTTCAGTTCGATGGTGATATCGGCACGCAGATCTGCCCCGCGCTGCGCGCGGCTGCGGCGGCGCCCGCCGCCGAAGGCATCGCCAAATCCGAAGAGATCGCCGAAGATTTCGCTGAGATCCTGGAACGATGAAGCATCAAATCCTCCTGCGCTTCCAACCGCCGCATGACCAAAGTGGTCGTACTGCGCGCGCTTCTTCTCATCCGAGAGAATGCTGTAGGCTTCGCTCGCTTCTTTGAATTTCTCTTCCGCTTCCTGATCGCCCGGATTGCGGTCCGGATGAAACTGCATGGCGAGCTTGCGGTAAGAACTCTTCAACTCCTGCTCGGTGCAAGTCCGGCTTACACCTAGAACTTCGTAATAGTCCCGCTTCACTTTTGTAGGCAGGTCGATTCTCCGTTATTTGCTGGTTGGATTGGTAGCCACTCGGACCATCGCTGGACGCAGCAGCCGCTCTTTCAGCTTGTATCCGCGCTGCAGCTCATCGATCACTTCGTGATCGCCGTGGTCTGGCGATTCCACCATCTCGATCGCCTCATGCACGCGCGGATCGAAGGTGCTGCCTTGCGCAGGAATTGCCTGGACTCCGAGCCGCGAGAGAACATCGTCCATCTGCTTGCGGATCAGTTCGATTCCCGAACGCAGCGCCGGATCCGTGCTCTCGGTCTTTTGGCTACGCAATGCCAGATCGAAATTATCCAAAATGGGAAGGAAGTTCTTTACCGCGTCCGCGACCGCATACTCGCGAAACTCCGCCTGCTCGCGCGCATTGCGCTTGCGGTAGTTTTCGAATTCGGCCTGAAGCCTCGCCAACCGGTCGAGCAGAGCATCGCGTTCCTGGCCAACGCGATCGTATTCCTGACGCGACACTCCGCCTTGCGATTCCTGCGCCAGCTCCTGAGCATCGGCAGGAGGCAAAGATTCGTGTCCACCGTTCTGTTGTCTGTCTTCCGCCATCTGTACTGATTGATCTCGTTCATTATCGAATGCCATAGATGTAATTACTCGTTCTCGTTTAAGACTTTGTCAAATAACTGCGCTATGTACGACACAGCCGTAATCGTGTGCTCGTAATCCATTCTGGTTGGGCCGATCACAGCCAACGAACCCACTACTTGCCCGCCCACTCGGGCCGGCGCTCCAATCAGCACCAGATTGCGCATCTCGGGCAAACGGTCTTCCAAGCCAATCACCACGCGAACCGCTTCCTGCTTGGTATCGACATAGCTGGAAAGTAGCTCCACGATGCGCTGCTTCTCTTCGAGGACACGCAGCATTTCTCGCAGCCGCTCGCGATCCGTATCTTTCACCACCAGGTTGGAGACTCCCTCGACCCATACCGTTTTGGGATCGTCCTCCTGATGCAATGCTCCGCCGCGATAGAGCTGCTCCAGGGAGCTCATGAGCTGGGCATACTCGCTGCGCTCCCGTTCGATTCGCCGTGCCAGTTCGGAGCGGATGGATTCAATCGTCCAACCCTGGAAGTTCAAGTTGATGTAATTCGCCGCGTTCTCGAGTTCCGTCTGCGAGACGTCGCGCTCCATGCGCAACGCACGATCGCGAACAACTCCCGACTTGGTGACGACAACCGCAAGAACCTTGCCGGTACTTAGACGCGAGAAATAGACGTGCTCCAATTCATGTCGATCCGCGCCAGGAGCCGATATTGCTACGCCGACTCCCCGTGAGATGAGCGACAACACATGCGAGGTGCGCTCCAAAAATTCCTGGGGATCGCCAATTCCAGAGAACGAGTTCGTAATGAGTTCTTGGTCAGCATGCGAAATCTGCGCCCGGCCAGTGAGCTGCTCCACGTAGTAACGGTATCCCTGCGGTGAGGGGACCCGGCCAGCAGACGTATGCGGCTGCTCCAGCATCCCGGCATCTGCCAAGTCTGCCATCACATTCCGGATCGTCGCCGGACTCAATCCATCTTTGTTGCTGCGAGCGAGGGTCCGCGAGCCCACCGGTTCCCCGGTAGAGATGTACGTCTCGATGATGGCGGTCAGGATCTCGCGTTCGCGGGACCCAATGGCGCTTGGCATACTGCTAAGTTATTGATTCTGCTAGATTAAGTTAATTTAGCAGAGACACCCTGATGATTAGATGATAGGAACCTTAGCGGGATGCTGTCAAGATAGCACTCCGGGCTCGGGAGTGCTAAGCGTGGGAAAGGCGAACCCGAAGGCACAAAGGGGAAAAGAAGAGGTCACGAAGAACCAAGCTTGCAAGTCAAAGTTGACGGCCTGCTCGCTTCGTGACCTCGATGTTTCCTTCGTGACCTTCGTGTTCGCCTCGTCCGGGTCATCGAATTTCGATCACGCTTTCGGTTTTATGCTCGGCAGCAGTCCGGGCGATCTGACGCGCGAAGGCGAAGAATGACTTAGCATGCGGAGAATCCTCACCTCCCAGAACCGCTGGTAAACCTGAATCGCCACCTTTGCGGACATCCGGATCAAGCTCTACAGATCCCAGATATGGCACGCCGAATTGCTTCGCCGTACGCTCAACTCCGCCCTTGGAAAAGATGTCGATCTCGTGGTGGCAGTGCGGACAGAGAAAGGTGCTCATGTTCTCGACCACGCCAAAGACGTCCACTTTTACGCCGCGAAACATTTCAATGGCCTTGCGCGCATCTTGAAGCGAAACATCTGAAGGCGTCGAGACAACAATCGCCCCTGTGAGTGGCACGGTTTGGAATAATGAGATGACCACATCGCCGGTTCCGGGCGGAAGATCGACGATCAGAAAATCGAGTTCGCCCCACTCCACCTGTTGCAGAAACTGCTTGATGATCGAGTGCAGCATCGGCCCGCGCCACACGAGAGGACGATCGCCAGGGCTGATGAATCCAACCGAGATCACCTTTACGCCGTGATTTGTGAGTGGAGCAATGCGGTTCTCGCCGAGCACGTCGGGCTGACGATTCACTCCCATCATCAAGGGCACGTTGGGACCATAGATGTCCGCGTCAAGCAGGCCAACTTTGTAGCCTAGCTTGCCCAACGCCACGGCCAGATTGACTGCCACCGTGGTCTTTCCCACTCCCCCCTTACCTGAGCCTACCGCGATTACGCTTTGTACTCCCGGAAGCGGCATTGGCCCTTGCTGCGGCGGGCCCCCGCCATGCATGTGTCCCACAGATGTCTCCTTGAAATCTCGATTATACGGTTCGGCGTGCGGGTAGAGACGCGGCCTATCCTCTGGCCAGTTTATTGGCTTTCTTGCGCTCCTGCTCCTGCTTGCGCAGTTCCCGGCGGCGACCGGCATCCTCGAAGCGTTGTTTCTCTTCTTCAGTTTCGGGTATTACTGGAGGCACGGGCAGGCGTCGCTCACGGTTGTCGACAGCGACAAACGTCAAGTATGCCGATGCGATATGCCGGCGTGTGCCGGCGATGTAGTTCTCTACCCAGCACTTGACTCCTACTTCCATCGACGTATGAAAGGCCCGGTTCACAGAAGAGCGCAGAATGAGCAGATCGCCGACGTGCACGGGAGCGAGAAAGTCGATGTGGTCCATTGACGCAGTTACGACGTAACTACGGCTGTGGCGATGCGCTGCCATTGCCCCGGCGATGTCGATGAAATGCATGAGTCTGCCACCAAGCAGGTTGTTTAGCGGATTCGCATCGTTAGGAAGCACCACTTCGGCCATTTCGGAGACAGAATCCGAAACCGGCCGCGGCTGCTGATGGCCATCGAGACTTTCCATATGATGTAGAGTCGCAGGAATGGGTCAGCGATTCAAGCGATCCCCGTCGAAGGATTACTTGCCAGTGTGGCATAGAGAAGCGATGGAGAATCCTGCATCTCTATCGCGCACGCGACTCTCGCCCGGTCCGTAAAAGTGGCCATTCCTTAAATGGGCTACACTTTGTGCAGATAAGATCAATCGCCTATGAGCATGTGGAGGTGCAAGATGGCCTTGCGATCGTGGTTTCGTTTATTTCTGCCGGCACTCGGCCTTCTTTCCGCCATTCCTGCGAACTCTCGTCCTTCATCACAAGCGGCGTCCACACCAGGCCCGACGCAACTCATCGCCCGCTACCGTGGCCTTCTGCCGTGCGCCGATTGTTCCGGCATTGATACTGAACTGGCTCTCTACGCCAAGTCGCCTAACGAAATCGAAAATACGCGATATGTTCTCAAGCGCACATACCTGAAGGGCAAAGGTCCAGGAAAGAGTTTTGCCGAAAGTGGAACCTGGCTCCTGATGCGCGGAACTCCCGATAATCCCGACGCGACCGTTTACCAGGTCAAGGACAACAAAACCGGAGAGCTAACGAACTTTCTTAAAGTGGGAGCAAATCAGATCGAGCCCTTAGATAAAGATCAACGCCGAATCGAGTCGAAGCTGAACTATAAGTTGACAAGGGTCGGCGCGTCTTCACTGGCCAATCCCGCTGCGCAGAACTGCGTCGACAAGGGGGGTAAAGTGGACATTCGTGAAGGAAAGAACGGGCAGTACGGCGTCTGCGTTTTTCCCAACGGCAAAGAGTGCGACGAGTGGGCACTATACAAGGCCCAGTGCTCGCCGAGGAAATAGCCTGGCAGCTCAGAATCCTCGACGCACCAGCTCCTCTACCGTCCACCTTCGCGCAGGCTGCCGCTGCTTCTCCGCATAACGCGCCAAAACATCTGCTTCGATATTGACGGGATCGCCGGGTTTCAGTGCGTGCAAGTTTGTCGACTCATACGTGTGCGGGATGATCGCAATCGTCACTTGAACATCCCTGATACCAGCTACGGTCAAGCTGATACCCTCCACACTAATGGAACCCTTTTCGACGACATATCGAGTCAGGGCTTCAGGAATTTCGATTTTCAGCCAGCGATCTCCGCTGCCGGGAGCCGTGGGATCGAGCGAGATCAG
This sequence comes from Acidobacteriota bacterium, assembly GCA_003225215.1. Lineage (GTDB taxonomy): Bacteria > Acidobacteriota > Terriglobia > Terriglobales > Acidobacteriaceae > Gp1-AA112. The sequence goes on from QIBC01000002.1 coordinate 72,585, forward strand.
CTTGCCGGTGCCGTCGACGTGACCTTGGACAACGTGTCCCCCGAGCGGAGTTCCGGCGGGAGTGGGTAGTTCCAAATTGACAATTGTTCCAGGAGCGATGTGCGAAAGGGAAGTGTGGGCGATGGTCTCCTGTGCGAGGTCGGCTTCAAAGGCATCGCGGTTGGGCGAGAGCGCGGTTAGACAGACTCCGCTGACTGCGACGCTGTCGCCTTCTTTCAATTGCGAGGCGAGTCCCGGAGCAGTGACGCGGATGCGCGTTGCTCGATCCCGCGCGTTAAGAGCTGCGATGGTTCCGGTTTGTTGAATCAGACCCGTGAACATTTTCTTTGGGAACGAGTTGCTATCACCTGGCTGCTGAGGAACTCACACTGCATTCGCAGGTGTGGCTGCCTCGTATGGATCCTTTATATATCCCTCTACTGCAAAATCCTCGCCAAAGCGATGCAGTGAAATCGACCGTACGCGAGCAGCTTCGCTGATGTGGGGAAAGCCCGGTCCGCTCGCGAAGGGTACCGATCCAGTTCCAGCGAGAATTTTGGGTGCGTAGAACAAGAACACTTTGTCGACTACGTTCGCAGCGAGGGCGGTCCAGTTCACAAGCGCTCCGCCTTCGATGATGAGGCTTGTGATCTCCAGCTCTCCGAGGCGTTGAATTACCGCGGTGATGTCGGGACGCCCGTCGAGTGCGCCCAGCCTGACCTGCTCTACGCGAATGCCGCGTTCTTCTAGCTCCTTCCGTTTTTTCTCT
>QIBC01000061.1 GCA_003225215.1 Acidobacteriota bacterium
AACGTTGTGCTCGCTTTCTATCCGCTGGACTGGACCCCGACTTGAACCGAGCAGATGACGGCGTACAGTCGAGAACTCGACAAGTTCGCCGCCTACGATGCCCAGGTCCTGGGCGTTAGCGTCGACTCCACCTGGAGCCACATCGCATGGCAGGAAAAGGAAATCGGCAAGCTGAATTATCCTCTGCTCAGCGACTTTTATCCTCATGGCGAAATAGCCCGGACGTATGACGTTTTCCGCGAAGGTTCCCCCATTCCGGGAATCAATGAGCGGGCCATCTACATCATCGACAAGACCGGAAAGATCGTCTTCGCCCAGCTCTACGAACTCGGCGAAGCGCCTGACAATCAGGACGTAATGGAAGTCTTGGAACGATTGGCGCCAGCCTCCGCCCAACGCGTTGGTTAAGAAGCCCACCCCTCTTCACCACGGAGATACGGAGCCACGGAGAAAGCCAAAGCTAACCACAAAGGACACGAGGGACACTAAGCGTTGTGGGCGGTGGTCGTGGGCTCCTTCGTGGTCCTTTGTGCCCTTTGTGGTTTCACCCGGCTGTTCTCCGTCACTTCGTGACTCCGTGGTGAAAAGGTTCATTCCACAGTCGTCGACAATTCGGACAAAACGAGAGTCTGCTCAGGAATCGGGCGCCCGCGCGTGTAGTTGATCCAGGCTTCCGCGGCGATCAGATTGATCGTGAACCCGAGCCAAAAAGCGGTTCCAAAGAACTCATGCGGAGAAAGTCTTCTCGCCGCGAAGAACGCACCTACGATGGGCCGCACGGTCGCGACGCCAAGCCCAATCGCGAAGCCGCGAATCATCCACTCGCGATGAAGAACGATTTCTCTGCGGCGAATGTGAATGAATGCCTTTGTCAGGCAGAACACGAACAAGATCGCGTAGAAGACCGTAGCCACAGTTTCGTTCACGCCACCAATCGCCATCCGGAAGCTCATCGTCAATGCCGAGACTGCAACGATCAGGCAGCAGACGAGGAACACGCGCCCCGACCAGCGGTGAACGTTCAGATATTTATTACGAATTGCTCGCGAGAGCTGCAGTGGACCAAGCACCATGAACAGCACGCCGGGTAGCACATGAACGAGAGTCAGCATCTTGTGCTGAGTGAAGCCGATGTCCAGGACAGCCGCAGGCGAGTTGCTCCTCGAGAACTTTTCGGGAAACTCTAGAGCGAATATGCGATGTGCAGCCGCTGCGATGCCGATGAATGCCAGCACCCACACGCCTGTCCATAGAACCCGCACGAGTTTGGTATTCGAACGCATAAGGTTATATACGACAAGATTCCCGTTGCGGTTTCGATTGATTGGACTCACCACGCTGATTCGAGGAAGATTCGGTGTTGAACACTGTCATCCTGAGGGCTTGTTTTGGCCGAAGGATCTCCCGCGATGCGTCGGACTGGATTGCTGTGTACTGGCTCTTGGCCGTGATCGCGTACAATGCCGCGCTGTGAAAGAGCACTGCTACTCCGTCTGTATTGTCTCGAGCCGCACAGGAGTCCTGTACATCGGTGTGCAGTGACCTGCAACACCGGATTGGCAGCAAAGGAATCGGATGTTTGAAGGGTTCACGAAAAAATACAACTGCCGCTATCTCGTATATTTCGAACGCTACGACGATATTCGTTGCGGGATTGGCCGCGAAAAAGAATTAAAGGGTTGGAGGCGTGCCAAGAAGATTGCGTAGCGAATCGAGTAATCCGCGTTGGCAAGACTTAAATGAACACTGGGCCGGCAGGTGCTCTTTTCCCAGACACTCCAAAGCAGAAGCTGATCGTGGCATCACGGCAAAAACTGAAAATCTCGGGCTCCTCGTGAAAGTGCCTTACCAGCGGCAATCAAGTCGGACATATCGCGGGAGATCCTTCGGCCAAAAGAGGGCTTCAGGATGACAGCTTTAAATCTTCCATGACCGCCTATCTCTCCCTCGGCTCCAACATCGGCGATCGCGTCGCCAACCTTCGAGCGTGCGTTGCGCACCTTGGTTCGGTCGGTCAGGTTACCAAAAAGTCTTCCTTCTATGAAACCGAGCCCATGGAACTCCGGGAGCAGCCCTGGTTTGTGAATTGCGTGGTGAAACTTGAAACCGAACTCGATCCGGAGCAGCTCTTAACAGCTATCCGGCGGATCGAGGAGGAACTCGGGCGTACGCGCGAAATCCCGAAAGGTCCGCGCAATATCGATATCGACATTCTTCTTCTCGACTCGACGATTGTTGAAAAAGAAGACCTGCAGGTTCCGCATTCAGCCATGCACGAGAGAAGATTCGTGCTGGAGCCGCTGGTGGAAGTTGCGCCGGAGATTCGCCATCCGGTTTTGGGACGAACAGCACGCGAGCTCCTGCAAGACTTAGGTTCAGTAGGCGGAATCGTGCGGCGTCTTGCGACTAGGTGAATTTATTCGTGGGGAGACGAGCGCGCAGCTCTGGATTTGGGTAAAATTCTTTGCGTGCGCCGAACTACGCCAGTGTTCCTGATCGGAATTATGACAGTGGGTCTCGCGATTTCTGCGAGCGCAAGCGTTCCGGACAGACATTACACGAATAACGTTCGCGAGTTGACTTCGCAGCTCGATTCGCAACCATTTTCATTTGACGATCTCAGGCGCCAACTCATGAGCCCCACGCTCGATCCGCGTCCCTTCTCGAATGAGTTTTATTTGCACGAGTTCGCCGGAGAAACTGCAGCGGAGTCCCGTCACCGGCACTTGAGGCTGAATCCGATGATAACTAGCGCGGCTTCAGGCTTGTCGAAGAAGGTTGCAAGCTTGCGGCGTGCACTGGCTCGGATGATGCCGTAGTGGTTTCACTAATCGCCGCCAGTAATTCTTCTGTCTTCCAGCTATTTCCCGGATACCACTCTTCAATCTTGCCGTCAGGCCCTATGACCGCGGTGCTCAGGGAGTGCGTAATGCGGTCACCATCTTTCTCATAGAACACGCCGAAGAAATCGGCCAGCTGTCTCATCTGACTTTTGGGCGCGCTGGCAAACTCCCAATGCTTGAAATCTTCCTTGCTATACCGTTCGGTATAGGCGGCGCCATAGCTCCGCAGAACTTCGGGCGTGTCGTGCTCGGGATCGAAGCTGACGCTCAGCAGGTGCGTCTTCCCGTATAACCCGCTCCCGGCAAGCGACTTGTTCACCGCAGCGAAGCTTCCGTTTACGCGCGGGCAGTAATCGTTCAGCCGGCAGCGAGTGTAGAAAAATGTGATGAGAAGAGTCTTGCCATGGTAGTCGCTCAGATGAATACGGTGCCCGCTCTGATTGACTAGTGAGAAATTTGGCACCTGCTCTCCCGTTGTGGGAACGTGCATTGGCTTGGGAACGGGAGCGCTGCCGGGGGCTGCCTTCTTGACAACGTCAAGCTTGTCGATCGCGATATGCTCATCTTCGACTTTCAGATCGGCGCGGATTTCATCTCCGGGACCAACCTGCTCGAGTATCGCATTGTCAGCGACCGGATATGGCATGGTCATCGCTTCCATGAAGCCGGGAATGGCATCGTGATCGATGATCAGCTCGTGCCCGAGCTTGTCGACGGATATGATCCTGCCGTGCAGCGCGTAGTGATGGGCCTCAGGCTTTTTGCCGCAGCCAACCAAGGAAAGAGCGAACGCGCAGGTCACGAGGGAAAAAGCAAGGTCACGAAGCCGGCGTAGAGACGCAGCATGCTGCGTCTCCACGACGATGATCCTCAGTACCATGCTCGCTGAATTATTTGGGTGCATCGTCAAGACGCAGCATGCTGCGTTCTCCACCTTTCTTAATAATGGAACCTATATCTCACCTGTAGCGAGATCTCCCTTGGATTGGCGAAGTGTGATCCGCCAAACGTGTTGCTCAGGTCGATGAAGTAGCGTTTGTTGGTCAGATTCATGGCGCTTACTTTCGCTGACCAACTCTCTCCGAACGATTTGCCGAGCGAGAGGTCGAAAGTCCGATAGCTGGGCAGATGGTCTGGCCCGTTGCCATTCAGGAATCCTGAGCCATAGGTGAAGTTGGCCGATAACCAGCTCCTCCACTTCATGGTGGTCGTAAGCCCGGTGCTCAGAGTGTCGCGCTGGTCATGGTCGAGATAGAAAAAGCCGTCTGGAGGCGGACTGAAGTCGGTCAGCCCTCCCGTAACTCCCCCGGTGCCTTCGGCCGATTGATGCGAGTATGCAAGGTGAAAATCTACGCGTTTGAAGACCCGCGGAGAACGCACGGTGGTCTCAAGACCGCGAATGCGAACGTGATCGATAGTGAGAGGAAAAAAGATATTGGAATCGCCAATCACATCATGATCAAAGAAGTTTCGCGCTCCGGTGCGGAAGTAGGCGACGTCAGCGGTCCAGGATCGGATCGGAATTGTTAGTCCAAATTCGTGCTGTTCGTCTCTTTCTCCTTTGAGAGGCAAGAATCCAAGGTTTTCTGCTGTGGCAAACTCGAGCAGTGGACCTGAGATTGTCGAGAGCGGCGGCGCCTGGTAGTAGCGACTATAACTTGCGCGCAGCACCCAGTTGAGATGTGGCAGGCGGATCGCCATTCCCAGACGCGGATCGGCGGCGTTCTCACTGATGGCCCCGGCGAAGTGTGTGAGCCGGACTCCGCCGTTCAACGTAAGCCATGATGTGAGCTTGAATTGATCCTGCAGAAAAAGCGCTTCCAGTTGGCCGCTGACGGAATCGCGCGCTGCGATGTCGTCGCCGCTGCCGTCATTGGCAATTAGTCCGAATTGCGTGTTGTCGTGCTGTCCAAACCCATAAATGCCGGCGCTCGCGTTGTTCTTCCCGTAAACCGCGCTTACCGACACCTGTCCGCCCGCATAGTTCGAGGCGCGATTCACGGTGGTGCTGGGCACATCATTGGGTCCGCCCTCGAACGCAGCGCGATTGAAGTGGTAAAAAGGCGTGGCGGTGAGCACCAGGTTGGGCGACCAGGTATGAATCCAGGAAAAGTTCCCAAATGCATCCTGCTCGCGTTCGCGATCGCTGATCAGCGCCGCCTGTAGATCGGTATCGTTCGGCACCTGATAGTGGTCCTGCCGCGCTGAGCCCACGAAGCGCAACTGATCGGACGGCGTGGAATTGAAGATCAATGACGTAAAAGCCCCAAAGCCGTTCGCGTGATCATGAAGCACCTTCGATGTGGGAGTCTCCAGTCCCAAATCGGTCCGGTTACCGTTCAGGCTCGTATAGTAGGCGAAGCGGTCGGTATGACTGCCGAAGCTGAGCTGATCGTCGGTCGAGTTATAGCTGCCGTAGCTGGCCACCAGCTCCGCTTCTTTGTTGCGCTCGAAACCGGAGCGGGTGACCACGTTGAAGACGCCATAAGTACGATCGCCATAGTCGGCTGAAATGCCGCCGCGTTCCGCTTCGAGATAATCGATATCCTTCGGATCAAACTGTGGGCCGACATTGCCGGCGATATTCGTATTTGGCACCGGTACACCGTCGATTGCCCAGGTAACCTGGTGTCCGCCGCGAATGTGCAGTTGATCGTGCACCATGTAAGCCCCGGGAACGTAGTTGGTGATCATCGCGAGCGAGTTCGCCTGATCGGCTCCTGGCGTTGCGAGAATTTCATGACGGCCGATCATCGTTTCCGTGGTGCTCGAGGACGGATTTACGGCGGCAACTTCGCCGGTGACGTTGACGGTCTCCTGAACCTTGGCAATCGCGAGCTGGAAGTGCAGATCCTGAGCATCACCGGCCGTGACGGTAATGGTTGCGATGCGCCTCGCAAATCCGGGGGACTCAATAGTTACTTCGTAGTCTCCGAGTGGAATGGTCTGAAATAGAAATTGCCCAGCGTCGTTGGTCGCAGTCTCGCTTTTCCAGTCACTGGTCGCGGACTTCAATACGACCAGCGCTGTCGCAATGGGACGATGCTGCGGATCGTGAACAATACCTTTCACGACTCCGAAGACGGAGGCAAAATTCAGGATGGGAATGAATAGCGATATGAAGAGAAGCAGCGTACGCACGGGGCACTCCTCGTGATAGGAACATGGTCTGAAGCTGTGGGATGTGCGTGAAACCCGGCTCTCTAGGCGGAGTAGTTGATGACTTCGCTCATGGCGACTGGTTGACTTGGGAATAACGAATCACAAGTCATCATGGCGACAGCACGACACCCGACTGGCCGGTTTCAACTCCGGGGGTTCTAAAGGAGGGCTGGAGGACCGCGTTGACGAATCGAATAAACGGGCGTGAAATGCCGCTGCGAAACGGCACCGCTTATGAAGGACTCTAAGCGAGCATCAATTTCCGCCGAGGATGAAATGGGCAGGGCAAAGACCGAAGTCCCAAGCTGCTGCAATTGCCGCATGGGACATCGATTGGTCGCGCGAAAGGCGTTCCCGCCGCCCGGCGGTATTTCCGCCATCGTCGAGCAATGATGGGCGCCGCCACGACGGCAGCATACGGGTACAGGAATCGGAGTGGCAGCCGACAGCAACGGGGCAAAGAATGGCCCCAGCATCAGAAGTAGGATCGAACTGGCTGCTAGCCTGCGCATTGCAAAAACAACAAGAGCGAGGATACACCAAGGGACGAGCAGGCATTCCCGATATGCGCAGCATTCTGCCGGATTGTCCAGGTTAGTTCCGTCAAATGGTTTTGAAGGGGCACGGCTTCAGCGCAGCGGAGCCGTGCCGTTGAGTCCCCCCAAAGTCAGGCTTCAGCCCTCCAGGGCGTGTCTTGCCAAGAAAAGATTCCCTCAGCGGCTTGAAGCCGGACTTAAGCCTCAATGGCACGGCTCCGCTGCGCTGAAGCCGTGCCCCTTCAAAACCAATTCGGGGCTAGAAATGCACGGTTAATTTGGACGAGCTTGCAGCATGCAGCGTCTTTTACTATGCTGCCGGAGTCGCACGACGCAAAAGGACCACTCAGCGCTCCTGTGGTGTCGTGGCTGAATGCCGAGCGCTGACGGCTGAATGCTTCCCTTACGACGGGCTTTCGACGGTCTCAAGTGGAGCAACATGCTCCCTGGCTCCCGCGCGCTCCACCTGAAAGTGCAACTGACGTTTCCGGGGATCGACATCGACCACCAGATGGTCGCCGTGAAGTACTTCGCCGTCGAGAATCTTCAAGGCTAACGGATCTTGTACCAGGCGCTGGATGGCCCGTTTCAGCGGGCGAGCGCCGTACGCTCGATCGTAACCCTCTTTGAAGATCAGCTCTTTTGCCGCCGGAGTGAGTTCAATGGAGATCCTGCGCTCGGCGAGCATCTTGCGCAGATCAGCCAGCCGCAGATCGACGATTCTTACTAGTTGCGCCTCCTCCAGCGGCCGGAAGAGGATGATGTCATCGATACGGTTCAGAAACTCGGGACGGAAGTGCTCCTGTACTACGTTCATGACTTGTGCGCTTGCGCGCTCGAATGATTCCGGAGTCTTCAACGCGTCGGCGTTAAGATACATTGCTCCGAGGTTCGAGGTCATGATGATGACCGTGTTCTTGAAATCGACGGTGCGGCCCTTGCTGTCGGTGAGTCGGCCATCGTCCAGGATCTGGAGGAGCACGTTGAAGACATCGTTGTGCGCCTTCTCGATTTCGTCGAACAGGATTACCGAATAGGGGCGGCGACGCACGGCTTCGGTCAACTGTCCGCCTTCGTCGTAACCCACATATCCCGGAGGCGCGCCGATCAGGCGCGCAACCGCGTGCTTTTCCATGTACTCCGACATGTCGATGCGGATCATGTTGTGCTCGTCGTCGAAGAGAAACTCGGCGAGCGCGCGAGCCAACTCAGTTTTTCCTACGCCCGTTGGGCCCAGGAAAATGAACGATCCAATGGGACGTCGAGGATCGCTCAATCCTGCACGCGAGCGGCGAATGGCATTCGAAACTCGCTCGAGTGCGGCCTCCTGTCCGATGACGCGCTCGCGCAGGCGCGCTTCCATGTTCACGAGCTTCTTCACTTCGCCTTCGAGCATTTTTGAAACAGGAATGCCAGTCCACTTAGAGACGATGCGCGCAACATCTTCTTCGTCGACTTCTTCTTTTAGCATTCGGCTCACCGGGCGGACTCCATCGCTCTCCGCGCTGAGCCGCTTTAGCTCCTCTTCGGACTGGCGCAACAGTCCGTATCGGATCTCCGCCACGCGCTGCAGGTTGCCGCGACGCTCCTCGGTCTGCTCTTCGAGCTTCAGCTTCTCTATGCGCTCCTTTAGCTCTTGAATTCGAGTGATCGCCTGCTTTTCTTCCTTCCAACGCGCCTTCAGAGCGTTGGCTTCCTCGCGAATCTGGGCCAATTCCTTTTCCACGTCGGCGAGACGCTCCTTCGAATTTGGATCTTTCTCGCGCTTCAGCGCCTGGCGCTCGATCTCCAGCGACGTGGCCTTGCGTTCGAGCTGATCGATCTCAGTTGGCATGGAGTCGATCTGAATGCGTAGCGATGCCGCAGCTTCATCGATCAAGTCGATGGCTTTGTCTGGTAGAAACCGGTCCGAAATGTAGCGGTGCGACAGTGTTGCTGCAGCAACAATCGCGGAGTCTTTGATACGAACACCGTGGTGCACTTCGTAGCGCTCCTTCAGTCCACGCAGGATTGAGATCGTGTCTTCAACGTTGGGTTCGCCAACGAAGACGATCTGGAAGCGGCGCTCCAGCGCGGCGTCTTTCTCGATGTGCTTGCGGTATTCGTTGAGCGTGGTGGCGCCGATAGCGCGCAGCTCTCCGCGGGCCAGCGCGGGCTTCAGCATGTTCGAAGCGTCGATCGCGCCCTCAGCCGCGCCGGCGCCGACGAGCGTGTGCAGCTCGTCGATAAAGAGGATGATCTGTCCCGCTGAATCTTCGATCTCCTTCAACACCGCCTTGAGACGATCTTCGAACTCGCCGCGATACTTGGCGCCCGCCAGCATCGAGCCAAGATCGAGCGAGACCACGCGTTTGTTTTTGAGAATCTCTGGAACGTCGCCAGAGACGATGCGGCGGGCGAGTCCTTCGACGATCGCCGTCTTGCCTACACCAGGCTCACCGATGAGTACGGGATTGTTCTTAGTTCGGCGGGAGAGAACCTGGATAACGCGGCGGATCTCCTCGTCGCGCCCGATCACCGGATCGAGCTTGCCTTTACGTGCCAATTCGGTCAGATCCTTGGCATAACGTTCCAGCGCCTGATACTTGGCCTCGGGATTCTGGTCTGTCACCTTCTGCGATCCGCGCACCTGGGTGAGCGCCTGTAGGATCTTGTCGTGCGTTGCTCCGGCACCTTTAAGCAAGCGCTGCGCGGGATCGTTTAACCCTTGGGACAATGCCAACAGCAAGTGTTCGGCCGAGACGTATTCGTCCTTGAACGTATCGGCTTGCTTGAAAGCCGAATCCATCACTTTCTGCAAAGCAGACGACATATTCGGCTGCGCCGCTGCGCCTGAGACCTTCGGGAGCTTAGCGATCTCTACATTCACCTCGCTCGATAGTTTTTCCGGTGCCACGCCAATTCGGCGCAGCACAGGCACAACTATGCCTTCCTGATCTTCAAGCAACGCCGCCAGAAGATGGATCGGCAAGAGCTCAGGATTGCCATTCTCAGTGGCCAGTTCGCCGGCCTTCTGCAGGGCTTCCTGCGATTTGAGAGTTAGTTTGTCCCAACGAATTGCCATAACCATTCCTTATTCCCAGTTAAATCCTTTTCACCACGGAGACACGGAGGCACGGAGAACAGCAAAATTAACCACAGAGGACACGAAGGAACACAGAGGAAAGCACAGCAGAAATGTTGATGCTTTGTTTCCGGCGATGTTTTCACTTGTTTGCCTCTGTGATCCTCTGTGTCCTCTGTGGTTTCGTCCGGCTGTTCTCCGTGCCTCCGTGTCTCCGTGGCGAAGCGATTTAAAGAAGAAAGGGAGACGGGGCCTCGGGGCCCAATCTCCCGTCTCTGAAATAAAATGTACTCCTTTGTCGATTAGGCTGCGCTCTTGCCCTCAGCTTTTACGCCTTCGATCGCCTTCTTGGAGCCGATGTTCACCTTGATCTGTTTCGGCTTCGCTTCTTCGCGCTTCGCCAATTCGATTTTTAGTATGCCGTTCTCGTAGTCTGCCTTTACGCTTTGAGTGTCGATCGTGTTCGGCAACGTAAATGAGCGAGAGAAGCTGCCGTATTGACGCTCAATGCGCTGAAAGTTCTCTTCTTTCTCTTCCTTTTCGAATGTGCGCTGACCGCGGACGGTGAGTGTCTGGTTCTCCACTTGGACGTCAAGGTCTTCTTGCTTTACGCCCGGAACTTCGAGCTTCAGTATGACCTTATGCTCGTCGTCGTATACATCCACGGCAGGAACGAAGCTGCCAGAGGTGGTGAGCTCTTCCTGATTGCTGCGTCCGTAGTTCTGGAACAGGCTATTGACGCGATTCTGCAGGGTATTCAATTCGCGGAAAGGATCCCAACGAGTGATAACCATGTTTCAAGCCTCCTAGATGCTTTCTGAAATCTGAACTTGCGGCCTTGGGGCCTCACACAGCGTTTGATGCTGTATGTTAATAACTGGATCATAAAATGTGAGTGTAAGATTGTCAAATATATCGAAGTAAGGATATCGCCATTATGAATCAGTGTCTTATGATCATAATTTGACTCAATACAAGGGTCTAACGATTCCTCCATAACAGATGGACGCCTTGCCTGTCGATCTAACTTCGCGTTCGGTTTCGAACAGAGAGTCCCACGCGTGGAAAGTGGGAGGGAGCACCCGAACCGTTTTGTCCCGCAACTTGCCTTTATCTTTCTTGTACTTACATTTTGGAACTGGTCGGCAGCTTAGTTGCGTAATAGTCCTCGAAGAATTTCTTCAGGGAAGTTGCGAGGGCGCATGAAGCAACACCGGGAAGCCATTCTGTTTTCGACATTGCTGAGCTGCTTGGTCCTTCTTTGCGGATTTGTGGGACGCGGGGAGGCGGTTGGCGTTCGATCCATCGACAACAGCGTTACCCGCCATATTGCGCAGCTTAGGGCTAAGGAAGCGCAGCAACGAGCTGCCGCAGCCTATTGGCTCGGCAGTCGCGGCACCGCAGCCGAGCGAGCCATTCCCGCTTTGGTCGATCTTCTCGGCGACCAAACTCCCATTGAGGTGGCGAAGTATCGCAAGCCGGATACATTCGACGCTCGCAAGTTGACGCTCGGCGAGGAAGTCGCCTCAGCGCTGGTCAACATCGGAAAATCGTCCACCGACGCGCTGATCAAGACGCTCATTACTTCTCCCGAACCTCACGCGAGAGAGAACGCGGCGTGGGCGCTGGGCGCGCTGCATCGCCGGCAGCTCATCTAGCCTTTATTTTCACCACGGAGACACCGAGTCACGGAGAAATTCAGACAAAAAAGCTAACCACAAAGGACACGAAGTATCACGAAGGAAGTCGAGAACAGAATCACTACTCTTTCGTGTTCCTTCGTGTCCTTTGTCGTTTCACCCGGATGTTCTCCGTGACTCTGTGTCTCGTGATGAAATCCCTTTTCTTCCCCGCGTAGAATCGGATTCATGGAAGATCGTCGTCCTTTGCGGCTGACGGAGCAGGTAAAGGCGGCGGGTTGAGCGTCGAAGCTGAGTCCGGCGGCGCTGGACAAGGTGCTTGGGAAATTAGCCCGGCAATATGACGAGAACCTGCTGGTCGGCTTCGACACAGCTGACGACGCGGCTGTGTATCGCCTGAACGACGATCTTGCCTTGGTGCAGACCGTCGATTTCTTCACTCCCATCGTTGACGATCCCTACATCTTCGGCCAGATCGCGGCTGTGAATTCGCTCAGCGACGTCTACGCCATGGGCGGCGAACCGATGACGGCGCTCGCCGTAGTCTGTTTCCCCGACGGCGGCGACCTGGAAGTGCTGGGGCAGATGCTCGCCGGTGGTCTGTCCAAGATGCAGGAGGCGGGATGCATCGTGGCCGGCGGCCACAGTGTCCGCGATCCCGAAATGAAACTTGGTTATAGCGTAACCGGGCGTGTTCATCCTAGGAAGTTTTGGGCCAACGCGAAAGCCCGGGTTGGCGATGCGCTGATCCTTACGAAACCAATCGGCACCGGAGTGATCTCTACGGCAATCAAGCGCGGCGAAGCCAAGAAAGAATGGATCGATGGCGCCGTAGCTTCAATGACCAAGTTGAACCGGCGTGCCGTCGAAGTAGTCCGTCAGGGTAGCTTCGAGGTTCACGCGGCCACGGACATTACGGGCTTCGGCGTGATCGGTCACGCACGAGAGATGGCGCTCGGAAGCAAGACCAGCATTCGTATTGAATCTAAACTGATCGAGCTGTTGCGCGGCGCTCTAGAGTGCGTGCAGAGCGGATTCATTCCCGGCGGCCTGAAAACGAATCGCGAGTTTGCGGAAAGCTGCGTCAGTTACAAGAAAGACATTCCTGACGATCTAAAGACGTTGCTCTATGATCCTCAAACTGCTGGGGGCGTGCTGTTTTCTATTCCCAGTGAAATCGTCAAAGGTCTCATCGCTGCGATGGAAGTCGCAGGAGTGCCGGCAGTACGCATCGGAGAGGTGTTGCCGAAGGGCGATACGTTGATAGAGATCTGGTAGAAAGACCTATTTCACCACGGAGGCACGGAGCACACGGAGAATGGCCGACTAACGACGAGGACAGGAGGATCACGATGGAAATCGAGCAAGGGCTGCTAATTCTTCGTGTTCCTTCGTGTCCTTTGTGGTTTCATCCGGCTGTTCTCCGTGAACTCCGTGCCTCCGTGGTGAAGCGCTGTCGAAGATTAGACTATCTGGTCATGCCTACCGCAACCCGCCTCGATCCCCTTTATTACCTAACTGACCAGCTCAGCCAACTCAAAGAAAAAGGAACACACTTCAAGTTGAGGGTGCTCGAAGACGAACAGGAGCCGGTGTGCACGTTCGATGGCAAGAAGGTCATCAACCTTGCTTCGAATAATTACCTGGGGCTGACCACGCATCCCAAGCTGCGCGAGGCGGCGCTGGCAGCAACGAAGAAGTACGGAGTCGGATCGGGAGCGGTCCGCACCATCGCCGGCACCATGCGCATTCACATGGAGCTGGAAGAGAAGATTGCGCGCTTCAAAAACGTAGAGGCGTGTGTAGTCTTTCAATCTGGATTCGCCGCCAACGCGGGAACAGTCTCGGCGATCCTTGGCAAAGAAGATTTCATCATCTCCGACGAGCTGAATCATGCGTCGATCATCGACGGTGCGCGGCTTTCGCGAGCGAGGATTCTGGTCTTCCGGCACAAAGACATCGCCCATGCAGAAGAGCAACTCGCATCGGTGAAAGATCAGCCGGGAAACAAGCTGCTGATCACCGACGGCGTGTTCTCCATGGATGGCGACATCGGTCCTCTACCCGGACTCTGCGATGTTGCGGAGAAGTACGGCGCGATCATGATGGTCGATGACGCGCACGCGTCCGGTGTGCTCGGCCGCAATGGCCGCGGTACTATCGATCACTTCAAAGTCGATGGGCGGGTAGATGTACAGGTCGGCACTCTCTCGAAGGCGATCGGAGCGTTAGGTGGATACGTCTGTGGCACTCGCGATCTTATCGACTTTCTCTACCACCGTGCGCGTCCGTTCCTGTTCTCGACCTCGCATCCCCCATCGGTAGCTGCTACCTGCATCGCTGCCTTCGATGTCCTCGAGGAGGAGCCGCAGTTGATGGAGAAGCTCTGGGAGAACACCCGTTATTTCAAAAAGGAACTTGGGAATCTCGGGTTCAATATTGGCGGCAAGAATACTCCTGCCAGCGAGACTCCGATTACTCTAATCATCGTTGGAGAAGAAAAACTCGCGATGCAGTTCTCGCGCGAGCTATTCAATGAAGGCGTGATGGCGACTGGAATAGCGTTCCCCACGGTCGCCGAGGGCAAGGCCCGCATTCGAACCATCATGACAGCCAAGCACACGAGCGCCCAGCTTGATCAGGCGCTCGAGACATTGAAGAAGGTGGGAAAGCGATTGGCCATCATTTAGCGCGAGCTCGAACTGCCTTAGATTCGGGTTTCGACGATGGCCAGCCGGAAGCATTTTTCAATTGCTCGCTGCTTTTACCTGTTCTTTATCCGCAACGTTAAGTTGCTTTTTGAGCAGGGCCATTCTGGTCGGGAGTTACACCCTTTCCTTCCAGATCTTCGTCATTTGGAAACAGGATTTTCCCGACCGAAATCTGCACTCCGAAGGGCACCACTCGCTCGGTGCCGAGTTGCTCAAGGAAAAACCTGGACGAAACTACTCTCCCCGCTGTCTGATCGCCAATGATGGTGGCTTTGTGAATGCGTTGGAAGTAGCGGGCAAACATTTCGGCTGCGCTGGAACTTTGGCTATCCACCAAAATCGCCATGGGAACCGAATAAGCTCCTCTAGAGGGCTTAATTTTTCGAGCCTCTTTGCCCTTTCGGGTGAGGACATCCGCCATGTTGTCAGGTTCAGAAATGAAATGGCTAGTAAATGACGCTAGCGCGTCTTCTCTGCCTCCAAAGTTTCCTCTGAGATCGATAACAAGCGCTTTGGGCTTGCCTGCAAGTGTGGCGAAGCTACCGATCGACTCCGGTTCGACCATAAACGTTTTCACCGCGAGATATCCGATACCGTCGTTCTCCTCAGCCTTTTTGAAATGGAACTCCTCTTCCTTTTGTGCGTTCTCAGAATTCATGATCAAGTCCCAGATATTCAGATCATTGTTGAGGTCGAAGACCGTGGTGCTGGAAATGATTTTCGCCGGTATGGACAGCTTCTGGGGAGCGCTCTTCCCGCGCATGATTACAAGATCCAGTTGGCTGACTGGCTGGAGCGCGTGGAAGAAGAGCATCATCTTGTCGAAGGATTGGCGCTCTGCGTCGAACCCGTTGACTAAAACGATGCGGTCTCCGAGCTGCAGCCCCGCTGCTTCCGCCTGGCCTTTCTTCTTGATCTTAGTTACGTAAATCTCGCTCCCATACGCCTTCGCTTCAAAGCCAAATTGAGGTACTGAAACGTGACCAGGGGACAGAAACATCGTGTGCGAATCGCTGAGGCGATCGACTAAGCCGAAAATCGTGGTGTAGATCTGCCCAATGGAGTTCGCGTTGTCGATCATCTCCATGGCCTGGGCGTTGAGTTCAGCCCAATTCAGACCCTTGAGATTGGGATCGTAATAATTCTTTTCGATGTCTTTCGAAACAATCTTCAGGATCTGTTTAGCTCGAGCTTTCTCATCTCCCAGTGAGTCAGAAAAGGCTAGAGCGGAAAGAGACAACAGAATGATGCCAACCGCAAGTCTTCGAATCGACAAGGATGGTCTCCCCAAGAACACGCGACAGGGTACTGTGGGTTGCGGCGTTCTGTAAATCGGAAATTCCGTTTAGTTGATTACCTAGGTTGCTCGCCTCTCAGTTGGCTATTGCTTGGTTTCGTTCCGATACACCACGCCACCCTTCATAACAAACACCGGATGTTCCAGCGTGGTCACATCTTTGGTCGGATCACCGCTGACCGCCACAATATCAGCGAACTTGCCGAGATCGAGAGTTCCAATCCGGTCTGACCACCCAAGCAGGTCTGCAGCATTTACGGTGGCGGTCTGGATCGATTGAATCGGCGTCATACCCATCTGCACGTAGACATTGAACTCGTGAGCGTTCAGTCCATGCGGATAAACTGCCGCATCGGTGCCGAACGCGACTTTCACTCCGCTGGCGAATGCGTGCGAAATGTTCTTGCGGGCTACCTCTGTCACTTGCCGCATCTTTCCCGCGTACATCGCAGGTAGCCCGATTGATTGGGCGTTCTCAAGCATCCAGGTTTGCAAATACATGGTGGGTACAAGGTAGGTCCCATGCTGCTTCATGGCAACGATAGCGGCATCATCGATGTATGAGCCATGCTCGATGGAGTCGACTCCTGCTTCGGTAGCCCAGAGAATCCCCTGCGCCCCATGGGCATGGGCTGCGACTTTGCGCCCAAGCCTGTGAGCGTCGGCGACGATGGCTTTCATCTCCTCCAGCGTGTACTGCGACGCCTGCGGATCGTCGCCCTTGGAGAGCACCCCGCCAGTAGCGCAAATCTTCACGACATCGGCGCCGTACTTGATGACCTCGCGCGTCTTGTGTTGGACTCCGTCAATGCCATCTGCCGCTCCCTCCGAGGCTGCGTGGCGCTCGAAGGGGAGCAGGTTGTCATCGCAGTGACCGCCGGTGATTCCAAGCGGGGGACCACTCACGAGCATTCGCGGCCCCGGCACAAGTCCTTGGTTGATAGCGTCCCGCAAAGCCACATCGCTGTACCCGCCGGCTCCTACATTGCGGACGGTGGTAAAGCCGGCTTCGAGCGTAACCTTCGCATTGCGGGCACCCCAAAGCGTTTCCATCGGGGTCGAGACACCGAGCGTCTCGTAGCCGAAGTGGGTTCCCTGTCCGATCAGGTGGGTATGTGCATCGATCAAGCCGGGTACGAGCGTCGCTCCCGGGCGGCTGGACAGAAGTGCAACACGAGCAGCCAAACGAGTAGGGCGCAGAAAATTTTCTTCATATTTGGAGGCGAATTATAAAGTAGCGTTCACTTCTCCCTTTACTATCGAGCGAATCTGATGGATTATGCGCAGTAGTCAAAAGATTTTTCTTCCTTAGGAGCAACACGTAAAGTGAAGGACATCTACGAATTGCTTAGCCAGAAGGAGATCGAGTTCGAACGCGTGCAGAAGGAAGTGGAAGCTCTGCGCATCGCTGCCCGTTTACTCGACGACAGCGATCAGGTTCGCACTGCTGCTGCTCCGGCTGCGCCGGCGCGCGACAATCAGGGTTACGCGACGCCGCCTGCGCCACGCGCAACCACACCGGGAGCTTCGCCGACTGCCTGGGCCTCGGCGAAACAGTTTCCATAACGGTCGCGAGGAACTCATTGAGTCCGCATCCTGACTCCCCCATTGTCCCTGAATCGCAAAGCTTCGTGGAACAGCGTCTCTTTCTTCGAAAGAAAGTAGAGACGCCGCTGCCAATTGAGCTTTTGCCGGGAAAAGAAGTCTGGCTATACGACCTTGGAGAAGGCGGCCTCTCGGTTTCCGGCAGTTCGCGAGTCGAGCCAGGCACTGCCACATTTTTTGGCTTCGAGTTTCCTGACCCCAATTCCGTAATCGAAGCGGCAGGAGTCGTAGCCTGGTGCGACGGCTCCGGGCGCGTGGGCGTTCGTTTTACCCGCATCAAGCCCGATTCCACGGCAGCTCTTAAGCGGTGGCTCAAAAGCGAACAGTCGTCGCCTCCAGATCAAAAGGCTGAGCATACCGCCGTCCCCACGTTATCCGCCCTCGTTTCGCGGGCCCATTTTGAAATTTCCGACTTGCGAAATGGGTTGGCTTCCAAAGAGCTGAGTGGTGAGGTTGCGCTCAAGCAGGTCGTCGAACGAATGGCTTATCACACCAGGGCCACGGGAGCGGCAATTGCTTTACGTCAGGGTAGCGACGTAATTTGCCGCGCCAGCACGGGGAATGCGCCTGGCATCGGAGTGAGGCTCAATATCGATTCTGGTCTCAGCGGCGAGTGCTACCGCACCGGAAATATTGTTTCGCTGGCAGACTCGGACCACGACTCGCGTGTGGACGCCGAATTGTGTAGGCAACTCGATTTTCGTTCTTTGCTGATCGTCCCAGTGGTATCTGCAGCGGACATCGTTGTCGGTGTAGCGGAGGTGTTCTCATCGACGCCCGGAAACTTCGAAGGTGGTGACGTCCTTCTTCTAAGCTCCATCGCAGAGCTGATCGGTCACCTCTACGACAAAAATCACCGCACTATTTCTTCCGTCCTTGATCCGCAGGTTTGCTCTTCCGGGATGGAGCAAACTGAAAGTATTGATCACAGAGAGTCGGCCGTCGAGGAGACTGCTGTCTCGCGGGAGATCGAGACTTCTCTGGCTCCATTCCTGCCCACTGGTTTTGAGATTGCTGATCGGACCTTGCGGCAAGAGTTCATCGACAAGGTTTCGGATCAAGATCAAGATCTTTCCGGCAGGACCGAAGATCCAATCGGACAAGATTGGTCGGACGACCAATCTCCTCCGTCCTCGCGCTGGAAAGCGCGGTCTTTCGTTATTGGAATGTTGTTGCTGGGTAGCAGTCTTGGGGGAAAATATTACGTGAACAGGCGTTTTGTTCATCGCCATTCCGCGGCGCCTTCCCAGAGCATGCCTGCTTCCCAGTCGGCTGAGGTCCCAGCAGCATCTGTGCCACTGCTGGAATCGAAGGAACAGGTTTTTTCTCCTACTGCTTCGGAACCGTCAGCCAATTTGCAACTAGGTGCATCTGTCCCAAATCGGACCGTAGCGAACAATCGGGTTGCTCACACCGACTCAGTGGAATCCAATTTCACGAGGGGTCTGGCGGGACACTTGCCTCGATCGGAGCCAGCGCCCGAAGCGCCATCTCTACTCGCCTCAGACCGTCCAGCATTTCGAGTGGACACTACCTATTTTCTGCCAACTAAATCGCCGCAAGTAAAGTTACTGAACGCATCGCTACCGGCCAGTCAAGTCACTCAAGGCAGATTGCTTCGTCGCGTCAATCCGGTGTTTCCGCAATTCGCGAAAACCGCCGGTATTCGCGGATCCGTAGTGATCGTCGCTACCATCGGCAAAGATGGCCACCTGAAGAGCATGAAGCTGATCAGGGGAGATGGCGCCCTCGCCATTGAAGCATTCCGCGCTGCCCGCCAATGGGTGTACGCCCCATACCGCCTCAACGGGCAGCCTATCGAAGTCGATGCTCGCATCGTGATGGACTTCGGTAGGCAGTAGCACGCTGGGTCCTTCCCCAGCCGTAACATTTCTTTACAGTGAGGCGTTTACAAGCCTGTTAAACCCAGCAGTATGCGTAACTTTGTGCAACGGGTGAACGTCTAATCACATACTTTGGTGAGTGTTAGGGCGGTAGCCCGAGTGCACAGCCAGAGCAGTAATGCGACAATCGTAGAACCTACACCCTTGCAGCCAGAAGAGCCGGGTTCGGGAAGTCGAGTACGAATGCCAGTCACTGAGGCACCTCCTAAGCCGCCGTCAGAGCGTCCATTGCGTCGCGATCTGCCTCACGATCCTGCCGAACTTCACCTTCTTATAGAAGAACTTGAGGATGACCGAGAACGATCACGATGGCGTGAATCTGTCTGGATCTCCGTCATCCTGCACTTGCTGATCGTGCTCGCCATCATCATCCAGCCGAAATTTTTTCCCGATCTCTTTTCGTCGAAGGACAAAGTTGTTCTTGTCCCGCAGAACATGGAAGATCGGGATGTTCAATTCCTGGCGCTTCCGCAGGATGCGCACAAACCAACTCCACGGCCGAAGACGAACATTCTTTCCGACAAGAACCGCATCGCCGAGGCCCGTAAGCCGACGATTGATCGTCATACTTTGGAAGAGCTCCAGAATGCGCGCCGGCGAGGTGCACCTGGGCCGCAGGGAATGCAAGCTCCGCAGCCGCAACAAAGCGCTGCTGCGGCCTCCCCGCAACCGGGACAGCAACAGCAGGCGCAGGCTGCCAAGCCCCCGGAGAATTCGAACACTGTGGCGAAACTGCAATCTCCACCGGAGGAGCGACCCAATCGCAACGTTTTCAACTCTGCTGCATCTGCTGGTTCAGCGATTGAGCAAGCTACGCGTGCGGCTGCCGCGGGGCGCGGTGGCGGTGGCGACTATGGCATCGGTCCGCTGACTCCAAATACGAATGCTCAGGGCGCTGTAGATATTCTTAGCGACACGCTTGGTGTCGATTTCGGACCCTATTTGTCGCGCGTCCTCGAAGAGGTCCGCAGAAATTGGTACAACTTGATTCCCGAAGAAGCGCGTTCGCCATTGTTTAGGCAGGGGAAGTTGGCGATTCAGTTTATGATCAACAAGAACGGGTCGGTCGAAGGCATGAGGCTCATTTCTCCCTCTGGAGATGTCGCACTCGACCGCGCTGCATGGGGCGGGATTACTGCGTCGAATCCGTTTCCACCCCTGCCGAGAGAATTTAATGGACCCTATCTTGCCCTGCGGTTCCGCTTTTACTACAACCCCGACCGAGGCGAGCTGAGGTAAGTGTGAGTCCCGAGCGAAGGCAGGCCCAAGGCCTAATCCTGCTTGCTATCGCGCTTCTAGCACTCATTCTTGTGCGCTATTGGAAAGGCGTCCATTGGCTGGCTAGATGAGGTATCTGCCTTATCGTTTTCCCAAATCAGTAAGGTTCCAGCGATATCAGTGTGCAAAACCGATTTGATTCATATTTTGTAGACGAAGGTAACAAAGGCTCGATTTCAATCAGTATTTGTCTTGCAAACGTCTGATAATGTGACGTTTGCGACTGCAGCGAAGAATATGCAAAGAGTGTAAATTGCTGAAATCAAGACACGTCGGCAGCGGCTGTCGCGCTTTCCCACAAGGTTTTCCACAAAATTCAGGAAATCTCAAAATGAGACGCGAAGTCAATGGCGCTGGAGGACAGTGGCTTTGGTGACTCACATTCAGCACTAGAAAAGCCTTGGACCAGAGATAAAGTAGGCTCATGAAGAGAATTGCGGTTTCGATTGCTGTCCTGAGCCTTTGCGTGACATTGCTCGCGTATCCGACGCCCGAAGGTTCCTTGACAAACGATGTACAAGCGATTGTCTCCGCCCAGTTCGGAACGCAATTTGTTCTCTCTCAAGCTTTTCCGATACTTACTGGAGACTTCAACGGCGACGGCGTCGAAGACATCGCTGTCGTCGTAACGTCGCACGGCGCCCTCCAGACCGATTCGAGCCGCTTTCGAGTGATCGATCCTTCGAGCGAATACTTCGGCATTGGCGATCCGAAGATCACTGCGCAATTTGCCTCACAGTATCCAGGCGGATCGCGTTACCTGCTCATCATCCACGGCCTAGGCAAAGACGGCTGGAGGGCGAAGGAACCAAAAGAACGCTTTCTGTTGATCAACGTGAACTTTGATCGCATATCCGTCGGGCACATTGCCAGGAAGAAAAAAGCGATGGACGACATTGATCTCGAGGAAACGGGAGTCCTTACCTCTTTCCTCTACTGGAACGGACATCGTTACAAGTGGCAGCCGGGCGCAACCCAGATGTAGCGCATCCGGGCCGACAGCCGCCAGGCTGTACAATGCCGTTTCCGCCCATCAATGCGCGCTCTTATAATCAGTGACATCCACGCAAATATTCAGGCACTTGATGTCTGCATAGAAGCGTTTCCGGCCTATGACATCGTTTGGAATCTCGGGGATGTTGTCGGATACGGTGCGAATCCCAACGAAGCGATCGCGCGTTGTCGAGAGTTAGGGAATGTCTTCGTGCGCGGGAATCACGACAAAGCCTGTTCGGGTGTAAGCGATCTCGTCGGATTTAATCCGGTTGCAGCGATGGCCGCGATTTGGACGAAGAAGAATCTCACTTCAGAGAATCTTGAATGGCTCAAGGCCTTGCCAGAGGGGCCGATTAGTCCAGACATCGAGCTGAATGTTGCCTGTGTTCATGGTTCTCCGCTCGATGAAGACCAATACCTCATTAACGTCCACGAAGCCACAGAACCGCTGCTGCACCCAGCAGCGCAGTGCACATTCTTTGGTCATACCCATCTGCAGGGCGGATTTTTTAGGCAAGAAGAAATTCACGCGATTCGACCAGCGTTTCGCGATCCCAGATTGCCCCAGCGGGTTGAATTAAAGCTGCGTCCGGAGGGTACTTACCTCATCAATCCGGGATCGATCGGGCAGCCACGCGACGGCGATCCGCGCGCCGGCTTCGCCCTTTACGATACGGATGAGAGTCTCGTCACCTTCTATCGCATGCCCTATGACATTGCCGGGGCACAAAAGAGGATTCTGGAAGCCGGCCTGCCACCTCGGCTTGCCGAGCGCCTGGCTGACGGACGCTGACGTACACTCGTTCCATGTCATCCAAGCCGGCCTCCGATAGACCTTCATTGTTTCCTGATAGTACCGAGTCTGCTCCAGCGAACCGAGCTTCTGCGCGACATGTTGACTGGATTACCGCAAATGTGGACGGTGGAGCGCGTGGAAATCCCGGTCCAGCAGGCTATGGCGCCTTCATTCGCGGCCCCGAAGGCAAACCGATTGCGCAATTAAGCGAGTATTTGGGGATCAAAACTAACAATTTTGCGGAGTATTCAGCGCTTTTAGAGGCACTCGAGTACGCGATTACGCACGGATACCGTGCGTTAAAAGTGATTAGCGACTCGGAATTGATGGTTCGGCAGATGACAGGGCAGTACCGAGTGAGCAGTCCAGACCTGAAGCCGATGTATGAAAAAGCCCGGAGCCTGGTCCGCCAGCTTGACAAGTTCGCGATCGAACATGTCCTCCGTGCCAAGAACCAGCACGCTGACAGGCTCGCAAATGAGGCGATGGATCGCGGAATGGGCAAAAAGGCGACAGGGATCTAGAGTTCGATTTCCATTCCTTCTGAAGCTGCACGCACCTTTGGATAATGTTCGCGGGCCTGTTGCACCACCTTATCGACCAAAGCGTCATCATGATCGGGGTCATGGTGGAACAAAACCAGCTCTTTGGCGCCGCTTTCCATCACGACGTTCACCGCTTCGCGCCAGTGACTATGGCCCCAGCCGCGCTTTTTAGCTTCGTATTCCTCAGGTAAATACTGCGCGTCGTAGATCAGAACGTCCGCCCCTTCCGCCAATTGACGCACATTCTTGTCGAAAACCGGGTGTCCAGGCTCGTTGTCCGTGGCATAAACGACGACTTTGTCGTTCGTTTCGACGCGAAAACCAAGGCATCCTTGCGGGTGATTGAGCCACATCGATTGCACAACACAGTCATCGAAGGCGATTCGGTCTTCTTCGATGTCATAAAAATTGCGGTGCGCGGCCATTTCAGACATGTCCACAGGAAAATAAGGATCCGACATTTGCTCTTCAATGGCGCGCTGAAGTCCCCGCGTACGGCTCGAGGAGTGAAAAAAAAAGTAATTGTCAGGGCTGCTGTACAGCGGACCAAAGAAGGGAATGCCTTGAATGTGGTCCCAATGGAAGTGCGAGAGAAAAACGTGCGCGTAAACCGGCTTGTTGCCGAACTCTTGCAATAGATGTTTGCCGAGATTGCGAAAACCGGTGCCACAGTCGAAGATATACATCTTGTCGGCGATACGGATTTCCACGCATGAAGTATTGCCGCCGTAGCGCAAATTCTCTGCCTGAGGAGTCGGCGTTGACCCGCGGACACCCCAGAATTTGACTCGCATCCCGATGACTCCGCTTCTGCCCGGCGCTCAATCCGCGATGTAGGACCAAAAGTCTTGCGTTTTCCGAGCTTTGTGGGCTCGAGGTCCGCAAAATTTTCGCTGAGTATACGCTAGCCTAAGCGAAAACAGTCAATTTACGGACTTGCGCGGGGTATACAAGCAGTTACTCATGAACGGCCAGTCTGGACAGCGCAGTTTGACTCTCACACTGGCCGTGGGCTAGCCTCAAAGTTCGTTTAGAAGTCACTGCAAGCTTCTGAAATTGCAGGTTTTTTGCAAAGTCTGCGTTCCGCTGCTCTTGATCTCATGACGATTTATCTGACCTCCAATCCTCGTCGTAATTTCGCTTTGCTGCTCGCTCTGTGGCTGGTTATCACGACCGGGGCGATGGGTGGAATGCATCCGACGCACGCGCAAAAGGCGATGGTGGTCACCGTCCACACGCTTGCTACCGATGCCGGCGTTGAAGTCATGCGTCAGGGTGGGAACGCGATCGATGCGGCTGTTGCCACCG
Source organism: Acidobacteriota bacterium (assembly GCA_003225215.1). Taxonomy (GTDB): domain Bacteria; phylum Acidobacteriota; class Terriglobia; order Terriglobales; family Acidobacteriaceae; genus Gp1-AA112. The sequence continues at coordinate 23,686 of QIBC01000061.1, forward strand.
GATTCGCTCTCGCCGTCGTGCACCCGCAGGCGGGGAATATCGGTGGCGGTGGGTTCATGTTGATCCGCATGGCCGATGGAAAGTTCCACTTTCTCGATTATCGCGAAAAAGCTCCAGCGGCAGCCACCGTTGACATGTATTGGGATAAGCAAGGCAACGTCGTGCCCGGCCTGAGCACGCTGGGGTATAAAGCCATAGGCGTGCCCGGTTCCGTTGCGGGAATGGTGACCGCAGAGAAGAAATGGGGCAAGCTTGGCCTGCAGAAGGTGATCGCACCTGCGATCCGTCTCGCACGCGACGGATTCCCGCTCCCCTGGGAAGACGTCCGCAGCTTTCAGAACAAGCGACTCGCGGACTTCCCGGAAGCGCGCCGCATCTTCCAGCGCGACGGAAACTTCTATCAAGCTGGGGAGGTCTTCAAGCAGCCAGAGCTGGCACGTACACTGGAGCGCATCGCCGCCAATCCTGACGACTTCTATCACGGCGAACTTGCAAAGCAGATCGCTGCCGCGATTCAAAAAGGTGGCGGCATCGTCACTGCTCAGGACCTGGCCCACTACGAGGTCAAGGAACGCGAGCCCGTCCATGGCACCTATCGCGGATACGACGTTTACAGCGCTCCGCCTCCCTCTTCCGGCGGCGTTGCCTTGATTGAGATACTGAACATGCTGGAGAAATTTGACCTGGCATCGCTCGGCGTCGATTCTGCCGAGGCCATGCACCTGACGATTGAGGCCTATCGTCGCGCTTTCATGGATCGCGCCGACTTCATGGGCGATCCTGATTTCGCAAAGGTGCCGGTCGCGCAACTGATCGATAAAAACTATGCCAACTCCTGGCGCGAATCTATTAATCCCGATCGCGCCAGCATCAGCAAGGATCTGCGCAGGCCCTCCGGAACTTTTAACGATCTCGACAAAGTTGCGAGAGCGGCCGCTCCGGAATCGACGCAGACTACTCATTATTCAGTTGTGGATCAGGATGGGAACGCTGTGTCGGTTACGACCACGCTGAATGGCCCCTTTGGCGCGAAAGTCATGGCGGGAGATTTGGGCTTCCTCTTGAACAACGAGATGGACGATTTTGCCGCAAAAGTCGGCGTGCCCAATATGTACGGGCTGATCCAGGGACCTGCAAATTCGGTCGGAGCCAACAAGCGTCCGCTCTCGGCAATGACGCCGACTATCGTCACCAAAGATGACAAGCTAGTTCTCGTGCTCGGCTCGCCTGGAGGGCCGACGATCATCACAACCGTCGCCAATGTGTTGATGGGGGTGATCGACTACGGGCTCGACATTCAGCAAGCCGTGGATTCGCCACGATTCCACAATCAATGGCTGCCGGACCGTACAGGTATTGAGGCGAAGCGGTTCTCCCCCGATACGATAAGGATGCTGGAGCAGAAGGGGCAGACCTTGAGAGTGGGCGATCCAACAAGTGACAAGGCTGACAGAGACCCCGACTGGGGCGATGCCGAGTGCATCATGATCGATCCCAAAACGGGAGAGCGCCTGGGCGGCCACGATGAGCGTCGCGGCAGCTATGGAAAGGCGGCGGGATTCTGATGTTACGGGCAATGTCCACCCACGTGCGCGTGCGCGAACGGCTGCAGATCAATCACCTGGAAGTGATGGTACGAGGTGGTGCGCAGGCCGTCGAACTGTTTTGCCAGAAGGAGCATTTCGACTACACCGATCGCACTCGTGTGCGCGAACTCGCCGGCTGGTTTCGTGAACATCCAGGAATGCTGCATTCGATGCACTCCCCCATTTACAGCGAGCCAGATTATGGACGCCACATGGCGCCTCCGGTGAACCTGGTGGACAACGACAAGCGCCAGCGCGTTTCTGCAATGGATGAGGCCAAGCGCGCGATTGAATTTGCCGAGCAGGCTCCATTCCGATTTCTCGTGCAGCACCTCGGCGTCTCGAAGGAGAAGTGGGAGCCGCGCAAGATGGAATATGCGATCACTGCTCTGGAACATCTGCGAGTATTCGCCAAGCCACTCGGAGTAACGGTGCTGGTCGAGAACATCGCGAACGAGGTCAC
>QIBC01000242.1 GCA_003225215.1 Acidobacteriota bacterium
ATATTTTCGCCCACCAGGCAGACGATGGCTTTGCGGCCTTCATACTTCACGTCGGCCAGCTTCTCCAGATCGGCCGCGATAGCGGGGATCGCCTCGGTTGAATCTACCGTCAGAGAAACGCTTACTTCGGAGGTCGAGACCATGTCCACGGGACAACGGTGGCGGTCGAATACGTCGAAGATACTTTTCAGGAAACCATGCGCCATCAGCATGCGCGTGGCGACCACATCGACGATGGTGATTCTGCGCTTTGCGGCGATGGCCTTGAAGTAATTGCGGCACTCCGGAGCCCGGGCCGTGATGCGCGTGCCTTCGCAGTTCGGGTTGCGCGAGTTCAGGACCAATACAGGAATGTCTTTCTGCACCGCGGGCAGCAGCGTGGCCGGGTGCAGGACCTTCGCGCCGAAGTAGGCGAGTTCGGCGGCTTCGTCGAAGCTGATGGTGCGGATGCGGTGAGCATCTTTGCATAAGCGAGGGTCGGTGGTCATCATGCCATCGACATCCGTCCAAATCTCGATCGACTCTGCTCCGAGACCTGCGCCGACGATGGCAGCAGTGAAGTCCGAACCTCCTCGCCCCAGAGTGGTGGTTGCTCCTTCGCGCGTGCTGCCGATGAATCCTCCCATTATAGGAATTTGCTTTTTGTCGAGCAACGGCTTCACCTGATGGGCCAGGCGAAGATCGATGTCAGGAAACAAAGGTACGGCCTTGGTATGGTTCGAATCGGTGATCACGCATGTGCGCGAATCAACATGGGTGGCCGGCAGATCACGCACCGCGAACGCGGAAGCCACCATCCGGCTGGAGATACGTTCGCCGAATGAGGCAACCAGATCCGTAGTACGCGGTGTGAGTTCGCCTACAGCGGCGATGCCGCGCAACAATTCGTCGAGCGCGTCGAATTCGGACTCGAGTTCGGAGTGAAATTGCGTGAACAATCCAGTGCCGAGCAATTCACCGGCGGTGGAGTAGTGTCGTTCGCGCAATCCGCGGGAGAGTTCGAGTGCCCTGCCCGGATCGCCCGCGCCGGCAGCCTGGCCGGCTGCGAGTAATTGATCCGTAACCTTGGACATCGCGCTCACCACGACGACGGCCAGGCGTTCGCGACGTCCGGCAACGATCTTCGCGGCGCGATCTATGGCAGAACTGTCCTCTACGGAGGTGCCGCCGAATTTCATGACGATCATCGGCAGCTCCGGGGATTAACACGAAGGTCGCGGAGGCAACACTGAGGACACTGAAAACCGCTGGGGACTCTACGTTCGCAGGCGATCGGGAGAACTCCGCCGGACTCCTGATTTCTTCTTGCGCCTCGGGATTCTATTTCTTCTATTCCCTTCTTCGTGACCTTAGCTTTGCGGCTTCGTGACCTTCGTGTTAACCCCGGGGTCAATCGAGATAGCCGTCATGCTTGAGCAGCTCGGCATTGAGCAGCGCAGCGCCGGCCGCTCCACGAATCGTGTTGTGCGAGAGCACGCTGAACTTCCAGTCGAGTAAGCCGCACGGACGCAGACGGCCCACGGTGGCGCTCATTCCGCGCCCGCGATTCACATCGAGGCGGGGCTGCGGACGATCGACGGAGCAGTCATAAATCACCGGCTGCTCAGGAGCGGTGGGCAGCGAGATCTCCTGTGGACGCGCACGGAACGAGCGCCACTGCTCCAGAATCTCCTCTGCCTTCGCGGACTTCTTCAGCTTGATCGAGACCGACTCCGTGTGACCATCTTCCACGGCGACGCGATTACACTGCGCGCTGATTTTGAACGTAGCGTCCTTCACCGCGCCATTCTCGAGTACGCCCAAAAGTTTCCTTGTCTCGTCCTCGAGTTTCTCTTCTTCTTTGGGAATAAAAGGAATCACATTGCCGAGAATATCGAGCGAGGCAACGCCTGGATATCCTGCGCCACTGACCGCCTGCATGGTTGCGACGAAGACGGCATCCACACCAAAAGCACGATGGAGGGGAGCGAGCGCCATGACCAATCCTATCGCCGAGCAGTTTGGGTTGGTGGCGATGAATCCGCCGTTGCGCTTGCGAGTCGGCTGTTTGTCGATGAGCTTGAGGTGATCGCCATTTACCTCGGGGATTACCAGCGGCACATCTGCCTGCATGCGGAAAGCGCTCGAGTTCGTGATAACTGCGTGTCCGGCATCGGCAAACTGTGGCTCTAGTTCCTTCGCGATACCAGCGTCGAGAGCGGCAAAGATGATCTTGGGCGCGCCATCGGGTGCAGCGTCGCTTACGCGCATTTTAGCAATGCGCTCCGGGATGGGCGTGTTCAGCTTCCACCGCGAAGCTTCGGCATATGGAAGTCCTGAGGAGCGCTCCGAAGCGGCAAGCCATGCGACCTCGAACCAGGGATGGTGCTCGAGTAACTGGACAAAACGCTGGCCAACCATTCCGGTGGCCCCGAGTATTCCGACTGGGATCTTATTCGGCATCTTGAGAATCGCTTCTTTATTTACAGTAGCAGCTTTGGAAAGCGATGGCAGCAGGTTGTCTGAGCTGGGACCGACGCCGGACAATCAGGGACTGATAAGTGGTGCCGATAACAGTCATCAAAAAATCCACCAGCTCTGCCCTTTGAATCCTCATTTCATCCCTGACAATGAATAGTGGCTTGTGCTAAGCTCCCCGGCCAAATAAGAATTGCTGCGCTTAATTGCCTGTGAAGCACACAGATGTCGAGCCTCCCTTTTTCATAGATTCGTGCGGACTTTTACTCAGCGTTTCCGCGTTGAGATTTCTGGAGGGACGAATGACAGGGCAAGACTTGCCGTCTCAGGCATCGTTTCTATTCGACAACAAATGTGATCGATCACGAAGCATCTCACGAAACCTTCCTACCGGACGAGTGGTTGCAATCGCACAGCTCAGCACAATTCTTCTGCTCATGTTGTTTGGGTCAGTGGCGATACTTGCCCAGTCAACAGCCACTGGCACCGTTTCGGGACAGATTACGGACCCGACAAGCGCCGTGATAGTGGGAGCAACTGTCACGCTGACGGACACTGCGACTGGCGGGACACAAACCACGATAACGAACGACAACGGACGTTACCTATTCGTGAACGTCAAGCCAGGAGTCTACGACCTGAACGTCAGACGACCTGGATTCGCGGAGACGAAAGTTCCCGAGCAAAAAGTGACGGTCGGAACGGTCACCAACGTCAACGTAGCAATGAAGGTGGGAGAGGCGACCCAGAGCATTACTGTCGAGGCGTCCGGCGCCACACTTCAGACGATGAATGCCACGGTCGGAACAACTCTAGGCTTTCAGAGCCTTCAGGAACTGCCCAATCTTAGCCGGGACGTTTCGTCGCTCCTAACGTTGCAGCCTGCAACCGCGGCCAACGGATCGGTAGCCGGAGCCGTGCGCGATCAGAACACATTCCAGCTCGATGGTGGCAACAACACTAACGACATGGACGGCACCATGAACACTTACACGGGAAGCTACGCTGCAACCGGCGGAGTGACCGGTGTGATGCCAACTCCCGTTGAGAGCATTGAGGAATTCAAGGTAAACGTCACCAACCAGACCGCCGACTTCAACGGTTCAACAGGCGCGCAGATTCAGATGGTCACGCGGCGTGGCGGCAACACATGGCACGGCGCCCTATACGAGTACTATTTGGGCAGCAATTTCGGCGCGAATACATGGGTAAACAACCACACACCCACGAGGGACTCCAGAGGCAACATCTTGAGTCCCAAAACACCTCTGCCTTCCAACCACTACAATCGGTTCGGAGTTTCCGGCGGCGGTCCGGTTGGACCGTCGTTTTGGGGCGGAAAGACGTACATCTTCGCGAATTATGAAGGACGACGCTATCCGCAAAACACTACTGTAGAGAAGCGCGTACCTTCTGCCCTCTTGCGTGCCGGAGTAGTACAGGTCCAGGATGCGAACGGTACTTTCCAACCTTACAACCTGAATCCGGTCCCGGTCACGGTAAATGGCGTCACCTATCAGCCCGCGGCTTGCTCTGGCAGCCCGAATGGCTTGTGCGATCCACGCGGCATCGGCTTGAATTCGCAGGTGTCGCAGATCTGGAACAAGCAAATGCCTCTCCCGAATGACTTCACCAGTTCGGGCGGAGACACATTCAACACGCAAGGGTATCTCACAAGTCTGAAGCTTCCGCAGAACGACAACTTCGGCGTTGTGCGTCTGGACCACAGCATCGGCTCGAAGTGGACGGTGATGTCCAGCTACCGCTACTACCATCTGGAACGCGCCGTCAACAATCAGTTCGACATCGGCGGAGTTCTGGGCGGAACGTTTGGAGTTGCCAACTCCACGGCGAATCGCCCGCAGGTTCCATGGTACGGAGTAATCGGTCTTACCGGCACTCTGACGCCCAAACTCACCAATGATTTCCGCTACAACTATCTTCGCAATTATTGGGAATGGACAACGCTGAACGCACCTCCACAATTGCCGGGACTGGGTGGCGCCTTGGAAATTGGAGGCGAGGTCTGCGGCAATACCGGGGGCAACAGCGCACTCATTCCGTATTGCGTACGCACCCAAGATGCACGTCAGCGCTATTGGAATGGGAAAGACAACGTGTTCCGCGACGATTTGACGATGGTACAGGGCAATCACATATTCCAGTTCGGAGGGCAGTTTGAGCACAACTGGGATGCGCATCGCCGTAACGACAACGGCCAGGGCATTATGGCCGCCAACGTCTATCAGATAGGCGCCTCAAGTGGTAGCGCCGCAGTTGGTCTCAGCATGCCCGGAACGTTTGTGCCGGCAACAGTCCCGGCGGCCCAGGTGAACAACTACAAGAACCTCTATGCCGAAGTATTGGGAATCGTTACGCAGCCGCAGTCGCTGTTTACGCGTTCCGTTTCGGATCTTTCACTTCAGTCTTTCGGTCAGCCCGTGCTTGCGCACAGCGTCACCGACTCGTACAACCTGTATTTTGGAGATAGCTGGCACATGAAGCCGAGTTTCACGCTGAGTTACGGATTGGGATACCAACTCGAGCTGCCTCCTTACGAGCTAGACGGAAAGCAGGTTATGCTGGTGGACCAAGGTGGGAATCCGGTTGTGACTGCAGATTATCTAGCCAAACGGAAGGCGGCTGCGCTCGCAGGAACAACGACTAGTCCCGACTATGACCCGATTCTGGGCTTCTCAACGATACGGAACGTAAAAGGTCGCAAATATCCTTATGACGTCTTCTATGGCGGGGTGAGCCCACGCATAGCAGTGGCCTGGAATCCGCATTTTGAAAACAGCATCCTTGGTTCTCTGCTTGGCGAA
>QIBC01000243.1 GCA_003225215.1 Acidobacteriota bacterium
CTGCTCCGCTTTTCCACCTCTGCGAATACAACTGAATGGTCTGCCAAGGTTTTCTAACTATTTTGGCTCGCCAAAATGTAGGTTCATTCAACCTCGCGCGAACCCGCGCACTACACAGAATCGGAGAGGAGTTACTGAATGAAGGTTTCTGAGGTCATGACCACCGAAGTCGAAACCGTTCAGCTGAACAGCACGCTGGAAGAAGCAGCTTCCATTATGAAAATGGAAAACGTAGGGGCAATTCCCGTAGTGGATGAAGATGACGACCTGGTTGGCATCATCACAGACCGTGACATCGTTGTGCGCTGTGTTGCTGAAGGCAAGGATCCCGCTGACACGAATGTTGAGGAGGCGCTCAGCCACGAACTCGAGACCATCGAGCCCGATGTCGAGGTGGAAGAAGCCGCGCGGCTCATGGCCGATAAGCAGATTCGCCGGTTGCCCGTCTGCGAGGACGGAGAGCTTATCGGCATGATCTCGATCGGAGACTTGGCCGTAAAGGCTTCTCAGCCGGAGGCGTCCGGCGCAGCTCTGCGCGAGATTTCGCAAGGCGTGAAGGGAGAAGGAATTTCGCGGCCGATGACGAGAGAAGCGCGCACTCCCATGTCCCGTTCTGCGCATGAAGGTGGCTCACGTGCCCCCCACGCTGCAGCCGCAAAGTTCAGTGATGACGAGGACCTCGATCTTGAGTTTTCGGATCAGAAGGATCTGGCCATGTCGGAGGCGCGCGAGCGGCACAGCAATCGCCACCATCAGTCCTCGCAACACCTCAAGGGAGCCGGCGGGAGCAAAAGCAAATTGCGTCCCATTTCGGAAGGCCGTCCCAAACAGGACCTGGGTGCACTGGGACAGAAGAAGCAAGGCCAGGGAATCTCGAACCAACAACCAAGGCAGAGAGCGCTAAGACCGCCCTTATGTTCCTCGTGATTGGCGCAGGAATTGGAGCTCTGCTCTCCCTGTTACTCACGCCTAAGTCGGGGCCGGAGCTGCGGCAGACGTTCCGCGACAAATTCGACGATGCCCGCCGTGAGCTCGGTGAGCAGACCTCTCGTCTGCGCCGCCGCACAAGCGAGATAGCCGGGCAGGCGCGCGAAAAGGTGATGCCGATTCAGAAGACGCGGTGAGGTGGGTACAGCCTTTTGTGCCGTGTCTCGCGGCACTGGTAGAGACGCGGCATGCTGCAACCCTGTCGAAATTAACTCCGGCGAAGAGAGCGTCGTCCGAGAGGAGTGCCGCGTCTTTTGCGGCAGGTTGAGAATAGCCCGGTGGTCAACCCCGGATAAACGTCGATTCTGAAATCGAGTCCGGCTTCGAGCCGGACGGCTGAATTGCCTTTCTCGATCCAGTCGTCCCGCAAACGACGCGGGACTCGAACACAAAATGGGCCAACCCGGAGTTTCACTCCGGGCTGTTCTCAACCGTGCCGCAAGAAGCGCGGCACTTCTCTGGGATGGCAAAGCTAATTTGGACAAGCCCGCAGCATGCGGCGTCTCTACCATGCTGAATAGGAGCACCGGGGAGCAGTCTTTAACCAAGCAGCATCGTGAAACCAAGCAGCATCGTGAAACCAAGCAGCATCGTGAAACCAAGCAGCATCGTGAAACCAAGCAGCATCGTGGAGACGCAGCATGCGGCGTCTCTACCACATGGCAGTATGAGGCTTTACAAGTTGATGTAAAACGTAGCCCCGGATTGCCCCTTCTTGCCGTCGAGCACCGGATGCCTCAAGGCCGAGAAACTGAACTGTTTAGGTTCCCGAAATGGTGACGGATCAAGACGGTACTCATCTCCGTTGCGTGTGAGCGTGATGGCCGGCTTCTCGAATTTGACTGCTCGCGACGAGCCGCAGCACAGATATAGCGAAAGAACGTCGCAGAATTGAAGGGCATCAACCAGGCGCTCTAGTGCAGCTTCGTCGCGATCAAGGCTTGTCTTAAGCTTCTGCTGCCGTTGTTTTTCCCGTTTTCGAAACGCTTCTGCTTGACGTTCGCCCTTCTGATCGGTCCAGAGGGATAGGCGCTCGAAGTGGCGGCTGGCCAAATAACCTCCGATCGGAGCGAACTTCGCTGCCGTGTCGATGGATCCAGTCCAGGCTTGGAGAAAACGGTCGCTCGAGGCATCGAGAAAACTTGCGGGCTTCTGTTTGGGATGACTCCGCAGACGTTGGATCTGCTCAGCGTCCTCCATGCTCCAGCCGGCGTCGTGAAGCGCGATGGAGCGCGCGACGATTGGATCAATTGGGCCAAACAAATCGTCGCGCAGCGCGGTTGCCAGATCTCCGGCAAGCGCCGCATGCGAAGGCTGAGTAACCAGCCAGTAGTCCGAAGCAGGTTGCTTAAGTCGCGACTCAATCGCGGTCCAGGCGGAGACTGGCGTGGCGGACCCGTTTTCGTCGATGATGGGAAATAGGACCATGGAACGATCGGGCGAAAGACAGTACTGGCAGCCGTAGCCGCTGCGTAAGTCATACGTCGGTTCAGGGTCTCCGGTTGCCGCACCGGCCCTACGTAGCCAGCGGCGACCGTCGCCGGTACCGGTGTTGCTTCACCCGATCACCCGATTGTGTTGATAATAGATGGTTGAGACCCTGCCACCAACTGCTCCTGCCCATCCTAGTCGGCCTCGCTACATTCTGTTTCACGGCATGCGATTCTTCGTCTTCCGCATCTCGCCGTCCCTTGACGGTTGAAGAGCAGCATGGGCGTGAAGTGTTCGAAACGAGCTGCGCCGTTTGTCACAACGCTTACACGAAAGAGCCGCTACAAGGACCTCCGCTTGTCGGGATGTTCCGAAAGCAGGCTCTCCCCAGCGGCATGCCTGCTACAGACCAGCACGTCCGCGACACGATCGTGACCGGCCGCCGCAACATGCCGCCGTTCAACGTTGTCCTTGATGAGAAGCAGCTCAACGATTTGATGGCGTTCTTGCATACGTTGTAGGCGTCCGCGCCACGATAACAGCAGAAACTCATTGCAGTTAAACGCGGATTTTCGGATTCACGCAGATCAGCTGGAGCGCCGCTTAGGTTCAGAGTGGTCCTGATAGTTCCCTGCGAGGCGAAAGAAGGCCGGTCAGTAAGAGGATCTCGAGCAGCCCAGTCTCCAGGCCAACCAGGAAATCTGCGCAAATCCATAAATCAGAGTTCATCTGCGTGAGTTTTCTGGTTTTGTTGTTGCCCTGCAGCGAATGTCCCCAAGGCACTCATAGGTACAATAGAAGCATCGAATGTCTGCCACGGCCCAGCTGATCCAGATCGATCTGTCGCCGCGTGTGCCGAAGCCTAAGCCGGAGTGGCTGAAGGCGCGCGCACCCATGGGCGAGAACTATCACGAGCTCAAGAAGCTGGCGCGCAAGCTCGATTTGCATACCGTGTGCGAGTCGGCGCAGTGTCCAAACATCGGTGAATGCTGGAACCACCGCACGGCCACGTTCATGCTGCTGGGAAATTTGTGTACACGGCGTTGCGGATTCTGCGCGGTTCCCAAGGGTAAGCCGGAGGCGATTGATTTTGACGAGCCGCGACGGGTGGCCGAGGCCATAGCAACGCTCGGCTTGAAGCACGCCGTCATCACCAGCGTGAACCGCGATGATGACAACATTGGAGCAGCAAAGGTCTTCGCCGAGACCATTCGCGAAGTCAGGGAGCAAGCTCCCGGATGTCAGGTGGAAGTCCTGATTCCGGATTTCCAGGGGCGCGAAGATGCTCTCGAGATCGTTCTGGAGGCCCGTCCCGAGGTGCTCAATCACAACACCGAGACGGTGCCGCGTCTTTATCGCGCGGTGCGTTCGGGAGCGCGCTATCCGCGCACGCTCAAGTTGCTGGAGAATGTGAAGAAATTCGCTCCCGGCATGGTGTCGAAGACCGGAGTAATGGTCGGCATCGGCGAGAGCATGGACGAGCTACTTGAAGTATTTCGCGATTTGGCGGCGCTAAAAGTTGACATCCTAACTATCGGCCAGTACCTGCGACCTTCACGCGATCACTTGCCGATGACTCGCTACTATCACCCTGACGAATTCCGATTCATGAAAGAAGAATGCCTGAAGATGGGCTTCCGCCACGCGGACTCGGGTCGCCTAGTACGCTCGAGCTATCATGCGCACGAACAGGCGGAGTCCACCGGGCTGGTAGCTCTTAGTTCCCTGACTCAATAAGACGCTGATCATTCTCGCAATAGAACGGTAGAGACGCAGCATGCTGCGTCTCCGCGAGGATGCCTGGGTAATCCTGCACAGCATGGAAGAGTGCCATCAGCATGGCGTAGACGCAGCATGCTGCGTCTCTACCGGAGTTACGACGCTTGCCTTGCTTGCTCTTGAACCGCGACCGGTCGGATCTCGATCGATCCATCGCGGGCGCTTGGGATCTGGCTAGCGATGGCAATTGCCTCGTCCAGATCGCAGGCATTCACGAGGAAATACCCGGCTAACTGCTCCTTGGTCTCCGCAAAAGGACCATCGGTGATGGTTTGCCTGCCGTCGCGGAGCCGCACTGTCGTAGCAGTGGTTGTCGGCTTGAGTTCATCGCCGGCGATAAATTTTTCCGTTGCAGCCAGCCGCCGAATTAACTCGCGGTACTCCTGGTAAATAGCGGACTGTTCCGCTGAGGCGAGCTTTTCCCAGTCCGATTCGTTCTGGTAGATGAGCAGCAGATAATGCATAATCTCTCCTGAGAGTACGACGAACGGCCATGAGGAAATCGACAGGCTCCGGGGCAGGGAAGATGAAAATGCAGACGTGCCCAGAGTCTCGAATTCCCTGCTGCTTCCCTGCTAATTCCCTGGGGTTTTCGGATTCTCCTGTATCTATGCGGGTCTCACGATAAGTTTTTTTCTGCCGGGAAAAATTCCCTGCTATTTTCCCTGCCTAGGGAATTTGAGCAACTCTACCTTCAATCGCTCCGCAAAAGAAATGCCCGGGCAATTTTGACCGGGCACCCTGGTTCCACTGCCAACTGACTACCGCCAACTTCCTTACCAGACGCGACAGGCATTCTCGCTGACCATCGGCTGTCCCTTGTGGCAGCTGAAGGCCTTGGCGAAGTCTTCGTTGTTCTGCATGACCCCGTTTACGCGGAAGCGTCCGGGTGAGTGCGGGTTGGTCTGCACCTGCTGGCGCAGAGCAGCTTCGGTCTGGTTCTCGCACCACACCTGGCCATAGCCGATATAAGCGCGTTGCTCCGGAGTGAAGCCTTTGATGGTCTTCGTGCTGTCCTCCTGAGCGCCGCCTTTTCCGGTCTTGCCCTCAGCAGCCTGCGTGTTATGGAGTGCGCGCAAAGCTACGCGCATACCGCCATTATCAGCCGTATTCTCGCCCAGCGTGAGCTTGCCGCGAACATGTAAACCAGGGAGAGGCTCGAATGAGGAATACTCCTGGTCGATGCAGGAGACGCGCTCTTCAAATGCCTTTGCGTCCTGCGGTGTCCACCAGTCGCGCAGATTGCCTTCGGGATCGAACTTGCGGCCCTGATCGTCGAATCCGTGTGTCAATTCGTGGCCGATCACGACCCCAATTGCGCCAAAATTCACCGCATCGTCGACGCTGTTGTCGAAAAACGGCGGCTGAAGAATTCCGGCTGGAAAGTTAATGTCGTTATACGCCGGGCTGTAATAGGCATTGACAGTTGGCGGAGTCATGCCGAATTCCGTTCGATCAAGTGGCTTGCCGATTTTCGCAAGCTGGCGGTTCACCTCGAAGGTGTTCGCGCGCTCAACGTTGCCGAGCAGATCCCCGCGAACCACATTCAGCTTCGAGTAATCGCGCCACTTGCTGGGATAGCCGATCTTGTTGCGAATCGCTGCCAGCTTCAAAAGCGCCTGCTTCTTGGTGTCAGGAGTCATCCAGTCGAGGCTCTCGATGTCCTGTTTGAGCGCGGTCTCGATGGCATCCACCATCTTCAGCATGCGCGCTTTCTCGGCCGGGGTGAATTCCTGGGCGACGTAAGGCTGTCCAAGCGCTTCGCCGAGCTGTTGATCGGTGAGGCGTTCGCAGCGCTTCCAACGCGCCTGCAGCTCTTTCGCACCACCGAGGTACTTGCCATAGAAACTAAAGTCTTCCTGCACGAACGGATCGGGCAAGACGTCGGCAAACTCATGAATGAGGTGCCAGCGGAAGTAAGCTTTCCAGTCTTCCAGAGGAACGGAGTCGGCAAGACTATTCAGCTGCTTGAAGAATTCGGGATTCGCCACATTCAGAGCCTCGAATGCAGGTGCAGTCGTTCCCTTGAGAAACTCGGTGAATTCAATGTTGGGCGTCATTGCGGAGAATTCCGCGAGCGTCATCTTGTGATCGCGATTTTCAGGTTTGCGCCGCTCGATCCGGTCCATCGATGCTTGCGCAAGTTTGGTCTCGAGCGCCATTACCTTCTGTGCGTCGGACTCAGCCTGATTGTCGCCGGACAATTTGAGAATGTTCGTAACGTGCGCGAGATACTTTTCGCGTTTCTCCTTTGAGTTGGCGTCGTCCTTCAGATAGTCATCGCGGTCGGGAAGGCCAAGACCGCCCTGATCGACATACGCGATCACATTGTTCGCATTGTGCAGATCGGAATTCGATGTGAAGAAGAACACCGCACCACGCACGCCCAACTCGTGCAAGTGCGCCAGTTGTGCAATCGCGCTATCGCGATCAGTAACGGCGTCGATGCGATCCAACTCCGACTGTAGCGGCTTCAGTCCCTTCTGATTGACGGCATTCTCGTCCATAACTGGTAAAAATCGGTGCACGGATCAGCAGTACGATCCATAGCCGACAAATCGAAAGCGTGAATCTCTGGTATTTTCTGCGAAGAATCCTGGGACGAACTGGATTTCTTCGACGCGCTTTGTCCGGCCAAACAATTTCCGGCAAATGCGATTGCGAGCAGCACTAGCAGCAGGCGAAGCTTCATTCCCACCTCGACAAACTAGAGAATTTGAAACCGAACAGTGTACGCCTAATCGCGGATTTACGACCGGTCCCACCAAAGTGCTATCGAGACGAACGGCAGCGGGTTCGATACTTTTTTCGTGAACCGGCGAACACTGACTGTGGTGCTCATCGTTGTTCTAAGTGTTCCGGCTGCTGCTTTCTTTGTTGCCATGCCACAGTGGCAGATCGAGCACCCGGGCGACGCATCCCTGGTCCTCCGCTCCGAGCGCCATTGGCTATGGCGAGCTCCGGCCCACGCGCACCTCGATCCGATGGCGATCGCCATTCCCGTGCTCGCGATTCTTTTGGTGGCTACAGCGCTCCTCGTGGTTGCTTTCTATAAGGAGTAGAGTCGCGCCACTCGTAGGTTCCATCTTGGCGAGAACTGTTTCGCGAATACCGAGGACTTGTTAGATTACTGACAAGTCCCTGCATGGAACCCATCACTCACCTCCTCACCGGCGCATGTATCGGACGCGCAGGACTCAACCGACAAACCGGCTATGCGACGCTGATGGTCACGCTCGCGGCAGAGTTCCCCGATGTGGATGTACTTTGGAGTCTCGATGGGCCAGTTCGGGCAATGGCCAGCCACCGCGGCTTCACTCACTCCCTCATCGGAGCGCCTGTAGATTCTGCAATCGTGCTCGGCTTCGTCTATGCCTTTCATCGCTGGCGTGTAAATCGCGGCAAATCTTCTTCACTTGCGCCGCGCTGGGGACTGCTGTTCCTTTTCGGGATTCTCGCCGTTCTCAGCCATATTCTGCTGGATTTCACCAACAACTACGGCGTGCGTCCATTCATGCCGTTTAACTGGCATTGGTACTCGTGGGACATCGTCTTCATCCTCGAGCCCGTTATGCTCGTAGCTCTGCTGCTTGGTCTCCTGATCCCAGCAGTTTTTGGATTGGTCAGCGGCGAGATCGGGGCGCGTCGTGAGACATTTCCCGGGCGCTGGAGCGCGGTTTGCGCGCTGCTTGCGGTATGCGCGATATGGTGGGTCCGCGACTATCACCACCGCAAGGCCATCACGCTGCTGAATTCCGCCGACTATCAGGGAGAAGTGGTGAGGAGGACGGCGGCGATGCCGTTCGCTGTGAATCCGTTCTCGTGGGCGGGAATCGTCGAGACGGAAAACTACTACGCCGAGGTTCCGATCGACTTGACCGCGACGCCAGTTGATCCGCTCTCGCACGCGAAGGTTCTGTACAAGCCGGCCGAGACCCCCGCAACGCTCGCGGCGAAGCGCTCGCCACTAGGACGCGTATATCTCGATTGGGCGCAGTTTCCGTTCGTCGAAAACCAGCACCTCCCGCCACCGGAGCAAGGTTACGACGTGCGTTTTCGTGACTTGCGCTTCGACTACATCGGCTTCCACATCCCCGGACAACCTCGCGGACGCCCTCCGCTCAGCGCTGATGTGTTTCTTGATGAACATTTGAACGTGGTACTGATGCGGATGGGTAACCGGGAACAGAAGCCGTGAGGCTCTGAGTGTTATTCCGAGCCGCGAGGCGAGAAATCCTTATGGATGCCCAGACTTTTCATGGATGCGTGAGTCGAGGAGCCCTCGAATTCGGATAGCAACTCAAACAGTTGACCTTTTCGGCGGCGAAACAGAGAATGGAGCTTCGCACGAGGCTAATCATGCTGGCTTATCTGTTCATAATTCTGGCTGTAGTAGTTCGGCTTCTGCCGCATCCCTGGCACCTCACACCGCTCGGCGCTGCCCTGCTGTTCTTCGGCGCTAAGCGTCCGACTCGCGAGTGGGTTGCGCCACTGCTGTTGCTGGCTTCGGCGGACATTTTCCTCACCACCGTTCACTACCGGATGCATGTGGGAGTCGATCACCTCGTGACCTGGGTCTGGTATGTCGCCGCAATGGCGATCGGATACGCGCTGGTGCGCAAAGTTGAACCTCTGCGCGTAGTGGGCGCCTCGCTGGCTTCGGCCATATCGTTCTTCCTGGTCAGCAACTTCGCTACCTGGCTCTTCCAGGATATGTATGCGAAAACCTTCGCAGGACTCGTGCAGTGCTACACCATGGCAATCCCGTTCTTCCGCGGCACCTTTGCCTCTGACCTGATCTACACTCCGATTTTGTTCAGTGTGCCTTACGCTTTGGCGCTGATCGAGAGAAAGACGGCAGAATCGCGGGCCAGGGGTTAAGCCCGAAACCCGGAGAGCCTTCAGATTGGGTATGCGCGTCCGGGAGAACAGGGATACTTACAGGGCATTTTCATTTTGAGTGGGGAAAAGCCCCAAATTCTGCCCAAAATCCGCAAATTTTCGTCCGCGGCAGGGATTTAACAGGGATTCCGAACAATTTCGCCGCAACCCCAACATTCTTTGGGCTTTAAGTCGTTTTCAGCAGGATTTTCCCAAAAATATCAGGGATTCTGCAGGGATTTTTCGTCCCATAATGGAACTGATCCGGTTCCGGTCCGCGCCGCGTTATCCGTGACTTCCGTTGGAACCGGTCTTCGAATTCTTTTCTAATTCTTGCAGCGCCACCCTCGTTTTGGGGACGAGTTGTTCAAGCTCGGCGTGGCGTCGGCGCAGGCCTTCGACCACCGCAGCGGGCGCCTTGGCCAGGAAGCCTTGGTTGCCTAATTGACGCTTCGCGTTGCCGATCCCCGATTCGAGCCTCTCCAGTTCTTTCGACAGACGGTCGCGCTCGGCAGCGACATCGATCTTCCGTTCATAGACAA
>QIBC01000244.1 GCA_003225215.1 Acidobacteriota bacterium
CACGAGCAAGCTGTGCATCGAGACTTTCAATGAGTTTTCCAACTGATGCTTCCGATTTTGGAACTTCCCGGTCAGGAATTGGGAAGCTCACAAAAGCCATTCCTTGGTCGTTTGCCTCTTGCGATTCTTTGCCGAGTTGCAGCGATCGCTCTTCAGAAGGTTCCAACAATGAAACAACGGTATTGACGCAAGATTGATGCCACACCAACATCTCATCCCCAAGCCAATCTCCTCCATGCGGTCTCGCAGCCAAGGCTAGCCTGCCACGCCATGGGCCATTAATCCAATAAAGTCTGGTGCCTGCCATATTAGTTACAAAGTCTCCATTTCGCCTTCAACAATTTCGCGCGGCAAGGCATCGATGTCGATTCCTCTGTTACGGAGAACAAGAATTCGATGATGCACATCGAGAATCAGTTCATCGCGCTTAGCTTTGAGACACTCCTTTTTCCCGAGTAAGAGGGATTCTTTCAACTGATCGGTTGAAAGCTGCTCGAGTTTCGCGAGTTGAGCGGCGCTTAATGAAGTATCGGAATGCAATGGCTTCAGCGGAGGAATATCGGCCATTCGGAATTCAAGCCTCGCTGTCCACCTTAGAATTAGCGCAGACCAGTTTTGAAGTTGCGTTTTCCTATCCCAAAATTCTCAGGAACCTGTTTGGACTGTTCTGGAAGCCAGGGAATACCGTCGCCAAGTCACGATTGCCGAGATGGTGATAGACCATCTCGCCTAAAACTTGCCGGAAATCAGTGGTTAGGGCCAAATCTCGTCCTTGGTAGAGCTGTGACTGCTCGAGTCCTGGCCAACGTCCATACACTTTGCCGCCGCGTACTGGGCCACCTACCACAAACATGACATTGGCGTGTCCGTGATCGGTGCCGCCGGTTCCATTTTGGCGCGCAGTGCGGCCAAACTCGGACATCGAGACCAGTACGGTGTTTTCGCCAAGATCTCCGAGATCATTCCAGAACGCAGCGATCGACTGCGAGAACTCGCGCAGCAGGTTCGCAAGTTGTCCTTGCGTGTTGCCTTCGTTTACGTGATGGTCCCAGCCCCCGATATCGGCGAAGGCTACTTCAACGCCCAGATCGGCTTTCAGCAACTGCGCTAGCTGCCGCAAGCTGTCGCCAAAGCGGCCGCGCGGATAATTCGCTCCCGGAGCTGGTGTGTACCGGGCGGGGTCAGCGGACTTCAGCATCTTCACAGCTTCGAATGTCTCCTGGCCTGTGCCGTGAAGCACACTGTCGACCGACTGCGCATACATAGCTTCAAATGTGTTGCTGATGGGAGCGGCGTTGGGATTTCGTCCGCCTACTCCAAAGTCGTTAATGTTGCTGATAGCGACAGCGGGGAACTTGCCGGCAAGGCTGCGCGGCAGTGCTGTACTCAGAGCGACAGCCCCAAAAGGGGAATGCTGCTTCGGATCGCCTGCCTGCATGGCTCGGTTCAGCCATCCGTCTTCCGTAGACTTCAATCCTGGAGTTCCTGATTCCATGAAGTCCTGAGCATCGAAGTGAGAGCGTGTGTCATCTGGAGAACCGGCAGCATGGATAATCGCGAGATGCCCCTGGTCCCACAGAGGCTTGAAAGCTTCCATCGAAGGATGCAGCCCGAAGAATCCATCGAGGTCGATGGCCGAAAGCTGCGAACTCGATGGTCGCGGGATGGCGATCGTCGGACGCATGCCGTAATACGCCTGCTCCCCGTGTGGGACCACGATGTTTAGGCCATCAGCGGCACCGCGCTGGAAGAGCACTACCAGACGTTTCTTGCCAGTGATGGGAGCCGTTGAGCCGTACACTGCGCGTGTAAGAAAGCTGGGAACAGCCGCGGTGCCGACTAGCGCTACCGCGCCGCCTTTCAGGAATGCTCTTCTTGTAATCGCCATAACTACTCCTTAACTTTCTCGAACCAACTTTCTCGAACCCGTTCAGTGCATGGTAGAGACGCAGCATGCTGCGTCTCTACGAGGAGGCGTCTAACGACGTTGGAACTCCGGGGAGCCGAGCAGTAGCCCAGCGATCAGCCGGAAATTCGTACCCTGAGCTGCGGGAACATTGTTGCGCATTGCCGCCTGCGGATCGTTTAACTGGTTGAGGATCGTTGCGTGCGTTTGCTTCGACACATCTCCGTCGAGCAAGGCCGTTTCAAAGTTCGCCAGCGCTCCTGCAGCATCACCGGGGGGTTGATTCTGATCTACCGTTGGGTTCCATTGAATCCCGGGCAGCTTGCCGCCCGCGAGCGCCAAGCCAAAATTCATGCGGTTTAACAGTGCTGCGGAGTTCACCCACGCGTCGGCTCTCATGGAATACCCAGTAGGCGGCTGCATGCCATAGAGCGGCATGCCCAGCTTCTGCAATTGGTTGACGAGAGGTTGCGGATTGGCTACATCCGCTCCCGAAGCGCGCACCGCGGAGACCACGAATTCCAATGGCGTTTTTACCTTGGCCCGATATGCTTCCGGAGCCCAGAACTCAGGCGAGTCGTACATCGTGCGCAGAACTTCGCGAATGTCTCCGTCTTTGTCGCGGAAGGTCTTTGCCATGCGCTGGACGAGGGACTCTGGTGGATCGTCTGAGACAAAGCGCATCGCCAGTTTTTTCGAGATGAAGTGCGCGGTAGCCGGGTGATGCGCGAGCATATCCAGAGCTTTCACGCCCTCGCCTTCCCCGCCTTCTTTGAATTCTTTGCCGAGTACTTTCTTTTTCCCAGGCTCGTGCCTGCGTTCGTCGAATTTGAATTCGCCGCCTTGCTGCGGTTTTTCGATGCTCCATCCGGTGAGAACCTTGGCTAGCTCAGTCACGTCCTTCTGCGTGTAACCGCCGTCGACGCCCAGCGTGTGGAGTTCCATAACCTCACGGGCGTAGTTTTCGTTCAGGCCGCTGGGACGTTTGGCTTTCTGCTGCGCTGTCTGCTCTTGCCTTGGTTTTGGCGGATCGTAAACGATCATCCCAAAAGGTCCGCGACGCAGCCGGCCGCGTCCGGGTCGCTGGCCACCAAAGCGCGCTTGATCCGAATTGGGTCCAATGCTCTGCCAATTGTCGAGATAGAACAGCATGGCAGGACTCTTCGCCGTCGCGACCAGCAGATCCTTGAACTTTCCCAATGCGTGCGGGCGAATTACATCGCGCTCATATGAAGTGAGCATGTAGCGATCCGGACCCTTATTGATGAATACGTTGAAATGATTCATCCAGAAGTCGGTCATCACTTCGTCGAGCTGGCGCTCGCTGTAGATAGCGCGCAGAAGTTTCGCTTGCGTGAGTTCTCCCTGCACAACCGACTGCGGATTCACTAATGCCTGGAGCGTTTCCTTCTGCTGCGGCGTTAGTCCTTCAAACATGCGATCGCGCTCCTGCTGATTCAGCGATCTTGCGACCGCGCGCATGTCGTCTGGAGGCATCTTCATCAAGTCTTTGAAACGTTGGTCGGGAGGTTCGCTCATCAGCGAATCGGCGTTGAGGGAGGCATACATTCTGTCTTCAAGTTCACGACCGTTGCGCCGCGGCTTCCCCGAATCGTTCGCGTTAGCATCTGGATTGTTCTGTGCCTCGGCCGCTTCCTGCTTAGCCTCTTGTTTCTGGCGCTGGCGATCCAGCGCAGCCTGGTAGATTGCCTTTTCCTGTGAATCGCGCGGGATGGAAGCGCGCCCGTTCTCGACAGCCTTTATTACTTGTGGCGGCGGGAAATTCCTGACCAGTTCATCAGTCTTCATCTTCAGCGTGCGCAATGGAGCCAGTCTGGCGTCAAGCGCCGAGTCGTTAATTTTTTCCGGATACAGTTGCTGCTCGAACCATTTGTCGATGCCTATACTTTCAACGCGCTGTATGTCCCCTTGACGCGGACCAAAGGTGAACCGGTTCAGCACATGGATCGCACGTTTCTGCTCATCCATCTGCATGGCGGCCGCGTTCGCGCGATCTTTTGACTTTTTCTTTTTTTCGGCGACGAGGCCGAGGGCCGACAACAGAACCATGGCCAGCAGCAGCCAAGACCAGAGTCTCTGATTTGAGCGCATAAGCCGTCTCCTGGCTGAAAATACACCAGTTCCCAAGCTGAAATAAACCCAAGCCGGGACGAAAGTTGCCTGCAGTTACCGCTTGATGGGGTTGCTAAGGCCCTCCCGCACCTGTGGAAATCCGGGCTACTTAGGCCGGCGACTGCGAAGAGAGCCCTCTGACCGGATTCACCGCTAACAGCGAAAAAAACAGTGAATTTCAAAAATCCGAACGCTCAAAATGTGTGCAGACCATGCATAAACACAGGGCAGCGTGAGAAAGCGCCAAAATTAACAGTGAATAACAGTGAATTAGCAGTGAATTCAGGACCGATAGAGAGGATGTCCCAATTCTTCCAAGGTTGAAAGGGGAGCTGGGCGGCTTACCCCCTCAGCCGAGGTCAAAAGTGTGACGTTAAGTCCGAAAACCGATCCAGCTTCAGCAGATGCTGTCCCGCCTTGATAGGAGCAGCCAACTCTTCGTGTTCGAGCACCCAGGTCATGTCATGCGGCACGAAGACGGCGTGCAGGCCGGCCTCCAGCGCCGGATTCACGTCTGAACGTGGGCTGTTGCCAATCATCCAAGTGACATCCGTATCGAGTGCGTATTTCTCGGCAACCGCATGATAGGCACGTGCGTTCTTTTCTCCAACCACCTCCACCGCCGCGAAATAGTTTTTCAGGCCAGACCGTTCGACTTTCGAGATCTGCTCGGCTGGAGCGCCCTTGGTCATCAGGATCAGGTGATGCTTCCGGGCAGCGAGGTGCCGAAGCGTCTCTGGAACTCCGGCGATGATCTCCACCGGATGCTCCGCGATGCGGAAGGCAAACGCGTGGATTTTCTCGCGCAACTCCCCTGTGAGTTGCTCCACGCTCAGGCACTCGAAAGTTTTGCAAAGTGCGTTGGCGAAGCTGTTAACACCGTAGCCGTGTGTTTTGATGGACTCGCGCTCGACGTCGTTCAGGCGCTCGCGAACTTGCAGCGGAGTGAACTCGTGATGATTCAGGAATGAGATGAAATCGGCGATCGCGCGCTCGAAGTAGACGTTGTTTTCCCAGAGCGTGTCATCGGCATCGATGAGCAGCGTCTGCGGAGTTCCGTTTTGGCCGGGGGTTAACACGAAGGTTATTAAGTCAAAAAGATGAGGTCACGAAATAGAATAAAGCTTGTTTGGCATTGTTGTAGTTGATCTTCTTTCTTGTGACCTTGTTTTTGCCTTCGTGACCTTCGTGTTCCGTTTTAGGGTTTTTGCGTGGGCCTTAATAGGATCTCGCTCGCGAACGACTGCGGCGCCTGCGTCACGACCATTCCCACGACGTGCGCGACGTCTACCGGTTGCAACATCTTGTTGAGGTTCTTGCCGGTATGCGGACTCAACTCGGTATTCACCGATCCCGGACATACGA
>QIBC01000062.1 GCA_003225215.1 Acidobacteriota bacterium
AATATCTCCGCCGGGTTGACGTCTAACGAGATGTCGTCAAGGGCGACTCGGCTTCCATATCGATGGACCAGTGATTCCACCCGAATCGCAGCATTAGAGATTGAGTGCGACTCGACTTCGCCCGATGAGGCGAGCAATACCGAATTGGAACTGCTGCTCATCGAGTGAACCGGGAGTTGATCATCATGAGCGCGAAGAGCGCAGGTAGATAGAGCACACTGGCGCGCAGAAGTCCGCGAGCGAGTTTGCCTGACTCCCCCGCAGGCAAGCCGGAGAGAACGCGCGCGAAGCGGATGGAAAATACCAGGAATGCCAAACTGAAAATCAGCGCGCCGACCACGTATGCGCTGGTCACCATGTGGAGATAGCCCGGAAAGAGGCTCACCGGCACCAGCATCATCGAGTAGGCGAGCACTTCGCGGACCGTGGAACGTCCATCTTCTTCCACGACGGGCAGCATGCGGATGCCTGCACGCCGATAATCCTCGCGGTATAACCAAGCGATTGCGTGGAAGTGGGGGAACTGCCATAGGAAGAGAATCGCGAACAACACCAGCGCCTCCCACTCCACCCGGCCGCGGGCGGCGGTCCAACCCAGCAGCGGAGGCATCGCGCCCGGAAGCGCTCCGATGGTCGTGCAAATCGGCGAGCGCATCTTCAGCGGCGTGTACACACCCAAGTACGCTGAGGCGGTGAGTACGCTCAGGATTCCGGTCACAACGTTGGTCGTAATTGCGAGGTAAGCTGCGCCCCCGAGAATGCAGGCCATTCCCACAGCCGTGGCTTCGACGACGCCCATGCGCTGTCCCGGGATGGGACGCCGCCGCGTGCGCTGCATGCGCCCGTCCACTTCGCGTTCGATTACTTGATTTATGGCCGCGGCTCCGCCGGAGACCAACCCGATTCCGAGTAGTGCGCACAGGAGCTTCCAAGAAAAAGTCGAAATCTGAGCGCGCTGTGCGCCGAGAAAGTAGCCGGTCCAGGCGGTCATTACCACGAGCGACGTGACGCGCATCTTCAGCAGAACGGCGTAATCACCTACTCGTGAATACTTGCGCGGCGAGGGAGGCGCAGCCCTTACTTCTGCCGGTGCGGGAACAGGCTGGATGGCTGCGCTCATGCGCTAATCGCCTTTCGTGCTGCCGAGGGTTCGGCTACCGTAGCAGATTCTTTCATGAGACGCCGACGAACCTGCTCTTCCAGCACAAAGCTGGTCGCCAGCAGCAGCGCTCCAATGGCTACGTGAGCCACCGTAGTGCTCACCATACTGGGCAGAGGCTGAACGGCAGTCTTGCCCCAGACTACTCGCGTAAGGTACGCCGCAAATCCAAATCCGAGCTGGACGAGGAGAAGGGCAATCATCATCGCGGCTGGCCGGCGAAGGGCTGTGATCTGACCATAACGGCTCAAGACACGAATTGCCGTCCACGCCACGAGGCCGGAGGTTAAGACAGCGTTCACCAGATGGGCAAGAATGCTCATGCCCGAGTGACGGAAAGCAGCGCCAAAGAAGAGCTGCAGATACACCGCACAAATCGTGAGAACCGCCAGTGTGCGCGTGCTCGGAGCGCCATCATCGACAAACTTTTCGGGAGTTGATTCCGTCCAGTCTCGGCCTGTATAGAGCGCTAACAACACGGCGATCGAAAAGAAGGTCTGCCCTAAGGCTGCGTGTGCGCTTGATATGTACCAGGGCAGGAACATCAGCACGGTGAGCCCGCCAAGAACGCCCTGCGCGATCACTGCTCCAATTGCTACAAAAGTAAGGTTGCGAAGCCACTTACGCCGATCGACGAAAGAAGTCGCGACACAAAAGAGAATCGTAAGCAGACCCACGCCTTCCGCAATCATGCGGTGCGTGTGTTCAAACTTCACTCCGCCTACCATTGGCGGAATCTTGTAGATGGAGCCGAAAGAGGTCGGCCAATCAGGAACGGAAAGCCCGGCATCTTCGCTGGTAACCAGGGCTCCAGCGACGATCAGAACGAAGATGCAGCCTGAAAGCACGACGGCAAAGCGGTGAAGACCACGATGAAAGTGATTGGACACAGCCGGTAAGACTTCAGACCTCACGCGCAGTGCGCCTTCCTTCAATATTGATGCGGGCAGGACTGGCTATTTTAACAAAGCAGTCAGCACGCGGCATTCAGCGCAGCTACTGCGCGGCAAAGACGAAGTCAATCGCCTTGTTTTCCTTTGCGCCGAGCGTCACCTTTTGCGTCTGCTCACCTGCTGCTTCGTGAACGGCAGAGATGGTGTACTCGCCGGCTGGTAATCCCTTGATCTCGAAATTGCCGTTGGCGTCGCTGATGGCATAGAACGGGTTGGCAGCTACGTTCACGAAGGCTTTCATCCAGGGATGTTGATTGCACTTGAACGGCATCATCACTTCGGGATCGTGGAATGTGGTTTCGATAGGAGCACCCTTCGGCATTTGCGACATGTTCCATTGCGAGTTGCTGGGCGCGTTCGGCTGCGCATGCACGTTGTGCATCGTGGGATCGCTGTTGAGAACGCGCAGTGTTTGCCCCGCCATTAGCGCGAGGACGTGGGGTTCGTAGCGGCATCCTTTCTGGTCGAGGATTACAGGACTCGGAGGCACAGGAAAGTTGCTTCCTTCCAGACCGGCTTTGACGTAGAGGTAAACATTCCCTAATCCGCCCGCTTTGCCGACCATATATTGCCGGCTGAAGTTTGGCTGTTTGCTCGCGATCGTGCAGCCGGGATCCATACCCATATCGATCTCAATCGGAGCAGGCGTCGAGCCTGTGAAGCGGATGGTGCCGTGGATCGTGCCGGCGGTTGCAGGATCGACGACCGTGAACTTGGTTTGGGGCGAAGTCTGACTTGGGCTCTTTTGAGGCGGCATTGGCCCGGTGTTTTGACTGCAACCAGCCGTGAAGACGAAGGCAGCAAGGGCGAGCAGAAGAGAGCAACGATTCATTTGGGAGTTGGTCAACAGGCTTCCATCAGCGAAGGAGTAGGGACGAAGTCTGGCAAGTTCGAATTCCCGTCTCAGGGAAATTCGCAGGGAATTTTTCCCGGGCAATAAAAATCGGATTGCGAGACCCGCATGAATGCAGGGGAATCGCAAACGCGCAGGGAATCAGCAGGGAATCTGTTTCCGTTTATCTTCACAATCTCCCCTTCGCCGCAGCGTTCAAACCAACCCACAACTTGCGAAGCGCGGTCTCTATCCTTGCTAGCATGATGAGCGGCTGGCCGCAACAGGTTCTTTGCTCGTTTCCATCGCCCCGATCACTGCATCAGCGAACTCGCTGGTACCCACCTTGCCCCCGACATCGCGCGTCGTCTTCTGGCCGTCGCGGTAAACGTGCTCGATCGCCGCATGCATCCGGTTTGCAGCATCGGTCTCGCCTATATGACGCAGCATGAGCACCGCCGATTGCATGACTGCGGTCGGATTTGCCAGACCTTTTCCGGCAATATCGGGTGCTGAACCATGCACAGCTTCGAAGATCGCGCACTCATGCCCCAGGTTCGCGCCTGGTACGAGCCCTAACCCGCCGACGAATCCGGCACATAGGTCGGAGATGATGTCGCCGTAGAGGTTCTCCATCACCATCACGTCGTACTGATAGGGATTGGTGACGAGCTGCATGCAGGTGTTGTCGACGATGTGCTCGAAGTAGGGAATCTCGGGATAGATCTCAGCCGTATCGCGACAACAGCGCAGGAACAGGCCATCGGACAACTTCATGATGTTGGCTTTATGGACAGCGTGTACCTTCTTGCGCTTCTCGCGGCGGGCGTAGCCAAAGGCAAAGCGCGCGATGCGCGTAGAAGCCTTCTCGGTAATGATCTTCAGGCTCTCGACTACACCGGGCACGACTTCGTGCTCGATCCCTGAATACTCACCTTCGGTATTCTCGCGAACGATCACCAGATCGACTCCGGGATAGTTGGTCTTGATGCCGGGAAGGTTCTTGATCGGGCGGAAGTTTGCGAAGAGTTCGAATTTCTTGCGCAGGGTTACGTTGATGCTGGCAAAGCCGCCCGCGATTGGAGTTGTAACCGGACCCTTTAACGCAACACGAGTTCTTTCTACGGACTCGTAGAGTTCCTTGGGAATGTACTGCTTGGTCTTCGCATAAGCGTCGGCGCCCGCGAGTTGGGAGTCCCACTCAAACTTCGGACCGGTCGCCTCCAGCACGCGAACCGTCGCGTTCACCACTTCCGGCCCGATGCCGTCGCCGGGGATCAATGTGACTTTATGAATCATTCTCTCTGACTATTGATGTTTGGGAGCGGACTTGGACTTCGCCGCCTTGGCTTCCTTGCTCATCAGCTGTTCGAGTTCGGCTCCAAACTCGCGAACGTCTTTGAAATCGCGGTAAACGGAGGCAAAGCGGATGTAAGCGACTGTGTCATGCTGCTTCAGGCGATCCATAATCAGCTCTCCGATCTCGGAAGTTGTGCGCTCTCGATCGGGAGAGTCTATGACATAGGTCTCCGCTTCGTTGACAATTTGCTCTAACTTTCCCATGGAAATGGGACGCTTCTCACAAGCTTTGAGGAGTCCGGTCAGAAGCTTCTGACGGTCAAACTTCTCCCGCCGGCCATCTTTTTTTACAACCATGTAGGGGATTTCGTCGATGCGCTCGTAAGTCGTAAAGCGCTTCTCGCACTTCATGCACTCGCGCCGCCGGCGGATGGACTCCCCCTCTTTGGTCTCGCGAGAATCCACTACTTTGTCATTGATAAAACCGCAGAAGGGACACTTCATGGTGACGGATCGGGCGAAATTCATTGTAGCAGGCAGGGTGCAATGGGCCTATTTCACCACGGGGATGCGGACACACGGAGGCACGGAGAAAGGCAAGACTCGGAGTGGAACATGGGTCGCGACTATGAAGGGACGACAGTGCTTTGAGAGGTTTTTCTTTTGTGCCCGTGACTCGCGAAAGTTATCCTGACCCGGCATGAGACTGTCCGTGGTGATCATCACCAGAAACGAAGAGAGCAACATCGGACGCACGTTGGCGAGTGTGACCTGGGCGGATGAGCGCATCGTCGTCGATTCCGGATCCACGGATCGCACGCTCGAAATTGCTCGCGAGCAGGGCGCAAAGGTCTTCCAGGAACCGTGGAAAGGTTATGCGCAACAGAAGAATTCAGCCATCGCCAAAGCTTCTGGCGATTGGTTGTTATCGATCGATGCAGACGAAGAAGTCTCTTCCGAACTTGGCGAAAGCATCAGGCAAGTGATCGGCAACCCTACGCCGAGTATCGCAGGGTACTTTATTGCCCGGCGCAATCTTTTCCTGGGTCGCTGGATTCGCCATGGCGGCTTCTATCCCGACCGCAAGCTGCGACTCTTCCGGCGCGGCAAAGGAGAGTTCGTGGAACGCGTCGTGCACGAAACCCTGCGCGTGGATGGCGCGACCGCTGAGCTCACAGGCGATTTGATTCACCACGCTTATCCAACCTTGACTGGCTATCTTGAAACCATGAACCGATATTCTTCGCTGGGCGCAGAAGTAGCGGTGCAAAAGGGGCAAGTGAGTCAATCGTTGCCATCGTTTTTTTGGAATATCCGCGTCCGGCCGACAGTGAACTTCATCTGGAATTATTTCTTCCGCGCCGGCTTCCTCGACGGACGAGAAGGATTCCTATTGCACCTCTATCACCATGGATACGTGAGCTGGAAGTATGCCAAGGCGTGGGAAGCGAAGCGAGAAAAACGATAAGAAGTGGGCAAAGGTAGGATGCGGGAAATGCTGCGGATTTTGGGTTCGTGTCAGGGCATTCGACTTCAGTCGTGCAGCAAGCATGCGCAGAATCCTTCCGCTCTGCCGAAGGCATGCGTCGCAGCGAAGCGGAGTGCAAGAAGAGAACAGTTCTTTTCTTCTGGGGCAACGACCTTTGGTCTCCGCTTCGGCCTGCGGCACGGAGGAATGGAGACCGCGACAGATTTTCGGCACGACTGAAGTCGATGCCCTGACACGAACCGTATTGCTTTATCTTTCCAAGCCTGATTAAGCGAGGCACATGCCAAGAACTACGCTCAATCTTTCTCAATTCGAGATTCTGACTTTCGATTGCTACGGCACTCTGATTGACTGGGAGACCGGGATCCTGCGTGCTCTTCATCCCATCATGGAGCGGTACAAGGTTAGAGCCACTGATGACGAGCTGCTCGAAGCATATGCCTCAGCCGAGAGCAAGGCTGAGTCGGGAAAGTTTATGCCGTATCGGAATGTCCTCGAGCAGGTCGTGCGCGATCTCGGGGCAAAGTTCACTTTTAACGCAACTCCCGAAGATCAACACTCGCTTCCTGACTCAGTGAAGACCTGGCGCCCGTTTCCAGACACAGTCGCTTCACTGCGAAGGCTGCATCGCCGTTACAAGTTGGCGATCATCTCGAACATTGACGACGATCTATTCGCTCACACGGCCAAGCTTCTTGAAGTACCTTTCGATTTTGTGACCACGGCGCTCGAAGTACGCAGCTACGAGCCGTCCTTCAACAACTTTCAACGAGCTCTGGAGAAGATGAAGGTCAGCAAAGATCGCGTCCTGCACGTGGCGCAGAGCCTGCATCACGACGTGGAGCCCACACGCGCACTCGGCATTCACTCGGTCTGGGTAAATCGAAGACACGGGAAGGCAGGCGGCGGAGCCACTGTAAAGTCGCCAGCAAAGCCCGATCTGGAAGTTCCTGATTTGAAAACGCTCGCCGATCTCGCGGGATGCTAGAGATCGATTCACCACAGAGGACACAGAGGACACGGAGAAAATCCGGGCTGCTGTGTCTTCATTTATAGGCGGCGTCGACTGCACTTAGACTGTCATGTTGAGCGGATAAGGGTTCCCGCGCGATTTCTCCAGCGCGGGAGATGCGGGTCCCCAACAACCCGCTGTTGGTTCTTGGGGTGCAGAAACCGGAGTTGAAACATGCTGTGTTTTTCTTCCGTCGCCAAACGTCCCAACTGTGAATCGATTCAAAGCAATAAGTTCTTCCTCCTTGTCCTCCGTGTCCTCTGTGGTGAATCCAGATTTTTCGGGGCCTAAAAACGAAAAGACCGCCCGGCAAATAGGCGGCCTTTTCTTTCAAGGGAGAATAGTTCCAACGGAGGCAAAGCCATCAGAACTTTCTGGACGAAATCTTATGGTCGTGCACAGGGGGTGTCAAGCGAATTTTCTGACACAAATGCCTTATAAATCAATAACTTACGAAAATTGTTCCCTGCATCTAAAATGTGGCAGTTGCTGGCGCACTTTTTCCACTGCAGTGAAGAAGAGCTGCATTTTCAGCAGCTTAGCTGGATTTTGGGGATTCGTCCCGCAAATTCAGGGTGATGACGCTAGCATCCTCTGGACGGTCGAAAAAGCGGTCTGGATAGAGTTTTTTGAGGATGACACGCAGCCCACCGAAGACAAGCCCGAATACAAGTGCGACTGCGAGGATCAATCCAATGAGTCCAAACGCCGCAATGATGAGATTGCCGATATTGTCTTTGCGCGAGAGAAAGGTCGGCTCGTTATAGGTGACATCAGCCTCGTAGTTCACCGAAGCGAGCAGAGATCGTGCCTCGGATGGCGAAGCCTGACCGCTCGCGATCACAAGCAACGGCCCGGTTCTCTTGATAGAAAAGCTTCCTGCCCCACTCGCCTCGAGGTTCGCATGATTCTGCTCGATGTTCCGCAACTGTGTTCCGGCGATTTGAGGTGTCGGGTATGAGATCACTGTGAGTTTCGCTTCGCCTTCATCGCTCTTGTAAAGAGCCGTGAGTACCTCCGGGCTCTTCGAGAAGTCCACCGCGGAAGAAGGGAATGGAGATCCAACTTGATCGTACGACTTCGGTCCCACGGCGAACTTCACTGAGTGCTCGATGAAGGCAGGCTGCGGTAGCCAATGCGCAAGGTTCGGAGGCTGCGCGAGGTTCCCGGCCGGCTGCGGAAGATCATCGGCTAACTCGCGTAGTTCCGCGGCCGACATTGCATTCACATGGTCGAACTTTACTTCGACGACGATGTTGCCCTGCATGAACAGCACACGATCGCCGGCAGATTCGCCGTGCCGTCCAATCTCCTCTGTGCGCATCCCGGGCTGGCTGTAGAGCGTGTACGCGCCATAGGCTCCGGTAGCATCGACAAAGCGGGCTGCGCGGATGCTGAGCTTGCGATCGCCCTTTGCATAGTTCGCGGATTGAAAATCGGTAAAGCCATATTCCTTCAGTACTGCTGCATTGCCGGCATCGGCGTCCGCTGGATTCATGCTGGCCTTCGCCGCAGTGGCTTCCTGCTGCCATCCGGCAAAAGCTTTGGGGAGAATGGCTGAGTCGGTCGCCACGGCTGCTGAGGCAAATGAGACGAGTAAAGCAAAGAGTTTGGCGGCAAATCGCATGTACAAAGCTGGGGATCGACAGATCTAGTCTATTAGACACCATCGCCACATTGCAGGATTCTGGTAGAGACGCAGCATGCTGCGTCTCCTGCGTGGGACGGCAGCAGCGCTGAATCGTGCCAGCTATTTCGGATATGGAGGGCCCCAGCAGTGCCATCATTCGACGCTGCATGGAGGAGACGCAGCATGCTTGTCCAAATTAGCCGGCGTGTTTCTTGGTTTCCTCAGGTTTTGAAGGGGCACGGCTTCAGCGAAGCGTAGCCGTGCCGTTAAAACCGGCCTGAAATCCGGCTTCAGCCGCTGAGGTACTCTTTCTAAATTGGAAAAAAGGCGCCGGGGCTGAAGCCCGATTCGAGGTCTGGGCTGATGGCACGGCTCCGCTTGCGCTGAAGCCATGCCCCTTCAAAACCATTTCCGCAAAGCTAATTTTGGACAAGCTTGCAGCATGCTGCGTCTCTACCTCGGATTTGGGAGTTACTGCCCAGCCGTAACAGGCTGTTTCGCGCTCGCCACCTTAACCCCGCTCAGCCCTTGGGCATAGTGGGAAACACCGCGGTAAAGCGATTCGGCAATGCGCTGACGGTATTCAGGAGTACGCAGCTTGCGCTCGTCGGTGGGATTGCTCACAAACGAGATCTCGGCGAGGATTGAGGGCATATTGGCGCCGATGAGCACGATGAAGGGCGCCTTCTTCACTCCACGATTTTTCACCCCCGGATTCTTCGTCGCCTCGCCGGCGTGGAGCGCCTTCTGCACGTCGGCAGCGAACTCGCGCGATTCGTCGATCTTGTCTTTCAGCGCGATCTTTTTCACCAGGTCTTGCAGGTCGTGCACCGAGGTCTCAGACACCGAGTTCTCGCGCGCGGCCACTTCCAGCGCCTCAGGCGATGAGGTGAAATTCAGGTAGTAAGTCTCCACCCCGCGCGCCGACGGATCGGAACTGGAATTTGCGTGGATCGAGATGAACAAATCCGCCTGATTTTGATTCGCGATGGCGGTGCGCGTCTCCAGCGGAATGAAGGTGTCATCGTGGCGGGTGTAAACCACGTCGGCTCCGAGCTTCTGTTCCAGCAGTTTGCCTAAGCGCAGCGCGACATCGAGCACGAGATCTTTTTCCAGCAATCCATTTGGACCGATAGTCCCGGTATCGTGCCCGCCATGTCCGGCGTCAACCACGATCTTGCCGATCTTCAACCCCAAGGCGCGTACCAGCGACAAATCACCGTCCGCAGTTGGCTGAGCCTGACGAGTTGCGCTGGTCACCACGAGAGGCGCTTTCCCCTTGCGGTTCTTCTGATTTTTGCCCTTGGCCGAGGATTGCTCAGAGGACTTGGCTGTGCCGTCTGCTGATTGTGGGGTCTCGCGTTTCGCGACATTCTCGACCATGACGCCGCTCGTGGGCTTGGTTGTGGCTTTTACTTGTTGTGGATCGTCACTGAGAGAAGCGATTTCGGCTAGACCAAGATTGCTCGTCTCAGTTTGCACTTCAGTGCGCTTTGGCAGAACGGGTGCCTTCGGCGTTGCCTTGGCTGGAATCGCCTTGGCGCTCGTAGTCTGAACCGACTCCTCGGCATCGTCATCGTCCGAAGGCAAAGGATTCTTCCGGCTCGCAGCGACGGTCTTGGCCTCGCCACGCTTCGTCGCGGACGCCTGCGGCACTCCAGTGGACGAATTGGAGCGAGGGTCCGAAGCCGGATTCTGCGAATTAGCCGTCTCTACCTGCGGCGCGGGCTTGCGACCGTGAACGTCGATGATCAGCCGATACGGATTTGGCAGAATGAACGCGGAGTACTCGGCGAGTGTATCCACCTCGAGCACCACGCGAGCCATATTTGCCTTGTACTGCGCGATGCGGACCTTCTTGAGCAGCCCATCTTCGATGTCGTAGCTCTTACCGATTAGCTCCGACGCCAGCCGGCTATCGTGCAAGTCGAAGAAGATGCGATCGGGGGAGGGAACTCGCCCCGCTTCGTACTTCACTTCGTCGTCGAGATCGATGGCGATACGCGTGTAATCGGGCGTGGACCAGTAACGCAGACTGGTGATGCGCGGCAACCCTTTGTGTTTTGAGGCAGCGGTCTTCAGCGGAGCGGAGCCAGCCTCCTCTTGCTCAGAGTCGTCATTATCCGTCTTCTGGTTCTTGGTCGAGGCGACTTCGCTCTTACTTTTGCGATTCCCGGGTCGCATGGTAGAGACGCAGCATGCTGCGTCTCTACCGGGGTGCTTGGCTTCCTCATCCATCTCGCGAAGGGCAGCCTTGGCCTGCTGCGCGAGCTCGTGGTTCGGATAGCGTGTAAGGAAATCTTCGAAAGTCTCCTTCGCGATTGCTTGCTCGTTCAGATCCTCGCGATAGATTTGGCCGATGCTGAGCAGAGCCCCAAAACGGTATTTGCTGCCGGGATATTCCCGGCGCAGGAATTCGTACTGCCCGATGGCGGACTTGAATCCCGTCTTATCGTCACTCAGGCGTGCCTGTTCGGCGAGAAGTTCGGCTACTGCGAGCACACTTGAATCGGCGCGCGTAGATGTTGGAGCGAGGTGATAGACCTTGCGAAAGGCGTCGATTACGCGGTTGTAGTCTTCGGCATCGCGATCGCCTTCCGGGCGCCCATTGAGCGCCTCGCGCATCTGCACAGCCTTGTGGTAGTAGTCGAGCGAGATATGCTTCTTGCGCGCGACACTCATCGCGTCGGCGCGTCCGCTCTGAAGCAGGAGGCCTGCGGCGACGAGAATCCAGATTGTGAAGTGACGAGTCGCGCTGCTGACTGACCTGCCGGACATTCTCTGCATCCCTGTTGCACCCAGCATCAGGTGCGATTCAACGTTGGCTGCCGGGCAGTTCGAGGGCTGCAGTTGCGAACCCTACTCCATATCGCTGACCGACAAGTGTCCTTCGGCATCCTTCTTTAGCTGCAGAGGATGTCCGCCTGTATAGAGCCGTGCTGTCGTCGACCCGTATATACCTGTGATGCGCTTTACGTAATTCCGAGTTTCTGAATATTTGGGGATTCCCCGGCTGCGGCGCACCGCCCCGGCCCCCGCGTTATATGCCGCTAACGATAACTCTACATTGCCGTTATAGGAATCGAGCAACTGTTTGAAGTGGCGCACTCCGGCGTCCACATTCTGTGCAGGATCGTATGGGTTCCGCACGTTCAACGACTTCGCCGTGCGCGGCATGAGCTGCATCAATCCGATCGCGCCTTTGCGCGAGACCGCATGTGGATTGAAGTTAGATTCCACCTTGATGATGGCGCGTACCAAATTGGGATCCACGGAATGTTCGGTTGCCGATTGCTCTACGATCTTGTCGATCCATTCATTTCCACCTGGAGGCAGCGCCGACCCGGTGTAACGGGCATTCGCTGTAGCCGCCGAATTTCGCGACCCGATCTCCGGCAGCGAAGAATTCTGCACCTGTTCCGAAGCCAATCGCAGCGCGTTGCCGTTGGCAGCAAACTCAGGGTTCTTCAATGCGGCCTGGCGCAGCAGTCGACGGACATCCTGCGCCGCCGATTGAGCTGCCTTACGCGAATGCGAATACATCGGCGGCACCGGCTTCCAGCGATGCTCGCGGTTGCTCCAGTAGAAATATCCGGAGTCCAGGGGCGGAGCCGTCTGTACGGGCTTGTCGGGCGCGTTCTCATATACCAACCGGCCATCGCTGCTCTGCGTGGCGACGATCGTTTGCGCGTGAATGGCGGGATGGAGGCCGATCAGGAACAAGCCTGCATACAGGACCGAAATCAGGTGTTTGCGCATCTAGTTCTCATCCCCGAGCGAGCCGCCAAAAGGACCCGCCCAGTCCGACAAGGACCTCATTTCGCCGCACTTAGCAGGCGCTCCTCAAGAGTCCACATCTCTACCCCGAAGTAAGCGCACTTCCAATGCAGCCGTCACCCAACCCCAAATCCTGACGGAGAAATACGTCCAGAGTAGGTCGATTATAGGGTGGGTTTGCGACCTGAAACAATTACCAGAAGGACAGGAACCAGCAGGGTGAATAGCGAAATCTTACATACAAAACCGGGAGAAAACTCGAAATAGACGTTCGTAGCTTGTTAAGGCCATTACTAAAGTGCTTCGGGGGAGGAATTCGCGCTAGACAAGGTAGAGACGCAGCATGCTGCGTCTTCCCCATGCAGCGTCGGCGCGCCAAAAGGCCAATCTTTGGCAGGCAGCATGGTGAAGACGCAGCATGCTGCAGGCTTGTACAAATTAACTTTGCGGAAATGGTTTTGAAGGGGCGTGGCTTCAGCGCAAGCGGAGCCGTGCCATCAGCCCAGACCTAGAATCGGGCTTCAGCCCCGGCGCCTTTTCTCCAATTTAGAAAAAGTACCTCAGCGGCTGAAGCCGGATTTCACGCGGGTTTTTAGCGGCACGGCTACGCTTCGCTGAAGCTGTGCCCCTTCAAAACCTGAGAAAACCAAGAAACACGCCAGCTAATTTGGACCAGTCTTGCAGCAAAGTCGGCGCGCCAAAAGACCAATCTTTCGCAGGCAGCATGGTGGAGACGCAGCATGCTGCGTCTCTACCTTGGGAATCGGCCGAGGGCGGCCGGAACCGCGTTGTTAATCCCGACGCGGCACATACCCAGTGCGGTAGTAAACCTGCAAAGGCAGAAAGTCCTCCGAACGCGCGACCTTCACTTTGATCTTGCGCCATTTGTGGTCCTCGATGGCGCGGCTTGGGCGATAGCCCAGGATGTACTGGTTGCGCAGTTCGCGGCTGGCGCGCGCGGCCGCATCGGGAATGCCCGCAGGATTGTCGAGGGCGATCGTCCGTCCGCCGGTGGACTCGGTGACCTCGGTGAGCCATTGCCGTCCAAATCGTTCTTCCAACTTTTTCGTAAGCAAGAGAGTCGGGGCATCGCAAACGTCGATGGCGTAGATTTCGGCATCCGACTCCCGCGCCAGGTTCTTGATTTGCCGCAGACTATGGCGGCTATTGTTATCTCCGCCGTCGGAGACGATGAGGAGCGCCTTGCGTGAGTATTTGGCGTGCCCCAGTTTGGCGAGGCCCATGTAGACCGCATCCGCAAGCGCGGTGTTGCCTTTCGGCTTGGCCGCAGCCAGGGCGGCATGGATATCAGCAAAGGATTGGGTCGTGTCCGCAATCACCTTGGGCTTGTCCGCGAAGGTGATCACGAAATAGTCGTCCGCTGGGTTCGCATTGTCAAAGAACTCCGACGCCGCCTCGCGCACGCCGTCGATCTTGTTTGCCATGCTGCTGCTGAGGTCCACCAGGATGCCAACCGAAAGCGGCGCATCTTCGGTGCCGAAATACTGGATCTTCTCTTCGCTACCACCTTCAAACAGCTTGAAATTGTGCCGGGTGAGATCGACCACCGGATGGTTCTTCACGTCAGTCACAGTTACGGGAACAAGAACCATCTCCACGTCCACGCGGAGGCGGCCCGGAGCACTCTGCTTCGATCCGCGGTCTGTACGCTCCACTTTGGCGCGTGGGACGATGTGAACATCGTCGCTGACTTGCGCGCTGGCTGTAAGGGCAAGCAGAAAACCGAAGAGCACTGTGGCGCCCGGCCAACGATTCGTGTGTCCGCACTTAGCTACTCGTGAAGACCGAACAAGGGAGAGAAATACAGCGGGCAAAGATGAAGCCATAACAAATGTCCCTGGGAAGTGTGCCCGCGATTATGGCCCAGAGGACTGAGATGATGGAAGAATTATTTCGCGAAAATTACGGTTGGGTGAACTAAGGCTTTTATCTTCTATCTTCAACCAAGTTACAGACCTGACATTGATTTCGCCATGTTGAGCCGAGGAGGGTTCCCGCGCGCTTTTCACCAGCGCGGGAGATGCGGGGTCCCCAAGAACCCGCTGTTAGTTCTTGGAGTGCTGAGACCGGAGTTGAAACATCTTGTGTTTTGTCTTTTTTTTGTCTCGGCGCTGCCAAGGGGCTTAAGACCCATATCCGCGATGCTTCAGTCCGATCAGCTCCTGATCACTCGGCCACGCAATGGTCAGAAGGAATGCAGAATCTTCGCGCGCCTCGACGTCATGTTTGATGGAGCGATCAAGGGCCAACAATCGTCCCGGCGTTAGATCGACGACCTGGTCCTGCATGCGAGTTCGAATCGCGCCGCTCAATACTTGAATGGAGATGCGGCCGTCGCTGTGGTGCTCTTCCATCATCGCGCCAGCTTGCATAACGATAAGCACAATCCGCAGATCGTCGGTCTTGAGCAACATCCTGGAGGTCCTTCCCCGTGGCCAGGGCTTATGCGACTCGAGCGCGGAGATCTCCGATTCCAAATTGAACTGCTCGCAGAATCCGCGACCTGTTTCCGGGTTTTCTATTTTGGCCTGCATCAAGCGACTCCTTCGAGATTTGTCAATAGAAGATGCCATTAACGCGTCCCTTAGTGGTCTTGCAGCTTGGGTGAATCTCTAACAGTCATGCTGACGCTGATTTTTCGCGAAGGACCCGCGTGATATCTCACAGTTACTTGGACTCAGATGGCTTTTCGGCCAAGACCCGATAGGGCCACGACTCCTAAACATTTTCGGGAGGTCCTTCGGCCAGCGTCGGGCCTCAGGATGACAGTGTTAGAACCAGGCTTCATAAATGCTGACGGTCACATGAGCTTTCGTTATTTCTCTAAGGAATTTGCCTGTTGTAAGTAGCCGCCCTCAGCCCTAGCATACAATTTCCAACTCATTTCTCATCGCAATGCCGAATCTTTCAGAGTGGCTGCCGAAATCGGTTCTCTGCCTGCGGAACTACACGTTGCAGAAGTTCTTTTCCGATTTGCTCGCGGGTATCACCGTGGGACTCGTGGCGCTGCCTTTGGCGATGGCGTTTGCCATCGCTTCCGGAATGCCGCCACAGGCGGGCCTGTACACGGCGGTGTTTGCGGGCGGACTGATCTCTGCTCTCGGTGGCTCCAGCACTCAGATCGGTGGACCTACCGGCGCGTTCGTGGTCGTTGTCGCCGGCATCATTGCCCGTTATGGGATCGAAGGTCTCTACCTTTGCACGCTACTCGCCGGAATCATTCTGATCTTCATGGGCGTTACTGGGCTGGGCACAGCCGTCCGCTTCATTCCGCGTCCGGTAGTGGTCGGCTTCACCAATGGTATCGCGATCCTCATCGCCAGCACTCAGATCAAAGACTTCTTCGGCTTGAAGATTGATCAAGTCCCGGGCGACTTCTGGGGACGCATGACGGCGATTGCCAGAAATTTCCACACGCTCTCTCCGATCGCAACTTCGCTATCGGTAATCGCTCTGGCTGTCATCCTGCTGACGGCTCGCTACGTGAAACGCGTGCCCGGATACATTGTTGCTCTGCTAGGCGGGACGGCGCTGTCGGTGCTGCTAAAGTTGCCGATCGAAACCATCGGAACACGATTCGGCGGAATTCCTTCTGGACTGCCGAACTTGGCGATTCCGCCTTTGCACTTCAGCCTGATTCGTCCCCTGGTCTCGCCGGCTATTACAGTTGCGATGCTTGGCGCAATTGAATCGCTGATGTCAGCGGTCGTGTCTGACCGGATGAGCGGTGACCGGCACAACCCAAATGTCGAACTGATTGCTCAAGGTATAGCTAACGTTGCCTCACCACTGGTTGGTGGCTTGCCGGCGACGGGAGCGATCGCGCGTACGGCGACCAATATCCGGTCAGGCGCCAAGACGCCCGTATCGGGAATGGTCCATGCCCTAACATTGCTCGCCATCCTCCTCTTCGCAGCGCCTCTCGCCAAGTTTGTTCCTCTGGCGGTGCTCGCGGCGATTCTGATGGTGGTCTCCTGGAACATGGGCGAGTGGAAGCAGATTCCCGAATTGCTGCGCCTGAGCAAGCTGGAGATTGCAGTCTGGCTGATCACACTGTTACTCACGGTCTTCGCCGATCTTACCGTCGCGGTCGAAATGGGAATGATTCTAGCTGTGCTGATTTACATAGACTGCGGAATATGACCGCGCTCGACGCGACTGGTCTGCAGGCCCTTCAGGAATTTGCCGACGCCGTGCACGAAACCGGGCGAGGCCTGATTTTCTGCGGCGCTCCTTCCCAGCCTGCGAAGCTAATGAAGCGCGCTGACTTTGAGGAACATGTCGGTGCCGGGAATGTGTGTCCGAATGTTCAGGCTGCGCTCGCTCGAGCAGCGCAAATATTTCAGGAACTCCCAGAGGCTACGCGAATGCTTGGCCTCCATCGCCGTCGCAGCGATCTGGCGGCGCAACCTGCCGCGACATAGACTTAGGGACTTGCAGATGAAGTGGAGACACAAGATACTCCTTTGCCTTGGCTGGCTCTGTGCTACACTATCTGACAAAATGTAGCACAGGATTGTCCGATGCCAACCCGCAGCAGAAACAAGAGATTCAGCGATGTCCCGAAAGGTCTGGTTACTGCATCGAGATCCAAGCACGAACGCTCTCCACTGCTAAAGGGTGAAAGACTGAAGAGCGTCCTCGTGATCGCGGAGGAAAAAGGCCTTCTCCGAGGGACTCGAACCAAAGTCGTGCGCGGGCGGATGCCAGAAGCATTGGTTACCCGAGCAAAGCAGCGTGCCGGCGTCAAGTCAGACACCGATTTGTTGGAGTTGGCCTTGGCGAATCTCGCAGTCGCCGATGATTACCCCGACTGGTTACTCTCGCAAAGAGGTACAGTGAGCCAGGACCTCGACCTTGAGTTCTGAATTGGAACGCTCCCTGCGGCGTTTGAAGCCTGAAAAGCGGCGACAGCAATTGAAAGTTCGAAGCGATGCAGAACTACCTTTCTTGGAAGACAAGTCCCATCGCGCAGGATCACTGCTTTACGACACGACGGTATACATCGACATCCTCCAAGGGCGTTTTCCTGGAGGCGGCGATCTGTTGCTGCGATCGGCCGATGCCTGGCATTCAACCGTTGCAGGAACCGAACTCGCGTCGGCTTGCGGGTTACTCGATCCGTCGCACGTCGGCTCGCGGGGTGTGATCAGACGAATCCTGGCGATCGTTGATCGGGTTTCGCCGTATCGCATGCTCGCTCCTGACCGCCAGACCTGGTGCGACGCTGGCATCCTTGCCGGCACGATTGCAAGACTGCAAGGCGTATCGCGAACGGAACTGCGTCGCATCCTGAATGACGCGCTGATTTTTGCCACTGCACGCAGGTTCGGTCACACGGTGTTAACCAGGAACATCGTCGATTTCGATTTGCTCCATCAGCTCGACCCTTCAGGAAAAGTTCTGTTCTATAGAGTGTGAGCTGCTAACGTTGCTGCCCAACTATGAGTAACGCGGGTGACTTTCCCAGAATCAGCCGTCTCCCTCCCTATGTCTTCAACGTGATCGGCGAGCTCAAGGCCGCCGCGCGCAAACGTGGCGAAGATGTGATCGACTTCAGCATGGGCAATCCTGATGGCCCAACACCATCGCACATTGTCGCCAAGCTGGTGGAAGCTGCGAAGCGTCCAGGCACGCAGCGTTATTCAGTTTCAAAAGGGATTCCCCGGCTGCGCCGCGCCATCTGTGAATGGTATCGCCGGCGCTATCGGGTCGAACTCGATCCCGAAACAGAAGCGATCGTCACCATCGGTTCCAAAGAGGGAATCGCGCACCTCTGTCTCGCCGTGCTCGATCGCGGCGATGCCGTTCTCGTACCAAATCCCAGCTATCCGATTCACATCTACGGACCGGTCATCGCCGGAGCCGACATTCGCTCGATTCCGATGCGGAGCGGCGTGGATTTCATCGCGGAGCTCGAGCAGGCGATACGCCTGATGTATCCGCGTCCCAAGCTCTTGATCCTGAACTTTCCTTCGAATCCCACCACGCACTGCGTGGACCTCGCTTTTTTTGAGCGCATCGTCGCGCTCTGCAAAGAGTATGGCGTCTTCGTCGTGCACGATCTCGCTTACGCCGACATCGTCTTCGACGGCTATTGCGCGCCATCGATCCTGCAAGTGCCCGGAGCCGGCGAGATCGCAGTGGAGTTCTTTACGTTATCCAAGAGTTACAACATGCCCGGCTGGCGGATCGGCTTCATGGTGGGCAATGCAAGACTCGTCGCGGCCTTGGCACGTCTCAAGAGCTACTTCGATTACGGGACCTTCACGCCGATTCAAGTTGCAGCCATCGCCGCGCTCGACGGTCCGCAGGAGTGCGTTGCCAACATCTGCGAGACGTATAGGAGACGACGTGATTGCCTCGTCGATGGGCTGGCGAAATTAAAGTGGCAGGTTGAAAGCCCGAAGGCGACGATGTTCGTGTGGGCCCCGATTCCTGAAAAGTATCGCAAGCTGGGATCGCTTGAATTCTCAAAGAAATTGCTGACTGAGGCGCAGATTGCTGTGAGTCCAGGCGTTGGCTTCGGCGAATTCGGCGATGACTCGGTTCGCTTTGCCTTGATCGAAAACGAAGAGCGGACGCGCCAGGCGCTACGCGGAGTCAAGCAGATGTTTAAAAAAGATGCATTGACAGGCTCATAGCGCCTCCGGTTCCTGATGACCGCGTTGGCTTTCAAGCAACAGGTTGTTCCACTTGAGCAATATATTCCATAGATGATATATTCCTTCTGTGGCATGGGAGGTGGAATTCACCGATGCATTCGAGCTTTGGTGGAACAGCCTCAATGAAGATCAGCAGGAAGAAATCGACGCCAAAGTCTTGCTGTTGGAGGAGCGCGGTCCAGTTCTTCCACGACCCCATTCGGATGTAATAACCACTTCGAAGCATTCGAATATGAAGGAACTACGCGGAAACGTGAATGAAGCTCAGCTTCGCGTCCTGTACGCATTCGATCCGCGTCGAACCGCAATTCTGCTTATCGGAGGAGACAAGAGTGGAAATCCAAATTGGTATCGTCAATTTGTTCCCATGGCTGACGATTTATTCGATCGTCACTTGAAACAAATAGAAAAGGAAAGACAAACGAAGAGGATTCATCGTGGCGAAAAAATTTAGTACGTTACGATCCAAAA
The DNA here is from genome assembly GCA_003225215.1 of Acidobacteriota bacterium. GTDB lineage: Bacteria > Acidobacteriota > Terriglobia > Terriglobales > Acidobacteriaceae > Gp1-AA112. The sequence continues at coordinate 19,309 of QIBC01000062.1, forward strand.
TGTCTCGCGAATCGCGGGCACGGTCTCAGGAGCGGGCTGATCGCTACCGCGCTGAAATGGCCCTGGACGAACTGAGAGAGGCTCGCCAATTGACACAGAACGCTCTGGCCGAGATTCTCAACGTGAATCAGTCAGCCATTTCGAAGCTTGAGCGCCGCACAGACATGTACGTCAGCACTCTTCGACACATTGTGAAAGGGATGGGCGGTGAGCTGAGGATAGAGGCTGTTTTCCCAGATGGGAAAGTCGTGATCAAGAGGTTTCGAAGCGTTTCCAAACCAAGGCGAAGGACGCGCAAGGCTGCCGGATAATGCCAATTGTGCAAACCGATCCGGCACGCAGCAACGACATTCAAAGCAGATCGCGATTGACAATCTTGCCTCCCTCCGCGACAATGTCCAATCAGTGAAGCTGCAAACGCTCATCCCGTCCCCGCTCCCGTGCACCCCGCCGGTGTACCTGCGTCCGCGGGATTGGAGTGAGCGCTTTCACGATGCATAGTTAGTTAAACGCACTTATCTCCAAGGCCCACGGTCGCATGACCGTGGGCCTTTTGCTTTTGGTCCGGAAAGATATCGATGTCAAAACGAAACCACGCCGTAAACAACTGTCATCCTGACGCCCGGTTTTGGCCGAAGGATCTCCCGGAATATGTCGCGCTTGATTGCTGTGTCGCGGCTCTCATACGAGGATTCTCGCCAAAGTGCCGCGACGGTGCGGCGAAACACGAATCATCGCGGGAGATCCTTCGCTCAAGAGAGGGGCTCAGGATGACAGTGTGGAGGACGCGAAGCCGGTCTACAGGATTGAAATCATGAACAGCAAAACAAACCTCATCAATCTCCGCCACCAACTACGCCGCGTCCGGACCATCGTGGTCAAAGTCGGAACCAAAGTCCTGATGCAACCCGATGGCAGCGTTGCCACAGACGTACTAAAAGAACTGGTGAAGTCCGTCGCCACGCTACGCATGAGCGGCCGCCGCGTCCTACTGGTCGCCTCGGGTGCCATCGGCATCGGCGCGAAGCGGCTCAGTGTCTCTCCGGGCATGGTGCCGGTATGCGCTGCCGCCGGCCAGAGCGCGCTTACTGCGCTCTACCATGTCGAATTCGGAAATCTCGGAATCGCCGCTGCGCAGGTGTTGGTGACTGACGAGGACTTCACGGAGCCTGAACGCCACCGCCGGCTCTGTGACACGCTGAACTATCTCACGCGCCTGGGCGTCGTTCCCATCATTAACGAGAACCATCTGGCGACACACTCACCAGACGCAAAGATGGACGACCGTGTGTTTTCTGAGAACGATATGCTTGCATCACTCGTAGCCTCCGCCACACGAGCCGACTTGCTCGTCCTCCTGACCGACGTTGACGGCGTTTACACGGAGCATCCAGCGGAGGCACAAGCCGCGCTCATTTCCGAAATCGCAGGAACCGGGCAGGAGATCGGACTCAACGAGCAGGTCAGCGAGCTTGGTCGCGGAGGCATACGAGCGAAGCTTCTCGCGGCTGCGCATGCGATCGAGAGCACGCGCCTGTTCGCGGTGATCGCTAATGGGCGCACGCCTGAAGTCCTGGAGCAGATCGTCAGGGGACAGCAGATTGGGACTCTGATTGCTCCCGCGGAGGTGCAGTGATGTCTTCTATCGTGCAAGATGCGATTGCGGCGAAGGCGGCTTCACGGCTGCTTGCAGTACTTGATTCAGCTACCAAAAACGATGCTTTGCACCGAATGGCATGCGCTCTAGAGGAATCTTTCGATGTCCTCCTAAGCCTGAATTGTGAGGATGTGCACGAGGCTCGTGAACAATCAATTTCGCCTTCCGCCTTAGTCCGGATGGAATTGACTCGCGAGAAGCTGCAGCAGATTGCGGTAGGGCTGCGGACCATGGCCGCTCTGGAAGATCCCGTCGGAAAAGTCCTGCTTCGCTCTGAACTGGACGACGGTCTCGAACTGCAGAAGATCACCAGTCCCTTCGGAGTGATCGCCGCCATCGTCGAAGCGCGACCTGATGCGGTTACACAGCTCTGCGCTCTGGCCTTGAAGTCGGGCAATGCGCTGATGATCAAGGCGGGCACTGAGATCGGTCGCACTACGCGCGCCATCCTCGCGGCATTCGCTAAGGCACTTCAGTCAACACAGATTCCGCCGCACGCATTTACGAATGTCGAAGGACGAGAAGCAATCCGCGAAATTCTGGCATTGCAAGACTATGTAGATCTGGTTGTCCCTCGTGGCAGTTCCGATCTGGTTCGCTTTGTCTCCGCCAACACGCGAATTGCTGTGATCGGTCATTCCGACGGTGTGTGCCACATCTACGTGGAGAGCTCGGCGAATCGGGAGATGGCGATTTCGCTGATTCTCGACGCCAAGACTCAAGCTCCCGCCACCTGCAACGCCGTCGAGACGGTTCTGGTGGATCAGGGGATTGCCAACGAATTCCTGCCGATCGCGTTCCAGAGCTTGCGATGGCACGGCGTGAAAGTACGCGGTTGCGCAGCCACCCGGACCATCTGCGGCGCAGATGTCGAGCTTGTGAAGGCGACCGAATGGCACACTGAATATGGCGATCTGACGCTCGCGATTCGCGTCGTGCCAGGCGTCGATGCTGCCATAGCGCATATCGAGACATTCGGCTCACACCACACCGACTGCATCGTTACCGAGGATGCCCAAGCGGCAAGCCAATTCCTACGACGCGTAGATTCAGCGGGAGTGTTCCACAACGTCTCCACCCGATTCGCCGACGGATATCGCTACGGCCTCGGCGCCGAAGTGGGAATCGCGACCGGCAAACTCCATGCTCGTGGGCCGGTGGGAGTCGAAGGCCTTGTTACATACAAATATGTGTTATCGGGAAGCGGCCACTGCGTTGGTCAATACGCTGGCGCGAATGCGCGTCGGTTCAAGCATGAATTGGTGGAAAGTGCCGTAAGCGAGTAATCAATAGTTTCTTACCTCTCAGGCGGCGAGGAGCGCGCATTATGCCCTGGAAATGGCGATGAGTGCCGCGCCTCTTGTGGCACGATTGAAAATAGCCCGGGGTCAAAACCCCGATAGGTTGTGCGCAAATTGAGTCGGGCTTTCAGCCCGACTACTGTTTTTGCTCTTCTCCATCAACAAGCCAGCCGTCCCGCAAAGATCGCGGGACTCGGGTTTGCCGAATAAGCCCGGCGCTTCACGCCGGGCTATTTTCAACCGTGCCGCAAAACTGCGCGGCACTCAGAGGTGGAGGTCCAGGACTTCGGCGTCGTGAAAGGAAGGCCAGTAGCCAAAGACGTTTGACAACTTCTCGCTGCTGTCGATGAATGACTCTATGCTCACGATTCAAGATTAGCTTAATGGGGCCGAGAGCCGGCAGCCTAAATCGCCACTCTCCCGCTCCGCATCCCAATGCTCACGGCCTCGGTCCGCGACGCAGCGCCCAGCTTTCCCAGAATAGAACTGATGTGGAATTTCACAGTGTGGGTCGAGATGCCCAGCCGCGAGGATATTTCCTTGTTCGACAGGCCTTCCGCGAGCATCGTCAATACCTCCTGCTCGCGCTCTGTGAGTTCCTCGGGAGAGCCGGCTGTGGCAAATGACGACCCGGATTGGTCGCGCGTAAGGGCCGGATCAATGACCTGTAATCCGGCTTGAATTGCATTTAAAACGGATTGCAGCCGAACCGGCGTGATGTCGAGCGCTACAACTCCCGCCACCCCGGCACGCAACAGTCGCGAAACAGTGCCGCGCGGCGGAGCGTTGCCGGTCCAGATCACGCAAACGCTCGCCGCTGATGGAATCAGAAGACTCAGTGCTTGAGTCGACGCCGGCAGCGGCGTCGCCGAGTCTAGTCCCAACAGAAGCACGTCATACAGGTCTGTTTCGGCCGTGATTCGCGCCCCGGAACGGCGCGCAAGCGCCTCAATTCGTGCGCGCAGAGAGGCAGAACCGGCGCTAATAGCCACTGCGAGGGGCGCATTCACGTCCGCTAGTGCCGCTTTGCGCGGCAAATCCACTGCAAAAGCCGTCTGCATTTGCCTCTCTATGGATGTTTTAGCGCCGCGGCCGGTCCGCTAATTTCACCTTTACCGACGCCAGCTGCCCTCCGCGTGCATATCCCAGGTCGACGGAATCGCCACGCGTCGCCGTGCTTAGCGAGCGCTGAATGTACTCAATTCCGCTTACTGGCTGTGCATTAATGCTGATAATGATGTCACCCAGCATGAGTCCCGCTTCGGCACTCGGACTTCCCTCGCCATTCGAGCCAAGGCAGAGGTGTTCATACCGAGTATGCGACCGCGGGAATCGACCAATGCGCTGCCCGATTGTCCTGGATAAAGGGTCACATCGGGCCGCAAAAGCGTGTCGATCTTGCCGCTACGCCATGTCTGCCAGGACGCTCCAACGCGCGCAATGACGCCTGTAGCGGCGGCTAAGTCGCCCAAAGTCGAGCGTCCGACGGCCAAAATAAGCTGTCCTACCCGTAATTTGCTGGTGTCGGAAAGCAGCTCTGGCGCCGCAGAATCGCCATTTTCGAGCCGCAAAACTGCAGCGTCAGTGCCCGGATCCCGCCCCAAGACCGTCGCCTTGTGCCGCGATTGACCGCCAAAAGTGACCTCAACGTCGTCCGTACGGCGCAACATGTGGCTCGCCGTCACGACAATTCCCGGCCGCCAAACGATCCCACTGCCGGCAACACGACGCCCGCCGTAAACCGCCACTATGAACTTACCGGTCTGTTCTGCTACCTCCGCGTACTGATTCGAAAGTGTGTCCCATTCGTTATGAATTGCAGATGCCATGTGTTCTCCAACTAGTTTTCAGTCGCAGTATGGCGCGGATGTGCGCAGCACACATCGCCCAAACGGGCAGGGCGTGATTATGGAATTGTCCATCTAAGAGGCCGGTCCGTTGTGAATTTTTGGGATTCCCCAAAAACAGCAACGGCTGACATACATCCTCACCGAGATGCAGCGTGCTGCGCCTCTAACGGATCGCCGGTTCCTCATTGCCTCTTCCGATTCCTGGCGGTTCACTCCGCCGACACTCCGCTCATAATGCCTTTCATGGCCCCAACCCCCGCTCATCACATGGTCTCAACTGCCTTCGATCTTCCCGGCTATCGCGTTGTGCGCACATTGGGGGTGGTTCGTGGGATTGTGGTGCGCTCCCGTTCCATTTTTGGAACTATCGGCGCGGGCTTACAAACGCTCGTCGGCGGCAACATTACGTTGCTGACGAATCTCTGCGAGAAGACGCGCGGCGAGGCTTTCGATCTGATGCTGCTACACGCGGGCGAACTCGGCGCGAATGCTGTGGTAGGTGCGAGTTACGACGCGACTGAGGTGATGCAGGGCGTCACTGAAGTGCTTGCGTATGGCACGGCGGTGGTAGTGGAGCGCGTTGCATAACTCTGAAAAGGCCGTCCGGAGTAGGTATTTTGCGCAGAAGAGTTCATTCCACCTTGTGAGCTGAGCGCCAGCTCTCGCCAGAGCTCGATTTGTCTGCGGGAGAGAAAAACCATGACTTCTACTCCGCATCCACCCAACTAAGGAGGCGGCCATGAAGAAGTTTGTTTCTACGTTCGCGATATCTGTGCTGCTGTCCGCGACCGCAGTCGTTGCCCAGACGCCGGCTGAATCGAATCCAGATCGCCGTAGCGGCCAGGCTTCGACGCAGAGCAGCCCGGCGCAAGCCGGAACGCAGTCCACTGTGCCGACCACGACACAAGAACAGACCAATCCCCAGGGGGGATCGCCGGACTCACCGCTGCCGGGACGCGTAACCGGCGCCACGCCGACTCAGGTGCAGCAGGCACTGGACCGTCAGCTACCGGCTAACGCTCAAGTAACCGCAAGCGTCGTCGACGATGGCAGCCTGAAACTGACGGGCACTGTGCGGAGCGAAGCTGACAAAGCAAAAGCCGAACAGATCGCAAAAGAGAACAGCAACAAGAAGATTGATAACCAGTTAGAAGTAAAGTCCAGTTCCACTTGGGACGAGAAGCCGAAGAAGTAAATTAGTTTTGCACGGAACACGGCCAGCGCAAGCCGGCCGTGCTTTTTGGTAGAGACGCAGCATGCTGCGTCTCTACCATGCAGAAGGGGACTGCAAGAGAGCCGTCTTAAACAGGCATCTTCGCCAAGACGCAGCATGCTGCGTCTCTACCGGGTTTTCGCCGATGGCGCGATTACCCTGTTGTATTCTGCTCGGTAGTGAGTTTCGAACTCTTCATTGCGGCGCGATATCTCCGGGCCAAGCGCCGCCAAGCCGTGATTGGGGTAGTCACGGCAATCTCGATTGTTGGCGTCGCAGCAGGCGTCGCCTCACTCATCATCGCGCTTGCGATTACTAACGGATTTCGCCAGGACCTGCAGAACCGACTTCTTGGATCCACTGCGCACGTGAGTCTCGAACGCGCTCGCGGCGACGGCATTCGCGAGTGGCGCCCTCTGCTCCAGAAGATTCAGAGCCAACCGCACATCATTGCTGCTTCTCCGGCACTGTATGAAAAAGTACTGGTTTCGCGCGGCGCACGGGCCAATGGGCTCTTGCTTAAGGGCGTCATACCGCAATATGAATCGCGGGTAAGCGAGCTATTAAGCGATGTAAAGATTGGTTCGGCGGAGGCTTTGAAGGCGAGTGACACATTCACCGAGGGTGCACAAAGTGCTGTGGAGTCACCCGCAAACGGCCAGCCGGGGGCGGCCGGATCTACGCCAGGTAAATCCACGGAAGCTCCTGCAGCTGGTTTTCCTCCGATTGTCCTCGGAGAAGATCTCGGAGATGAGCTTGGGGCGACTTTGGGATCAGTGGTTTTGGTTACCAGCCCACAGGGCGAATTGACTCCCTACGGGCTTGTGCCTAAGTACAAGCGCTTCAAAGTGGTCGCTTTCTTCAAGTCCGGATTTTTCGATTATGACAGCTCATGGGGGCTGATTCGGCTGGAAGATGCCCAGGCGCTGTTCGGATTGGGTGATATCGCTTCGGTGATCGAGACGAAGATCGATGACATCTACAAAGCGCCTGAGATCAGTCTCGAGTTAGAGAACGCTGCTGGACCTGGTTACATGACGACGAACTGGCAAGAGCAGAATCGGCCGTTGTTCCGAGCGCTGCGCCTTGAAGGAGTGGTCACCTTCATTACGATCAGTCTGATCGTCTTCGTGGCCGCTTTGAACATCCTGATTTCACTGACGATGATGGTGATGGAGAAAACCAAGGACATCGCGGTTCTCATGTCGATGGGAACCCGCAAAGTCCAGGTCCGGAAGATATTCATTTATCAGGGGCTCCTGATCGGGGTGGTGGGTACGATTATGGGCCTGATCGGCGGCTATCTTCTCTCCTGGGCCGGCGGTCATTATCACTGGATAAGGCTGTCTGCCGAGGTTTATTCGATCGACTACGTACCATTTGCACCCAAGGCGGTGCATGGGGTGCTGGTGGCGGCCACGGCGATTCTGGTATCGCTACTTGCGACGGTTTATCCCTCGTGGTCGGCAGCCCGAATTCTACCCGCGGAGGCGTTGCGATATGAGTAAAGCAGTTGCCTATTGCCCAGTTACAACTTCTGTCACAGTAACCAGTCCCATCACTTTGGTAACAAACCGAGGGCTTGCGGGGAGTGTTCTAATTAGCATAGGCGAAGTCTATTGGGAACAAAGGCTCGGGGCGCTTGGAACCGCGAAACATAAGGGTTTGGCGCTTCCGCGTTGCTCCTTTCGCGAGGCCATTTGCATCCAATAGACCAAGTAGAGCTTCTTCGGGTCCAGAATCTGAAGAAGGAATACCGATCCGGCGAGAGCCGATTGGTGATCTTTGAAAATTTGTCCTTTCAAGTGAGGAACGGCGAAATGCTGGCGATTGTGGGCGAGTCCGGCACCGGCAAGAGTTCGCTCCTGCACATCCTCGGAACTCTTGATAGGCCGTCAGAAGGTGACATATACTTCGCGCAACTTTCGTTGAAGTCGCTTTCCGATGAATCGGCTGCGGATCTCCGCAATCGTGAAATCGGTTTTGTCTGGCAGTTCCATTACCTGTTGCCGGAGTTCGACGCGCTGGAGAATGTTGCTATGCCGCTGTTGGCGCGGGGCGAGAACCCGAAGCAAGCTCAGGCCCGGGCAGCCGAATGGCTGCGCGCGGTGGGACTCGGGGACAGAATGCATCACCGCTCCGGTGAGCTTTCGGGCGGAGAACAGCAGCGGGTGGCTTTAGCGCGCGCCTTGGTGACCGGTCCGAAATTGCTGCTGGCCGACGAGCCGACAGGGGATCTGGATACCGGCACGGCCGAGAGAATTTTCGATCTCATTGCGCGATTGCATTTACAGCATCAACTCACCTCGATTATCGTCACTCACAATATGGAATTTGCGAAGCGCTGCGGGCGGATCCTTCGCTTGCATGGAGGACGACTCGAGGAGGTTTCTTCATCTCGCATGGCCTGATAAATATTGCAGTGACCAAGGACAGATGTACTGGTTAGTCTGTGGGTAATCTGAGACGATACTCTCAGGCGTTAATTAAATAGGAGTAAGTTCTTCCCAAAGAGTCGACGGTTTCGGCATCGTGGACGCGGAGGTGGAGAGGTAACGAGAGCCGCTCAGAACTGAGAGTGGCGGATTTAAGGGACCTTCAAGGGGGAACATGTTCGAACGCTACACAGAAAAGGCGCGGCGAGTAATCTTCTTTGCTCGTTACGAAGCCAGCCAGTTCGGCTCACCCTATATCGAGACCGAACATCTGCTGCTGGGCTTGCTGCGCGAAGACAAGGCATTAACTAACCGCTTTCTGCGTTCGCATGCCTCGGTTGAATCCATCCGTAAGCAAATCGAAGGACATACCACGATCCGCGAGAAGGTATCGACCTCAGTCGACCTTCCGTTAAGCAACGAGTGCAAACGCGTGCTTGCCTATGCCGCCGAAGAAGCCGAGCGGCTCTCCCACAAACACATTGGAACCGAGCATCTACTGCTCGGACTGCTGCGCGAAGAGAAGTGCTTCGCCGCCGAGATTCTGCATGAGCGTGGATTGCGACTGAGCGCCATTCGCGAGGAGCTAGCCCGAAGCACCCAGGAGAAGGCTCAGCCGCAACGCTCGCGCGAGTCGTCGCTGCTGAGCGAATTTTCCCGCGATCTCACGCAAGCCGCGATGGATAACCAGCTTGATCCGCTGGTTGGGCGGGAGGGGGAAGTCGAACGAGTAGTCCAGATTCTGTGTCGCCGTACCAAGAATAATCCAGTATTGATCGGCGAACCTGGCGTGGGCAAGACCGCCATTGTTGAAGGTCTAGCGCAACGCATTGCAGACGGAGACGTGCCGTCG
>QIBC01000063.1 GCA_003225215.1 Acidobacteriota bacterium
GCCACGGGCACAGCGCGGCTGGCATCGAGCACATGCACAACCGGCTCGCTGTAATGCGGCGCGATCTTTACCGCCGTATGCGCGCGGCTGGTCGTGGCGCCGCCGATGAGCAGCGGCACCTTCCAGCCCGTGCGTTCCATCTCTCGCGCCACGTGCGTCATCTCGTCCAGCGACGGGGTGATCAGTCCGCTCAAGCCGATGATGTCGGCGTTCTCGCGCTTCGCCGCCTCCAGAATTTTTTCGCACGACACCATCACGCCAAGATCAATCACCTCGTAGTTGTTACAGGCGAGCACGACGCCGACGATGTTCTTGCCAATGTCGTGAACGTCGCCCTTCACCGTGGCCAGCACCAGCGTGCCCTTCTGCGAGCCTGCTTTCTTCTCCATCTTGGGCTCCAGATAGGCGACCGCCTGCTTCATCACCGACGCCGAATCCAGCACCGAAGGCAGCTGCATCTTGCGCGCGCCAAACAGCTCGCCCACCGTCTTCATGCCGTCGAGCAGGACGGTATTGATGAGATCGAGCGGGGTATACTTAACCAGCGCCGTCTCCAGAATGGCTTCAAGCGACTGCTTCTTGTCGCCGTTACCAATCTTCTTCTCGCCATTGATGATGCAATGCTTCAGCTTGTCTTCAACCGGCAGTCCGCTGAGATCTTCACCTTCCTCGTCTGTCTTCTTCGTGACTCCCGAGAAGAAGGCCATGTATGCCTGGAGCGGATCGCCGTTGGTCCTATCCTGGAAGATCAGCTTGCGCGCGATCTCCACTTCCGCTTCGGGAATCTTGTACAGCGGATAAATCTTCGAGTAGTTGACGATCGCGCAATCGAGCCCCCGATCGACCGCCTCCCGCAAGAAAACACTGTTCAACACGCGCCGCGAATATACCGAGAGCCCAAAGGAAATGTTGCTGACGCCCAGGATCGTGCGGCACTCCGGCAGCTCCTGCTTGATGCGGCGAACCGCTTCGAGCGTCTCAATTCCGGCGGTGCGGTATTCCTCCTGCCCGGTTGAAATAGGCAAAGTCAGCGGATCGAAAATCAGATCTACGGAACGAATCCCGTACTTCTCGGTCGCAAGCTTGTGAATGCGCTTGGCAATCGCGACTTTCTTGTCGGCCGTGAGAGCCATACCTTCTTCGTCGATCGTGAGAGCGATTATGGCCGCGCCGTAGCGCTTCGCCATCGGCAGCACTTTGCTGGTGCGTTTCTCACCGTCTTCGAGATTGATCGAATTGATGATGGCTTTGCCCGGGATGCGTTTGAGCGCAACTTCGACCACATCGGCCTCGGTAGAATCGACGAGAATCGGCGCGGGCACACGCGTGGCAATCTTTTCGAGAATCGAACTCATGTAGCCCTTCTCGTCTTCGCCCACGATCGCGCAGCACAGATCGAGCATGTGTGAGCCTTCGGCGACCAGCTTCTTCGAGAGAGCCAGGATGTCGTCATATTTTGCGCTGCGCACCAGATTCTTGAAGTGCTCGACCCGCGTGGTGGTGTTCATCTCCTCGGCAACCACGACCGGCTGACCATCCAGTTCAAGCGGGATGGAGGTGTAGGCGCTTGCGACTTCCGAACGCGGTTTTATGTTGCGCACAGCCGGCTGGAGCGCTGCACACGCCTTCACTACCGCCTCGATGTGCTTAGGCGTCGTGCCGCAGCAGCCACCAACAACGTGCACTCCATACTCCTCGATGAAGCGTTTGTGGTAGTCGGCTAATTCCTGCGGCGTGAGTTTGTATACACCGCGCCCACCCTCGTTGTGCGGCAAGCCGGCATTCGGCAAGACGGAGATTTGTTTCGACGTGTTGTGGCACAGGTAGCGCACCGCGTCGTTCATCTCACGCGGCCCTGTGGCGCAGTTCAGGCCAACGATATCGATGTCGTAAACATCCAGAATTGCCAATGCCGCGTTGATTTCCGTTCCGAGCAGCATCGTGCCGCTTTCCTGCAACGTCACCTGAACCTGGAGCGGAACGCGTCTTCCGGCAGCTGCCATCGCATCGAATGCCGCTGCGACTGCGATCTTGGTCTGCAGGATGTCCTGCGAGGTTTCGATGAGCAGTACATCGACTCCGGCTTGAATCAATGCCGTCATCTGCTCGACGAATGACGCGAGCATTGCGTCGAAGCCGATGTGAGCGAGCGATGGCAGCTTGGTCGTCGGACCGACGGACCCGGCAACAAAACGCGGGCTCTCCGGAGTCGAAAACTGCGAGACGGCCTCACGCGCCAACTTCACCGCCGCATGGTTGATCTCCGTTACGCGATCCTGCAGGCCAAACTCGCCAAGCACAATATCGGTGGCGCCAAAGGTATTAGTCTCAACCACGTCGGCGCCCACACGGAGATATTGTGCGTGGATGTCGCGAATCATCTCGGGACGACTTAGGTTCAGGACCTCACTACAATTCTCCTTGCCCCAAAAATCATCGAGCGAAGGATTCATGTCCTGGATGAGCGAACCCATTGCGCCGTCGTAGATAACGACGCGTTCGCGAACGGCTTTTAGAAACGGCGATTCCACGTTATTCCCCAAGTCGATTGCGTCATCTGACGGCAGAAGGCATCAGATTCGCCAAATTTGTTCGTTGAGACTCGTATCGGGGCACGACAGTCGTGCCGGACGGACTTAGATATTAGTGGGCTTGAGCCCCGCGCATTCGCATTCGGCGGTTCATCATGCTCTACTCCGTCGGAGTCCTATCTCGGGGGGACCGAGTAAGGAAAACGTAAGAAACCAAGCGGTCAAATTCGATTCTAGAACAAACCCGCATTGGAATGCTTGGAAATCTGTCTTACGAAACTATCCTTACTACACCACGGCCGCGGCTTTGTGGCCGTTTCCGCCCAAAGCTTCCAGCACATCTGCCGCCGAGGAATATCGTCCCAGAGGAGCGCTGATCTGCGCTCCCTGCACTTCCCCGCGCACTGCAACGAGCATCTCGCGAGCAACAGCGACGCCTTCGGCACGCGCGGCCTCGGCGTTTGCGGCCGACGCCATCCGCGCAAGGATCGAATCCGGCACCGACACTCTCAACTCATTCTTCATGAACTCCGCGTTGCGGACGCTCACCAGCGGCCAGATGCCGGCTAGCACAGGAATGCGGAATTGTTCGATGCGCCGCAAAAACGTTTCCAGGAGCTTCAAATCAAAAACTGGCTGCGTAACTGCGTACTCCCCCCCAGCTTCCACCTTGTACTCAAACCGCCGCACCTCTTCATCGAGATTAGGCGCACCCGGATTTGCACCCACGCCAATCACAAAAGCGGCCGCATTGCCCATCGGATTTCCGCCGACATCGAGTCCCTGATTCAAATTGCGCACAATGTTGACCAGGCCGATCGCGTCCACATCAAAAACAGCGGTTGCGTCGGGATAATTTCCCATCTTGGGCGGATCGCCAGTGATACAGATCAGATTGCGGATGCCAACCGCGTAACCGCCCAGCAGATCCGACTGGATGCCGAGCACATTGCGATCGCGGCAACTGTAGTGCAGCACGGTCTCGATGCCAACCTGCTGCTGAATCAGCAGACACAGGGCCTGATTGCTCATGCGCGCCGATGCCCGCGGACTGTCGGGAATGTTGATCGCGTCGATGCCAACCGACTTGAGATAGCGCGCGCCCTCTACTTCCTTGGCCGGATTCACGCCCTTGGGCGGAACGATCTCAACCAGCGTCACAAACTCACGGGCTGCGAGCTTCTCACCGACACGCGAACGGTTCTGAATCGGCACTGGCTGAATGGCCGATGGCATCTTGTTCTGAGCCGATACCGACGTTGGCGTTTTCTTTGCGTTCGTAACCCGAATCGCCGACTTCATCACTCGGATGTGCTCTGGAGTAGTTCCGCAGCAACCTCCGACAAACCGAACACCCGCGGCAACAAACTTGCGCGCATAGCTCGCCATGTACTCGGGCGAACACAGATAGATGTTTCGCCCCTCAACGTTGCGCGGCATTCCGGCGTTCGGCATGGCCGACAGCGGAGCAGTCGTCACCTGGCGAAGCCTCTCGATCGCGTCGAGCATCGCCACGGGACCGACACTGCAATTAATTCCGACGACGTCGGCTCCCCAATCGGTAAGCTTTGGACCGAAAACCTCGGGAGTCGATCCGTCGAGGCAGCTTCCGTCCTCGTCGATGGTCACCTGCGCGACCACAGGAATGTCAGGGTTCACTTCGCGTGCGGCGAGGATGGCCTGGTGCAGTTCATCGAGCGATCCGAAGGTTTCAAGAACCAGAAGATCGACTCCACCTGCGACCAAGGCCTCAATCTGCTGGCGGAAGGAATCGCGGGCTTCCTCTCGAGCAATCTTGCCGAGGGGTTCGATCCTGACTCCCAGAGGCCCTACTGCTCCAGCAACGAGCGCCTGGAAGCTCTTTCCCGCCTCACGAGCCAGCCGAACGCCGGCTAAGTTAATCTCCCGCACTTTATCCGCACATCCGTGCCGCGCCAGCCGAAAGCTGTTGCCACCAAAGGTATTGGTTTCTATGACTTCTGCCCCGGCGTGCAGGTAATCCTGATGAACGCCCAGAATCAGCTCCGGCTGGGAAAGGTTCAGCTCGTCATAACAACGGTTGATGAAGATCCCTTTGGAGTACAGAAGGGTACCCATCGCGCCATCACAGAGCACGGGATGCGCAGAAAGAAACCCAACAAAAGCTGAATCAGATGAACTCATCGGAACCGGCAGGTTCTCACCATATTACCTTAGGAGTTACGTTGATCGAGGAGCCTGATTTAGGAAACCGATAGGGAGTTAGGAAGCGAACTTTGCTCATTGATGATCTCGATTTCGGCTCCAGAGATCCACAAATCCACCGCCAAAGCAAAAACAGGGAAAAATACAGGGGTTTTCGAATTCGATCTCGAAATCGTCGAATTCTGCCCAAAATATGCGAATTTCGCTCAAAACCAGGGAACTAACAGGGAATTCTGTGGATTCTGTCTAAGCCCCTATTAACAAATAACTTAGGGTTGTTTGGCACCCGATTCACAAAAATAACAGGGAACGACCAGGGAATTTTCACGCGCCACCACTATGCTTTTTCGCCAGCCCATCAGGCTGGGATTTGGCGGCTCGTCACGTGCCGGTAGCTGCTCTTCTAAAGCTACATATTCGCGCGTCGCTAAGGTGTTCCTTCGTTGACGATTGTCTCTGGTCAGGAACATACTTTTCCACAGCCTCGTCACCCGTATTTCTCGTGTTTGTGGAGTCTATGCCCAAGTTCAGCTCTAAGTCCCTAATGGTCATGTGTTTCTTATTCTTTCAATCCCTGATTCCAATTGCCTCGCAGGCTCAAGGGACGCGCATTCGCCAAGCGAACCAGACCGCTGAAAACAAGAAGGTTGAACAAACTACCGTAGACGAAGGCGAATCTCAGGATTCAGACGCCGACAATCCTGAGGGACGGGAAGAATGGTTCCGCAGCGGACGGCACGCTGCCGGCGAGCACACCTCGGATCTGCTCCACCGAGCCTACGTGCAGAAACAGCAGATGAGCGTGAACTCGCAAGGAGCCGCTCAGCAATCTGCAACGACGTTGAGCATCGCCAATCCCGCACAGAACACCGCCAGCGGATTCACATTTAATGGAGCGACTTATCCCGGAACCTGGACCAACCTGGGCCCGGCTCCCATCGGCTCGGACTCCGGGCAGGACTATGGAAAGGTCGTTGGAAGAGTTACCTCGGTCGCAGTGGATCAGGGTGATACCAGCGGAAATATAATTTACATCGGAGCGGCGTTCGGCGGAGTGTGGAAATCGACGAACGCTGCTGCCTCAGATCCCACGACGGTGAAGTGGATTCCCCTCATCGACGATCAGCCTACTTTGGCCGTGGGAGCCGTCTCAGTTCAGCCCGGAACCACGGGAAATGCAGCCATAGTCCTGGTTGGAACCGGTGAGCCCAACAGCTCGGGCGATTCCTATTATGGGATGGGGATTCTCCGCTCAGCAAACGGCGGGGCGGCGGGATCTTGGACTCTGATCAAGAGCGCTGATTCGGGCGTGAAAACGTTCGCAGGGTTGGGAGTGAGCAAATTTGCCTGGAGCACTGCTAATCCGAACCTTGTAGTAGTCGGCATGGGCTCCACCAACGGCAAACGATATGGATCAGACTCGCTCGGCGGACGCGGAATTTACTACTCCCAAGACGCTGGACAGACCTGGCACTACGCAACCGTACAAGATCCCGGTGGTGCAACTCTAACTGAAGGCACAGTCACCGACATCGCCTACAATCCCGGAACGGGAAAGTTCTACGCCTTTTATCGCTACCACGGATTTTACGAGAGCGCCGATGGAGTGACGTGGGCTCGTTCTGCTTTCCAGCCACAGAGCATCGCAACTCCAAATCTTACGATCGCTAATTGCCCGACCAGCCAGCCGACCAACCCCAATCCAACCGGCACCTGTCCCCTATATCGCGGCCAGATATCGATTCAGCCAACAACACATGAGATGTACGTGATCTATGTGAACGACACCGATATCCATCAAGGTGTGTTTGTCACCAGCAGCGGCGCAGCCACGGCTTGGAGGGAAATCACCAGCAAAGGAAGCGCTGGACTCGTAGACACAAGCAGCACTAACGCAATCGTTCAGGGCGACTATAACTTGTGGCTCGGAACCATTGCCACGTCGCAAGGTACAGATCTGCTGATTGGCACTCGCAATATCCATAAGTGCTCGCTGACGGGAACTCCAGCCGATTGCACGACCACGTGGAAGAACCTAACCCATGTTTACGATTGCAATCCCATTGCACAGCCGTCGCACGTGCACCCCGATCAGCACGGATTCGACTTCAATATCACGAATCCGCTCCAGATGTTTTTCGTCAACGATGGCGGTGTCTATCGCTCGTTGAATGGCGCGAATGGAGATGGAAGCTGCAACGCGCAGCAGGTCTTCGACAATCTCGACGCCAACATCGGATCGCTTTCGGAGATGGTGTCATTCTCGCAGCACCCGACGAATCAGAATGTCTTGCTTGGAGGACTGCAAGATAACGGATCGCCCGCGCTGTTGGGCAGCGCAACTTTGTTGTGGCAGACCGTCAACGGCGGCGATGGTGGCTTCAACGAAATCGATCCGAACAACCCTGACGGCATTTGGTACGCGACGAATACCGGCGTGTCAATTCAGCAATGCGATGCAACGAACAAGCAAGCGGCCCCGAACGGTCCAAACATTCCGAATGCGGAAGCCTGCACTCCTGGAACATTTGGCGCTGCCCCTTATCCGGCCCTAGGCCCCAACATCGGCCCGGCGCAGGTCGCGAACGACACTGCCGAGTTCTATATGCCATACGTCCTTGATCCGGCGAATACCTCGAATTTGATTCTCGGCACTTGCCGGTTGTGGCGGGGACCCGGAGTCGGAGGCAGCGCATGGTTTGACGCAAACGCTAGTGCGAACAAGGACGTTAGTCCGATCTTCGACACCGCAAAGACAACTTGCGTAAGCGGAACAACCAAGGTACGTGCAATCGCCGCTGGTGGACCTGCGCCGAACGGTGCCTCGCAGGTGATCTACGTCGGGCTAGAGGGCGCTGGCACGGTAGGCAGCAGCGGTGGCAACCTCGGACACGTTTTCGTAGACACTCAAGCTGACGTAAACACAGGGACCCACGGAGCAGCCAACAACTGGGTAGACGTAACGCCCAACCCCGGAGCGACGCTCACCACCTCGGGCGGAACCTATGGGCCTTACCCAGTATCGTCAATCGAAATTGATCGCCACGACCCGAGCGGCAAAACAGCGTATGTGACGGTGGAGGGTTTCGGCGTCAGTCACGTGTTCAAGACCATCAATGCGGGCCAAAGTTGGATCGATCTATCGAACAATTTGCCCGACGCACCTGTGGATTCAATCGCGGTCGATCCCGACGATCCGAATGTTCTCTACGTGGGGACAGATGTGGGATCCTTCATCAGCACGAATGGAGGGGCCGTTTGGCAGGTTTTGGGAACCAATCTGCCTAATGTGCCGGTCACCAAGATACGAGTCTTCAGTTACTACGCGGCACAGCCAACACCATTAAAAGCCGTAAGAGTCTCGACCTACGGTCGCGGAGTCTGGCAGTTCCCGATGGCACAACCAACTCCTCTGGCGGTTTCACCAGCATCGTTGTCGGGTTTCACCGATTCCGTCCAAAACCCATCGCAGGCGCAAACGATCACGGTGAGCAACACCGGGCCCGTGGCGGCTAGCATCAACGGGATTAACTTTTCCACCGGGTTCTCTCAAAACGGCGGGGACTGTTCACCAGGAACATCTTTGGCACCGGCGGGATCGTCGACATCGAGCTGCACCATTGCGGTGATCTTCACGGCCACCACACCAGGAGCCACGAGTGGAACGGTGGCGGTCACGGATTCGGTCGGCGCGTCACATTCCGTAAACCTGTCAGGAACGGCATCTGATTTTGCGATCAGCGCCGCCACCGCATCTATGACTGTGAATGCCGGTCAGGCTGCGACTTACAACCTCAACGCCTCGGCGATCGGTGGATTTAGCAATACTGTAACTTTCGCCTGCACAGGTGGGCTCCCCACGGGTGCGAATTGTGCCTTCTCACCATCGGGTTCGGTAACCGTCAGCGGCGCAACGCCGACGGCCGTTACGCTAACTATCTCCACAACCGCGCGCCCAAGCTCGCAACCGGCTCCAAGCTCCGGGCTCACGAGCTTGCCCTTCAGCAGCAATGGACCGGGGGCCATGCTGACGATCACGCTCGGGCTCCTTGGGACCTTGTTGATGAAGCGTTTGCAGCCGGTAAGAGGCAGAGTTAGAGGCCTTGCTCTGGTCGGCGTGATGGCAGGAGTCGCGCTAGTTCCCGGCTGCGGAGGAGGCAGTAGCGTTTCGACTACTTCCTTTTCATCCACAACTAACGGCACACCAGCAAACACTTACACGGTGACCGTGACGGCGAGCTCGGGCAAGCGCAACATCGCAACGCAGCTGACATTGAAGGTCAATTGAGACCTGAGGGCTGAGGTACGGGAACAAGCGGTACAGCGTGTCAAGGCGCAGACTCCGGGCTTGATGCGTCAAGCAGAGCAATAGTCTTTTGCGGCGTCAGCGTCTGAGGAAGAGTCCGCGTCGCCAGCCTCGATCCTCGCGGGCCTGCACTAACTGAACGGGGGTCGATCGACCGTGCAGGTGCGCCGCCCTCAAAATTGTATTCCGGAATAATGCTCTGAAGTTGGGCGCGTATCGCGTCGTCACCAGCCCTCTGTACAGCGACGCCAATAACGTCCAGCTGCGACTTCAGCTCCGGCCAACTCAGAGGCGTGCCGGAAGCGCGCTTGATCCTGTCGCACGATGTCGAAGTTACATCCTCGTCCTTGTAGAAAAGATCCTCATGCACTTTCTCTCCGGGTCGCAGTCCCGTCACTACAATCTGGGCATCCCTTTCCGACTTACCCGACAGACGAATCATGGCCCGCGCAAGATCGATAATGCGGACCGGTTCGCCCATGTCGAGCACTAGGATGTCTCCGTGCTCTCCGATCGCAGAGGCCTGCAGGACCAAAGACATCGCTTCGCTGACAGTCATGAAGTAGCGCTTGATCTCTCGATGAGTTACGGTTAACGGCCGCTTCTCAGCGAGTTGCTTCTGGAAGATGGGCACCACACTGCCCTGCGAGGCCAGCACATTCCCGAAGCGCACCGACACGCACCGCATTCTTTCGCTCTCGCGCGAGGCCAAAATGAGCTCTCCCAGCCGTTTTGTGCATCCCATGATGCTCGTCGGATTGACAGCCTTGTCGCTGGAAATCAGCACAAACGCCTCGCTGCGTGCCGCCTCGCAGATATCGAGAAATCGGACTAGTCCGAAGACATTGTTCTCCAAGGCAGCCCGCAGATTCTGCTCCATCAACGGCACATGCTTGTACCCTGCCGCGTGAAATACAGTCTGGATTTGATGGGCGGAAAAGATACGCCTCATCGCGTCGGAGTGGGTGAAATCCTCAACACAATAAACGACGGCAGACGGGACAGGTGTTTCACAGAGCTCCATCTGCAAATAGAAGATGCCGGTTTCATTCTGGTCGAGGCAGATGAGTTTCGCTGGTTCGTACTCCAGAATCTGACGACACAGCTCGGAACCAATTGAACCGGCCGCTCCCGTGACAAGAACTACCTTGTCCGTAATAACTTGACGTACCGAATCCCACTCGACCTGGATCGCTTCCCGGCCAAACAGGTCACTTAAGGTAAGCTCGCCCAACCTTTTGATATTCGCTGAATCCTGACCTCCCGGCCTTGTCGAATTCTTTTGGCCGTCCGGGGACGATCTCCGATTTTTCGTTTTGCTTACCTTTTCTTGCTCTTGTGGCAGTGCGGAATACTTCGCCTTAACCGGTTTGGTTCTCATTGAAGAGGTTTCAGCAGATTCTCCAGACCCTCTATTACCATTTTGGCACTAATTGGGCTCGATTTGACACCTATTCGACAGCGAAGGGACGCAGTGTACGTAGGGATTCGGTCCATTGCAACAAAAAAAGCTGCGCTTCAGGCGCAGCTTTGCTTCCGACGGACAGACCTATGCGAAAAGTTCCTCAAGCTGAGGCAACGACATAGATGCGAAATTCGCGATTACTCGCTCCGCGCCCGCTTCAAGAAGCTCGTCTGCGCGAGCGTGATCAGCGATGCCGAGACACTTAATGCCAGCAGCTTTCGCCGCCTGCACTCCGGAGATCGCGTCTTCGCACACGAGCAGATCGCTGTAGCGAGAACCTAGCCGGTCTGCGGCCTTCCGGAAGATGTCGGGATCGGGCTTCCCGCACTGAACGTCATCCGCGGTAACAATGGCCGCAAACTGATCATGAATGTTTAACTGACGAAGGATGTAATGGACACGGCTCTTGCTGCCGCAGGAAGCCACAGCGAATTCGATGCCGGAGCGCGTCAATTGATCCAAGAATTCCAGCACCCCCTCAACTGGCTCGATGGCGAGCGCTTCTTCCCTGAAAAGCATCTCTTTCCGATGACCGAATTCCCTGATCTCCGCATCCGGCAGATCGCCAAGAAAGTGACGAAGGATATCCTCCTTCTTGCGGCCATCCAAAACGAAGTCAAGCTCCGCGTCTGAAATCTCCGAATCAAGAGACTCAAAGAACTTTTTCCATGCACGCTTATGGATCGGATGGCTGTTGATCAGGACTCCGTCCATATCAAAAATAACGCCTCTAAGCATTCAGCTCCTGAACCCCGGTGCTCTTCAGTCCTGTCCAAGCTTGCTGAGCAGAGCGATAGTTCTCCATCGTGCCAATGTCGATCAAATAATCCTGAATCTCGTAGGCAGCCAGTCTGCCGACCAGCCGTGGCAACACATCAAATCCGATATCTACTGGCAGGCGTGCCGGGATGAAGTCCACAAATTCGCGAGATGTGAGGAGAATCCCCGAAAACGCAAGATTGCCCGCCGGTAGCTTGGGTTTTTCTATGAATTCGGTGATCCAGCCTTTTGCGTCAACCTGAACGATTCCGCATCTGGATGGATCAGGAACCCTGTATACGCCAATAGTCACAGACGCTCCCAATGCGGAATGTCGTTTGACCATTTCATTCAAATCGAAATCAGTCAGCACATCAGCGTAGAAAATCCAGAAATTTCTTTCATCTGATAGCCACTGCATGTTGGCTCGAATTGTCCCGGCGCTACCGAGCAATACTGGCTCGTCAGAGACTTGAACCCGGACACCGGATGCGTTGTTTCGTTCGAGGAACTCACGGACCAAATCAGCGTGAGAATGGAGGTTTATCAGAACTTCCTGAATGCCGGACTGGCGGCATTTCGCCAGCCAGATCTGCAGTATCGGAACGCCGCAAACGGGTAAAAGACACTTTGGTGTGGCATCGGTCAGCGGACGCAATCGTGTTCCATGGCCGGCGGCAAGTAGAAAGGCTTTTTTAGGAGTGAGAATCATCAACGCGAGAAATTGACCGCCGTTAGCGGTTCGAAAGTCCATTTCATGCCGCCGCGCTCGTCTGCATCGATAAAAGGATCATCGACAACCACCTGAGCACCTTGGAAATCAAATTCGAAGTCCATCTCACGAGCACCCAATGCCGTAAGGCGCGCGCGCACTCCCTGCTGGGAGGGCTGCGGACAATACATCAGGAGAAATCCTCCACCCCCGGCGCCTGTGATCTTACCGCCCAAGGCGCCTTCTCCGCGTGCGGCCTCGTACATCTCGTCAATCCGAGAAGTCGATATTTTTTGTGAGACGCGCTTCTTTGCTTGCCATCCCTTATGAAGTAATTCACCAAATCGATCGAGATTTCCCGCTTTGAGAGTGGCCCTCATCAGATCTGCGAGCTCTCGGATTTCATGCAAACTATCTACGGCGACGCCAGTCTTTGCTCTCGTCGACTGCTCCTGCTCTTTGAGAATTGTCCAGGAATGATGAGCAGCGCCGGTAAAGAACAACATCAAGTTCGATTCGAGTTCCCTTACGAGCTCGGGCTCCAGATCGAGTGGCTCAACGGTAACTGACTCATCCTCGGCGAAACGGATGAAATTGAGGCCTCCGAAGCTGGCGGCGTACTCGTCCTGCTTGCCAACGGGTTTGCCAAGAACGTTTCGCGCGACATGAAATGCTCGCTCCGCCAACTCATACTTCGACATCGGAATGCCAAGATACGTGGTGAGAGTCTTAAGCACATTCACGCAAACGCTGGCTGACGAACCCAGGCCCGTCCCCGGCGGAATCTCGGATGCAAGAAAGAGGTTGAATGAAACAGCGCATCCGAGTTCTTTCATCACAGAAAGAGGAATTTCAAGCTCACTTCCCTTCACGCTCATCCGGGAAATGTCCTCCCATGTTTCCACCACCCGCAGGTCGGACGAGATTACCTGCACCTTGCCGTCAGAGCGCTTTTGAAGGATTGTGTAGAAGTGCTTGTTGATGGCAGTACTGAGAACCGCGCCACCGAATTTCTGATAATAGGCGGGTAAATCGGTCCCACCCCCGCCAAAGCTAATCCGCACCGGCGTGCGAACGATCAACATCAAGAACCTCCGTAAAACTGCGCTCCGGGGTCCGAGTAACAACCGCGTTCGACCCCGGATGCGATATGCGGATCGCAACCGTCCAAAGAGTCTGAAGCAGCAACGAGAGGTCTAACAAGGGCGACCAATGCAGCATGTATTGTAAATCGAATCGCGCCTTGTCTTCGGATGCGTGCTGCTCGCGAAGGCCATGGACTTGGGCCAGTCCGGTCAAACCCGGTTTCGCACTCAGCCGTTGACGCTGCCATTCGGAATAGTGCTTTACGCGATCCGGCGATTCAGGTCGCGGGCCAACCAGGCTCATGTCTCCCAAGACGACATTCAAAAGCTGCGGAAGTTCAGTAAGACTCAGGCGAGCAAGCCAGAGACGCAAGCCGGAAAGCTCGGTTGCGTCTCGATCTACATTTATTCGCCACATGAGAAATAGTCGTCCATGCAAACCGCAACGAAGCTCACGCTTGAACGGTTTCTTCGCACTAAGTATCAGACTTGCCGCAGCTATGAGCACGATCGGACTGGCCAACACCGTGAGCGCGGTAGCGATCACCAGGTCCGCAAAGCGTTTCGCCGCGACTGCGACCTGTTTCGGGCGGCGCTCTTCCAAACACAGCATTGGCAAACCCTCGACGTCCAGAAAACTCGCTTTCGAGAGATAAAGCTCATAACCCTCGGGCACAAGCGAAACCCTTATTCCGGCGAGTCGGCTTAGCCGAAGCAACTTCTGGATCTCGGAAGCACTAGCGCGCGGATGAGCTACGACGATTTCGTCAACGCCATGCTTCTTCAGGAGTTCGATCACTCCTACCGTGCTCGTGGGTGGCAAAGCTGGAGCGGCGACATCGATACGTGGCGATCCCAGAGGTAGGTCGTTGGCGGAGTATAGGAAACCAACTACATTTTTCATTAGCTCAGGATGTCGTCGGATCTTGTCCGCTACTTCGCGCGCGATGTTCCCGCTACCCATCACCACCACTTGCTGCTGCGCCCGATTACGAAATCGTGAGGCAACGAAGGCACGCACCAGCGAGCGGATGGCGACAAACCCGATCAGCAGAAACGCGCCGAAATAACAAAGCAGTAACCTTGAATACCACTGTCTGGCAAGAAAGGCCGCCGACAGCATGACGCAACTCAGCAGCAGAACGCCGGTTGTCACTTGAGACAAGACTCGCGGCGCCTCCCACCCATCGGAGAATCCGTCGAGCCGCATACGGGTAAACAGGAATGCCCAAACGACCATTGCCACGCCTGCGACTAGGACGCATTCGATGTAGCTCCGGTGATTCGTGGCGCTCAAGCCATTAATGCGGTAGCGGAGTAAGTAGGCAGCCGTGGCGGAAATCAGGATCCAGAGGAGATCGGTGAGAAGAACTGCAAACTGCAGACGACGACTCATCACGTTCGGGGGAGCCATGATGAAAAAACTACATCCTCAACTTGCAGATCGGGCTGAACCGGCATTATAAGGCCGCATATAGCCGAAGCATCAATTTTGGAAGGAATCCAAGCCCTTGTCAACCAAAGACTTGTGCTAAGAGGCTCGGGCGGCAACCACCTTCTTGAAGTCCTCCTGCAGAATTTGATTTCGCACCAGGGTAAACAGGCAATGGGCTACAGAGAGGTGGAGATCCTCGATGATCTGCATATTGTCGGAGGAAATAATCAATGCCCTATCACACAAGGACTTCATGAATCCACCCTCGAATCCGCCGAGCCCGATCGTAACCGCGCCCGCTTCTCTGGCTACCTCGAGCGCCTTCAGCACGTTACGCGAGTTTCCACTGCAGCTGATCGCAAAAGCTACATCGTCGGGCTGAATTAGGCCGCGAAGCTGTTCCGCGAAAACATCCTCGTAGCTGGAATCATTGGCCCAAGCCGTGAGAATCGGCAGATTGTCGGTAAGTGCGACTGCACGGAAACGCTTGCGACCGTCGCCAGGGATCCAAGTACCCTTGGCCAAATCACAAGCGAAGTGAGAAGCAAGAGCAGCGCTGCCTCCGTTGCCGAAGAGGAAGGTAGTTTTCTCCTCCTCATATGCGCAACAAAGGATACGCGCAATGAAATCGATCTGATTCCAGTCTAAACTCGACGCGGATCGTTCCAGGACGGAAAAATAGGATGCCGCATTCTGGATTTGGTCGGGGGATGACACATTTCCTCCAGGATTCGAAGTTCTTGTAAGTCTACGATGAAGAGTCTGATCCAACGCCCAAGGCCCGTTACACCCTGACTTCTTTGAAGCCAGGGAATGCTTAAGCAAAGCGGGCCACAGGTCCTCCTTTGTACATCACTGCTGAGTTAAAGCGTATTCGCACCCAAGCCATATTTCTCCCCGGACAAACATGATGCATCGCTCCTAAAGCCTGGGTGCCGATGTTTCGCATAGAGCTGCAGAATTGTACTGGGCTTGCTCCCATACCCACGCGCTCCGCACAATCTCGACCAAGTCAGAATGCGTGGCCTTCCAACCAAACTCTGCAGAGATCGCTTCCGGGCTGGCGCACAACACAGCAGGATCTCCAGGCCGACGACTGCCGATCCGAATATTGAGATGCTTGCCCGTTACCTGCTCAACCACTCTGCACACTTCACGCACAGAATGGTTAGTGCCTGTTCCAATGTTGAATGCTCGAAAGCCCGGAGAATCAAGCCTGCTCAACGCCAGCAGATGTGCCTCGGCAATGTCGAGCACATGTACATAATCACGCAGGCAAGTGCCGTCCGGAGTCGGGTGCTCGGCCCCATAGATCTCAAAGAATTGCCGCCGTCCCGAAGCCACCTGCAGCAACAGCGGGAGAATGTGCGTCTCCGGTTCATGTCTCTCGCCGTGACCCTGAATAGATCCCGAAGCATTGAAGTATCTGAATGCGACGACCGCCCAGCCGTAAGCCGAGCAATACCACCGCAGGATCCGTTCCATAGCCAGCTTGCTTTCACCGTAAGCATTGACCGGTTCTTTGGGATCGTCCTCCCGAATCGGCATTCGAACGGGATTTCCGTAGACGGCCGCTGTCGAGGAGAAAACAAAATTGCGGACACCGGCTTCTCTCAGACACTCGAGAAATGTGATTCCGGAAGCAAGATTCTTATCAAAGAAAACGCCAGGGTTGCGCACCGACTCAGGGATCAGTGCTTTAGCCGCAAAGTGGAAGACCGCATCGAAGCGATGATTCAGACATAACTCTGAAACTGCACTCCGGTCAGCGATGTCTATGCAGTGGAGTTCTGCCTTCTCGGGAACGGCTTCGCAGTGTGTCCATTCTCACGCGCTCAGAATAATCTACTCGTTGCCTTCCGTAAACCTGCCAGTACCCAGTCAAACCCGGCTTGGCCGTCAAAAGTAGCGTCTTGGCCTCCCCGTATTTTTCGAGCTCGGGAAGCGAAATCATTCTCGGGCCTACAAGGCTCATTTGTCCGCGAAGGACATTGAACAGCTGAGGCAGCTCGTCGAGGCTGAACTTGCGCAGCCAGGCTCCAACCCGAGTTACACGCGGATCGGCAGTGAGTTTGTAGTTTTTCTCGAACTCCATACGCAACCCGAGGTCCCGGGCAAGAACTCCGTCCGCATCGACTTGCATACTGCGAAATTTGTAGGCGTCGAACTCACCCTGGGATCCCACTACTCGTCGACGATAGATGATCGGTCCGCCATCTTGCAGCTTGACTGCAAGAACAACCAGAGCCAGCAAAGGCGACAATGCAATTAGAAGAACAGTGGCAAGCGTAAGGTCCAGTGATCGCTTAACTTCGATCTCGAATCGGGAAGAACGCATCCGTTCAGACAAAAATATTTGGTGCTGCTTTTCGATTTCGCTTAAGCCCATCGGACGCATTGTGGCTTCGTAAGGAACATTTTTGCGGAGTATCACTGGGACAAGGCTAGAACTTCCCTTGATCCTTCAAAATCAGCTCGGGCCTCTGCGTACACATCACAGAGGACGCGTACGCACTCAGTCCAGTCATGGTTCCTTTCAACGTAGTCTCTTCCGGCCCGGATCAAGTTAGCTCTGAGGGAGTGATTATCCAGAGCCAATTCCACTGCGGAAGCAAATTCTTCTGGTGTGTCCGCCACCAGAAGATGCTTTCCTGGTTCTACTGCAAGACCAGGGCAGCAGATACGTGTAGCGACTACGGGGACGCCAAGAGCCATCGCTTCCAGCACTTTAAACTGGGTACCCGCCCGGAGGCGAATCGGGCAAACAGCCACAGCGGCTCGCCCAACGTGAGGTCGCACATCACGAACAGACGCTAGAACGCGGATATTATTCTTCCCATTCAACTCGCTCACGCTTCGAGGCGGATTGCTGCCGACTATCTCTAACTGCAATTCCGACCTTCGAGCTCGCAGGAGCGGCCAAACCGAGCGCACAAAATAGAGGGCGGCATCCTGATTCGGGAAGTAATCCAGTTTCGCACAGAAGACGATCAGGTTCTTTTGAGTCTCGAATTGTTGACAACCGAAATGCTCCAGGTCAACCGCATTTGGCACCACATGAATTCCTTTCTGCATCTGTCCGGAGGTGGAATACTGTTCCTTGTCGATGGGTGATGAGATCACGACACTATTAAATTGCTGCGACGCTTTCTCCTCCCAATGGGCCATCCTTTTCCATTCCATCCAAGAAAAGACCTGCAGCAAAGGATTTTGGATGATCTTCCGTCTTCTCGACTCAAACATCGAAATGCTATCTACCGCATCGAACACCGTCGGAACTTTCCCTATGGCGTCTTCCACCATCGGTACTGACTTCAGATGCTCAACATGCACGAGATCAATTCCCCCACTGTCGACCATTGCTTTTACACGTTCGCGAAGAGACGGGGAATAAAAATAGGCACACCGTAACGACTTAGAAGAAAATAGGGCGAGAAGACAATTCGACAGCGATCTCCAGCGTGGCAGTCTGATTATGTCCAGGCTGTGACAGTATCGCTTTAGCTCCGAAGCGAATTGGTCATCTGACTCGTTAGTCGCTAAACACAGCACCGAGACCTCATGAATTCGCGAAAGCTCTCTAATGAAATTGAATGGACGTGTGCGAATGAGTGATGGAACATTTGGGACAACAAACAGGATTCTCATCACAGAAAACCTAGAAGTCCGATCTCCCTCCCTCTAATGAGGGTTTCTGGCTCAGATTCACGGTAGCCAATAAAATTCCAAGCAATATCCAGGCAAAGATATTCGCGGTAAGGAATTTCGTGCCACCGCCTGCGGCAGCGGTTACAAAGAATGCCTCTCGAAATAAACACTCTGCCATCCACGCAAATACAAAACCGTATGCCGCCGCTTTAACCCAATAGCCAGAATCATTCAGCTCACCCTTTCGAAGATTCAGCCGCTTCAGAAGCCCGAACACAGCGACGAGTAGCCATAAGAAGATTCCAAAGCCCAGGATACCGGTCTCTGCCGCCAGAGTTAGAAACTGATTGTGTGCTATGCCACCTGACGATACCTCGGCATAAGTTCGGTCAAAAAACTGGTAATTACCTGCTCCGACTCCCAGCCATGGATGAGTCATGAATAACTGTGCTGCCGTAACGTAGAAATAAATTCTCTCGAGACCATAGACTTCGTCGGGATTGTAGAAGCGAGAAATTATGCCCGCAGCGCCAGAAAGTAATAGGACGAACAGAGAAACCGCCACCATTAAAAGCGAGAACCAAGACGAGCGATGTCTATAAATCCACAAACCTGAGACGAAGAGCACCCCGAAGAGAGCGAGTAACCAGCTTTCTCTGGAAAACGTAAGCGCTACGCCGAGTAGACAGAATAAGAACAGCGTGCATACCAAACCGTATCTTGACAAACTGCGCCGTCCGAACAGAACTCCCGCGTAAAGAAAAGGTAGCAACAGGCACGAGAGTGGTTCCATGGAATTGTCCCAAGGTTGCTCCCAATAGGCTCGCGTTGCTCCCAGAATCGTATACGTTCCTCCAAAGCCAAAAACTAGTGCAGTGATTGTCACGAGCGTTCCCAAAGCTACTACGACGCCCATAATGCTGATGATAGTCTCGACGTCCTTCCAGCTCTTTATAGCTGACACTACCGCAAAGGGCATGCACACCGTTGCCGCGAGTAGGGCCAGCTGTGACAGTTGAGCCATTGTCCACGAAACATCAGAATGGGGAAAACTGTAGACCACTGACGGATCGGGGTGCAGCCGCGACCACAGCATCGTTAACGGAGTTACTACCGCCATCGCGAGCAATGGACGGTTGATGAAATCCGGCCTGAAAAGGTCTTTCACAGACCAGGGTCGATGCCCTACTAGCCAGGCAAGGAGAAAGACCGCAATCGCAAGATCGCCGGGATATAGTCGAGACAATGCTCCTGCCTCAAAAGGCGAATAACTCAAAAGCCCGCAAGTGAAGAGGACGACGCCAATACCGCTGATTGGATTCAAGAACTGCGCACTAAGGGTCAACACCCCCGCTACGCCGACCCAGACCAGCGGAGATTGAACAATCAAAGTGGCTGTAGCAACTGCGATAGCGACGATAACTGCATAGACTTTCCATGACCACCGCTGCGGCAGAGCCAGGCTGTTAGAAAACTGATGCACGGATGATCAAGCCCTTCGATCGTTCGGTTGACTCAGATGAGCAGAATTGCCCGACAGAAGCACACTCGCAAACTCACTGAAGTGCTGTCGGTAATTCTTGTACCGCAGTGCACGTAGGCCATAGGTCATAAAACGAACAAACTTGATGACCCAAACGCTACCCCTGGACAGAGAGACATATCTTGAAAGGAAATATCCCTCGCTCCGAGCATTTTCAATATACCTTCGTGCACGCAGTTTTGATCCGGAGGCACTTCCTTTGTGCCGTACGCCTGCCTGGGGAACAAAGTAAGCGAAGTACCCAGCAGCTCTCACTTTCTCTGCGATAATAAGCTCTTCGAAATCCAAGAAGGTGTTCTCGTCGAAGAGTCCCACAACATCAAAGGTACTTGCCCTGAAGAAGAGCGCGCTTCCCGGCAGAAAATACACTAGCGCTGGCTCGCTGCCGGTATAGTAAAACCGTTTGTACCAGAGCGGGAACCGGGTTACAAGTCGTCTCAGCGGACTAAATGCACACAGTACGGTCCAAAGATCTAATTGCCGTCGTACCGGCCACTCCTTATAGGCCTCGTGCCGGTGAATCTTAGGACTCATAAGGGCGGCGTCAGGATGTTGTTCGGCGAACTGTACAAGCTGTGCGACGGTATCTGGAAATACGATCGCATCGTTGTTGAGCACAAAAACGTACTCCGCGCTCATCTTTAACGCCTGACGTATCCCGACATTGTTGCCGGCCGCAAACCCGAGGTTCTTTCCAGTTTCAAGTATCGGGACTTCGGGGCAGACCCGTCGAATCTGGTCCACTGAATCATCGGTGGAACCATTGTCAACGACAATCGCGCGCCAGTTCCGATATTCCATCCGCTCAAGTGAACGAATGCACTCAAGGGTGTCTCGCCAGCCATTCCAGTTCAACAACACCACATGAACGACTGGTTCTCTTAAGTTTGTCATCTTCACCTATGAGATTGTTTAGCCGCACTTACCAGCTACGCATCAGTCGGGCGGAATCGGATGCCCAAATGGGCAAGTCGTCCGTCGCGAAAGCCCTGGCCAATTTTTTTTAGGCACGCGACTTTGTTGGAGTTGAAAAGTAGCAGGCCCGCTGCTCGACGCATCAGATGCCGCAGCACGAATCGTTTTGCGGCCTTACTCGGATAGAGCCACCAGACAGAGTACGCCAGATTTCTACTATAGTAATATTCCCGAAATGGAGCTTGGTTGTACCAAAGTTTTCGAAGCCCCAGCAAACGCACTACACGACCATTACCGATTTCATGCGTAATTTGAGCGCAGGGGACGACAACCACCTTATAGCCGTGCCCACGTGCACGAAGGCAGTACTCAAAATCGACAAAGTCCATGAAGAAATCCGTGCGCGGAAGCCCCACGTTTTCGACCACATCGCGTCGGATCATGGATCCTGCAGTGATCACGAGGTCAGCAAACCAGATTTGTTCCCGGAACGCTTCGGGCGAAGGCTTAACCAATCCATCCCGCCAAAGCCATGGCCGATATAAGGAGCCCCGCTTGTGTATAGGCAAAGCTGCGGCAATTCCTACTCCATCGTTTTGATTGCTTACAGAAGCGACTCCCGCAAGAAGCATCTCCAAGCTGTCGCGATGCGGCACACTATCCTGATCAAACGTCCAGATCCAGTTGTGCTTTTTTGTGAGTGCCGCGTAAGCGAGGCCGGCTGCCAGACCGCCGCCCATACCCTCGTTCTCGGGCAACCGCATTACCGTAACCTCAGGATAACGCTGCTCAAGTAGCGCGCTCGTGCCATCGTTCGATGCATTATCCACAACAATAATTTCTTGAAGCGGCCGGCTTTGCCTCAGAAGCGCGTCGATTTGCCGCGATACTAACTCTGCTCCGTTATAGGCTACGGTCAAACTGGCGACTGACAGACTCAAGCGTGATAGCACTCCAAATTCAACATTGACAGGCCGTGCAGAACAGGAATCTAATCGGATGCGGCGCTGTCGTCCCTCTGCGGAGGAACCCACGTACCGATCGGCTCATCAAACGAATGCCTGGAAGATCGGCCTCCGCGAAAAGTACGCACTCGGGCCGTGACGGTAGTAAATACTTCCTGCGCAAACATCTTTCTCGGGTCCGTGGATTCTGTTAGCTCCCACGTCGTCCGGGCAAAGATCCACAACACGCCCAAGCCGACAGCCAGAACCGTGCCCAGAAAAACAATCAGCGGGCGGGGGGGAAACGACCGCTTATCGGAGATATTCGGAGCATCGAGCACTTTGACTGTTGGAATCTCCTTGGCTTCCTGGACCTTCGCCAATTCATATTGCTTCGTCAATGTCTCGAAGACGGCTTCCTGGACCTTTGTCCGTCGATACAAGTCAGCATATGTGACACCCAGTAGAGGAAGCTTCCGGATCGACGGATAAAGAGAATCTGATCCCTGATCCGAGGAGACCGCCGTGTCCTCTCCTTTGCCACCGATCTTTTCCAACTGACCTTTGAGTTCATCGACCCGCGCCTGCAGTGAGCGGACACGCACATTGTTATTGGTATAAATCTGCCTCAAGCCTTGGAGTTCGGATTCGGCGGCGATGAGTTCTCCCTGAAGAGTAGCTGCCGCTGTGACCATCGCCTTGCCCTGCTCCTTGATATCGATCGCCGTATTCTTGCTGGAAAATTGGCTAAATTCCTTTTCCGCCGACTCCAAGTCCTTATTGACCGCTTGCAGACGCTCCTCAAGGAACATGCGCTCGCGCCGCGCAGACGAGGTACTCAGATCCGCTACTAGACGATTGAGTTCCTCGACATACGCCTCAGCCATTGCTGCTGCGCGCTTCGGGTCGTGGTCAGTCACGCCGATGGAAATAATTTGGCTCTTCCGATCGACAGAGATTGACGTGTGATCAGCCAAATCTTTTCGGGCATCTGTCATGCGGCGGTCGTGATAAAGCTTTTGCAATTCGAACTGCTGGACTAATTTGTCCTGAACGGTGCGGCTTTCGAGGACACCGACAAAAAGTTCACTGGTGTTCTTACCAGCGAGACCCAGGAAATCGCCTGCGATGCCCCCTAGCCCCCCCCCACTCCCCCCGGTCATTGCCGCTAGTGCAGTAGCGAGGCCCGATGTTGATTGATTGTCGGGCGGCATTAATCGCGTCATGGACTCGTATCTGGCGGGGATTAAGGATGCAATCAGGGCACTAGCACCCACAGCGTACAATGCAAGACGAAACAAGAACCTTCGATAGGCCCAAATCAGCCACAT
>QIBC01000064.1 GCA_003225215.1 Acidobacteriota bacterium
GCAGCGCGCCGAGGTTGAGGCGCACATCAACCGTGAAGAAGAACTCATTGAGCAGTTCCTTCACCATGCCAACTTACTCGATGCTTCCTATATTCATGTACACGCCGGAGTAGCGTAAATGGCGACCCAAGCGATTACCAGACGCGATGGCTACCGCATGTGGCAGCCGGTTGGTCCGGCGCCGAAGACCGGAGCACATGGACGACGCGTGCGAACCAACTCGGCATCAGCCATGCGTAAATGGGGCGGAGTTACGCCCGAAATCTATTTCAACAAAGCCATCGACAACTCGCGTCTCGTGAAAGTTGCAGATCCAAAGCGTGCGCGGGAGATCGCCATGTTTTCGGCGTCGCTGGCGGTGCTGTTCTTCTTCACGATGATCTATGCGTGGCAACACTTGAGCTCTATCGAGTACGGCTACAAGATTGAAGCGCAGAAGATCGAGCGTGATGCGCTGTTCGAGCAGAATCGTGCGCTGCGCCTCGAAGAAGCATCGCTTCGCGATCCCGAGCGCATTGAGCAGCTGGCTGCGAGGATGGGCCTGGTAGCGCCGCAAGCGGGACAGATAATGCATCTCGAAGCCACCGCCGATCCGACGGCTCCGGTGATGGCAAGGGCGTCGGGGATTCAAGTGGTGGAGACATTCCAATAACGGAGCGCCGCTCCGCTTCTTGGAGTGCGAGTTTCGCGGGCTCGACCCGCGGCATTGTGGTCGCCTTGGAAAACCAACCGGGCCGCCACACACGTTTTGAACGCCAAGAGGCAATAGGCGATCAGCAATAGGGCGATGCTGTTCTTCACCGATTGCTTCTGGCTTACTGCTTATTGCCCTTCTAGACCATTCAGGGACCACACCAGGCATGGCCGCAACCGCGAAGCATGAGGGTCGTTTACGACTGTCACTCTTCGCGGCATTTTTTTGTCTCTGGATTTTCGCTATCTGCGGCCGCTTGCTCTGGCTGCAGGTGGTCGAATACGGATTCCTGACTCAGAAGGCAGCGCGCCAACAACAACGCAGCATTGAAGTCTCTCCGCCGCGCGGCGTTATTTACGATCGCAAGGGACGCGAGTTGGCGATGAGCGTCCAGGTAGACTCGGTCTTCGCGGTTCCTTCCGAAATTCCTGACCAGGCAAGCACCGCAAATTTGCTTGCTCACATTCTCAAGATCGATCCCAAGGAGATGCTGGCCAAGCTCGAGTCGTCGCGGTCGTTTACCTGGATCGCACGCAAGCTCGATAACAATGTCGCTGGGCGAATTCGAGCTCTGAATCTGAAGGGTATTTATTTCCAGAAGGAGCCCAAGCGCTTCTATCCAAAAAATGATCTAGCTGCGCAAGTGATTGGCTACGTAGGCATGGACGATGAAGGACTGGCGGGCATTGAACGTTCTTTCAATCAGCGGCTAAGCGGTCGTCCCGGCAAAATGCTGATCTCAATGGACGCCCGCCATCGCTGGTTCGGACGTGTAGAGAAAAATCCCGAGCCTGGCCAAAACCTCGTGCTTACCATTGACGAGGACGTGCAACACATCGCGGAGAAGGAACTCGATGCGGCGATGCAAAAGACCCATGCGGAGGCAGGCACTGTCGTAATTCAGAATCCCAAAACAGGAGAGATACTGGCACTCGCGAATCGTCCAACGTTCAATCCGAACAACTCGCGCGGACTCGATCCCAAGTCACTTAAGAATCGCGCTGTGAGTGACGTTTACGAGCCAGGCTCAACATTCAAGATGGTAACCATTGCAGCCGCGCTGGAGGAGAAGGTTACAAGTCCCAATGAAGTCTTTGACTGCCAGATGGGATCAATCGTCGTAGGAGGCGTCCGCATTCACGATTGGAAGCCATACGGACTTCTGACAGTCAGTCAGATCCTGGAACGCTCGAGCGATGTAGGCGCAATCAAGATCGCCATGCGCCTGGGTGAAGATCGCATGTACAAGTACATACGCGGCTTTGGCTTTGGCTCCCAAACTGGGATTGAACTTTCGGGCGAGACGCGAGGTATCACTAAACCCGTGAACCGCTGGTCGAAGATGAGTATCGGAGCGATCTCCATGGGGCAGGAGATCGGCGTCTCTCCGCTGCAGTTGGTCTCAATGACTTCGAGTATCGCCAATGATGGTGTTTGGACGCCGCCACGGATTGTCGCCGGCAGCACTTCGGTTGCGCAGGGCCGCACAGGGACGGCGCAAACGGTTGTGTTCCGACCAGGGCAGCAGCATAGAGTGATCTCGTCTTTCGCGGCCGCCGAGATGAAGAGGATGCTCGAAGGTGTGGTGCTGCAGGGCACCGGCAAGAACGCAATTCTCGATGGCTACAGCTCGGCGGGCAAGACCGGGACAGCACAAAAGATCAATCCGCTAACGCACCGCTATGATCGCGTGAAGCACATTGCTTCGTTTTCCGGCTTCGCGCCGGTGAACAATCCTGCTATCACTGTAACCGTGATTATGGATTCACCGCTGGGCGAGCATCACGGGGGCACAATCGGCGCGCCGATCTTTGCCCGCATCGCGCAACAGGTGCTCGAGTATCTCGACGTCCCACATGATATCGAGGTGAGGAACCCGCAACGCATGCTTCTTCGCGCCAAGGCCAAGCCCGAGGAGGAGATGGAAGGTTCGCCGGATCACGTGGGAGAGGAGGTTGCGGAGAACGATAACCAGCAGGAGCCCCCTGCAATCGTTGCGTCCGCTGCTCAACCTGGCGGCCAGGGAATCGTTCCAGCCACCTATCATTCAGTTACAGCGGCTGAGACTGAGCACGCTGCGCCTGCTGATGGCAATCCGGCCCTGCTTCAGTCTTCGAAGTCCCTGCTCGCAAAAACTGGGACGGTTGTCCTCGACGTGGACGCCGCGAAGACGGTTCCTTCATTTCTTGGCAAGCCCGTGCGCGCGGTGATCGAAGAGAGCGAAAAGGCAGGGCTGGAAGTCGATATCTTCGGCTCCGGCGTGGCGCGACAGCAAAATCCCATGCCGGGAGCGCGCTTGCCAACCGGCGGACACGTAACAGTGCAATTTGCCCGCTAGACCTTTCGTGCCGTTCTAGGTCTTTACCTAAACTATCAACCGAATCTGCGCCGCTATAATCGCCTCAATGAAGTTTCAGGAAATCATGCGCGACGTCAAGCCGCTCTCGATTGCCGGCGATGCGGATGTTCAAGGCATTGCTTACGACTCACGCAAGGTTCGTCCCGGGTTTGTCTTTGTTGCCATGCATGGTGAGAGCAGCGATGGCAACCGTTTTATCGATGCCGCGATTCGTGCCGGAGCAGTTGCGGTAGTTTCCGATTCAGCTGATGTTAGTCCGACCGCCAATGCGGCATTTGCCCGGGTAGCCCATGGGCGAAGAGCGCTGGCTCAGATTAGCTCAAATTTCTACGGTCAACCTGCGAAGAAATTGAAGTTAACCGGAGTTACCGGTACGAACGGCAAGACCACGACGACATTTCTCGCCGAACATATTCTGCGCAGCTCGGGCCGCTCAGTAGCGATGATCGGCACAATCGAGTATCACGTAGCCGGTCGAGTTATTCCCGCGCCTCACACTACGCCGGAGTCATTAGAACTGAATGCGACGTTCGACGAAGCCCTGAGAGCAGGTGCGAGGGAAGTAGTGATGGAAGTCTCATCGCACGCATTGGAGCAGGGTCGAGTGTACGGGCTTCACTACGACGTGGCGGTTTTTACAAACCTGACGCGCGATCATCTCGACTATCACCGCACGATGGACGCGTACTCCGCGTCGAAGCAGAAGCTGTTCGAGCCGAACGGCGCCGCGCCACCTCGAGTTGCTGTCGTTAATGCGGACGATAGCTTTGGCACTACTCTCATTGAGACAGCCAGGCGTAGCGCTTCTGAGATCATGAGCTATGGGCTCAGCAATGGCCGCGACGTGACTGCGGAGAACGCCGAGTATTTACGCACGGGAACGCGTTTTCGCTTGCGCGTTCGAGGCCAGTCGATCGCATGCGAATCGCGCTTGATTGGCGAGATCAACGTTTACAACGTTCTCGCTGCGTCTGCAGCAGCATTCGCTCGCGGATGCACCGTCGAGCAAATCCGCGAGGCCATTGCATCGTTTGACCGAGTACCGGGCAGATTCGAGTTGGTGGATTGCGGACAGCCTTTCATAGTCGTGGTCGACTATGCTCACACCGATGATGCTTTGCGGAATCTCACACGGATTGCACACCAGCTGCGCGATCAGCAGGATGTGCGAGGCAGAATCATCACCTTGTTCGGCTGTGGCGGCGATCGCGATCGCACGAAGCGTCCGCTCATGGGAAGTGCGGCCGGACAGGGCAGCGATTTTGTCGTGCTTACCTCTGACAATCCCCGCAGCGAAGACCCACAGAAGATCATTGCGGACGCTCTGCCCGGCCTGTTACAGGCTGGAACCCCACACGCCATCGAAGCCGACCGTCGAAGAGCAATTGCTCTGGCAATCAGCGAGGCTCGTCCCGGCGACATAGTTCTTCTCGCGGGCAAAGGTCACGAAAAGTATCAGATCACCCGCGAGGGCACGTTCCCGTTCGATGACGTGCAGATCGCCGAGGAAAAGCTGGCAAACGTTGGTTACAAGACGTTTGTTCCTAAAGGAGCGCCGGTCGCATGAAGTTGCCGTTGTGGCGAGTTGCAGAATTCATTGACGCAGCTGGCAACTTCGATGGCGAGCATGTTGCCTCCGGATATTCGATCGACTCCCGCACAATCCAGCCAGGAGATCTATTCTTTGCTGTAAAAGGCGAGCGGCTCGACGGTCATGAATTCGTCGTAGCTGCACTCAAGTCCGGTGCACTTGCTGCCGTGATCGCGCAGGATGAAGCTGAGCATTTTTCCGGCGAAACGCGAATCCTCATCGTAAAGGACACGCTCGCTGCACTTCAGCGATTGGGAGCCGCGGTCCGCAGACTTTGGGGCAAGCGACTCATAGGGGTCACCGGATCTGCCGGAAAGACGACGACTAAAGATGTAATCGCGCATCTGCTCGCCGTACGTTTTCGTGTGCTCAAGTCGTTAGGAAATCTCAACAATCATTTCGGATTGCCGTTACAACTCCTGAAGCTCGAATCGGAGCATGATATCGCCGTGATCGAGATGGGAATGTCGCATGCCGGAGAGATCGCCGTGTTATGCGAGATCGCCAAGCCTGAGTGGGGTGTTGTGACTTCGGTCGCCCCAGTTCATCTCGAATTCTTCCCGGAAGGTATCGCCGGTATCGCTCGGGCGAAATACGAGTTGATTGCCGCCTTGCCCGCCGGCGGAGTGGCATTTCTCAACGCCGATGATCCTTACGTCTCGCAATTCGGGCGCGACTTTCATGGAAAAGTCGTTCAGTTTGGGATCGAACACCCTGCTGATGTTGGCGCAAAGCGGATAGAAGATCTTGGTTCTCGAGGATCGCGCTTTCAACTCCTCGCGAGCGGCGTAAGTACTCCAATGGAATTGCCGCTATTAGGTCGCCACAATGTGATGAACGCCTTGGCCGGCATCGCCGTTGCGCTGGAGGCAGGTGTGACACCAACTGAGGCCGCGGCCTCACTGCTTTCTCTCAAAGCCGCAGACAAACGCGGGCAGGTTATGGAGATCGGTGGCGCTACCCTCATCAACGACTCTTATAACTCCAATCCCAAAGCGCTCGATGCTATGGTGGATGTGGTGGCGGCCTCAGCGGCCAAGCGTCGGATTGTCGTCGCGGGAGAGATGCTGGAACTCGGTCCTACCGCTCCCGAACTGCATCGCGAATCCGGGAATCACATTGCACAACGCAAGATCGACATTCTCATCGGGGTACGTGGGCACGCGCGTTTTATAGTGGAAGGGGCTGCGGCAGGAGGTGCGGATGCGATGTTTCTAGCAGAGCCAGAACAGGCGGGAGACTGGCTTGCCGACAACCTCCGACCTGGCGATGTGGTCTTGCTAAAGGCGTCTCGTGGAGTTCGGCTGGAAGGAGCGCTTGAACGGCTAAACGAAAGATTGCGTCTCGCGAGACCGGCGCTCTCGTCTTAAATCAAGCGCTGTTATGGATCGTGACTCATGTTAAGCACTAATTAGCCCGGAGGAAGATTGCTTTATTGGCTCTTGTATCAGAAGCTGCACACGTTGTTTCCTCCATTCCGCATCTTCAGCTACATCACTTTCCGCACAGCCTTTGCCAGCCTTACTGCGTTGTTCATGGGAATGATCGTAGGTCCAGCAATTATCCGCCAATTGCGCGAGTTTCAGATTGGGCAATACATTCGAGAGGAAGGCCCTGCAGCCCATCAGAAAAAGGCGGGAACGCCAACCATGGGCGGGGTGCTGATTGTAGTAGCGATTATCGTTCCTACCTTGCTGTGGGCCGACCTGACGAACAGGTACATCTGGATGGTCGTGCTCTCGACCCTGGCGTTTGCCGCAATCGGATTCTCTGACGACTACTTGAAGATCGTCCACCACCGCAATCTCGGCCTCACCGGTCGGTCGAAGCTTGGTTTGCAGATTGCAGTCAGCGTCATAATTGCCGTCGTACTGGTAGCCATGCAGGCAGTCGGACAATATTCCACGCACTTGATGGTTCCCTTTGTAAAGCGTTTTCGGCCTGACTTGGCGATCGGCTCACTGCTGCAGATGCCTCACCTTTGGATCGTCGCATTTTTGCCATTCATCTTTTTTGTGGTTCTCGTGATCGTGGGATCGAGCAATGCGGTCAATCTGACCGACGGTTTGGATGGGCTTGCGATCGGCTGCACGATAGTTGCCGCAGCCGCACTAACGGTCCTGACTTACGTGAGCGGTCATGCGCGCTTTGCCGAGTATCTGGAACTCCAGAAGATGCCACAAGTTGCGGAACTCACGGTGTTCTGTGGCGCGATGGTGGGGTCAAGTATTGGCTTTCTCTGGTACAACGCGCACCCTGCAGAAATCTTCATGGGAGACGTAGGCTCACTCGCCCTTGGTGGAGCTATCGGCACAGTAGCAGTCATCATCAAGCAGGAGCTGCTCCTTCCCTTTATTGGTGGTGTCTTCGTACTCGAAGCGCTGTCAGTGATCTTGCAAGTAGGTTCATACAAGCTGCGCAAAAAGCGCATCTTCAAGATGGCTCCTCTCCATCATCACTTTGAGTTGATCGGGTGGTCGGAGTCGAAGGTAATCGTGCGCTTCTGGATTGCCGCGCTCGTGTTTGCACTCTTTGCTCTGACGACGCTCAAACTGCGCTGAAGTTCACAGCAACTCGTGGCAGAATGGCAAATGGCGATGGATGTAAAAGGCAAACGCGTGCTCGTCGTCGGATTGGGAAAATCCGGCGTGGCATCTGCACAGTTCTTAGCCGCTCGCGGAGCTCGCGTCACTGTTTCCGATACCCGCTCTCAAAATGAGCTGAAGAACCAGATTCCCGCCCTACTGGATCGCGGGATTGCCGTCGAAACCGGTGGACACGGCGAGCGCACATTTCGCGATCAAGACCTGATCGTAGTGAGTCCTGGGGTTCCTTCTGATATCCCACAGCTGGCTCGCGCACGCGCACAAGGCATTCGCGTAATTGGAGAGATTGAACTTGCAACGTGCTTTCTGAAGGGGAAGATCGTTGCGATTACAGGCTCCAACGGTAAGACCACCACGACGACTCTATGCGGTGAGTTGATCGCTAGCTCCAGTCAGCGAACGCTTATCGGTGGGAACATCGGTACGCCGGTGATCCTGTTAGTAGATGACTCAACGGACGACACCATCAATGTGATCGAAGTGTCGAGCTTCCAGCTCGAGACGATCGAGACCTTCCATCCTTATATTGCAGTCATCCTGAACATCACGCCTGACCATCTCGATCGCCACGGCAGCATGGAGGCATATACAGCGGCCAAAGCCCGGATCTTCGAGAATCAAACCGCGTCAGACTATTCCGTGCTGAATCTCGATGATCCTGGTAGCGCCGGACTTGAAACGCGCACGAAGGGTGAGCTTTGCTGGTTCACGCGTAAGCGCGAGTTGAGCGGAGAACAGGTTGGCGCATTTGTCCGGAGAGCTGAAATCTACTGGCGCGACGGCAAGCGCGAAGAGCCAATCATGCCGGTCTCGGAAATTCCCCTAAAGGGTGCTCACAATCTGGAGAACGTGCTGGCAGCGGTTAGCGTAGGCCGTCTTTGTGGCTGCGATGCCATAAGTATTCGCAATGCCGTGCGGAAATTTAAAGCGGTGGATCATCGGCTCCAGCACATTGCTACCGCCGCAGGAGTGGAGTACTACAACGACTCCAAGGCAACTAATGTCGATGCCACTATCAAGGCAATCGAATCCTTTCCCGGCAATATTCACCTCATTCTTGGAGGCAAGGATAAGGATAGCGACTACACTCTGATGAACAATCTCCTGAGGGAGAGGGTAACGCGTGTCTATACCATCGGATCTGCGGCCGAGAAGATTCGATCCCACGTACAATCGGCGGTTGAAGTTCTGCCGTGCAAAACCCTCGACAACGCTGTAGAACGTGCTCGGGATCTCGCCAAGCCTGGAGACGTAGTATTACTCGCCCCTGCCTGCTCGAGTTTCGATCAGTTTGAAAACTATGAACACCGAGGACGCACCTTCCGCGCCTTGGTCGAACAATTTGCAAGCCCTGCGACTGCAGGGCAGGAGCGCCGCTGATGGCAAAGCGCGTCAGTGTTGATCGCTGGCTATTGGGCGCCACCCTCCTTCTCGTTCTCCTTGGTTTGGTAATGGTCTTTAGCGCTTCGGCCGTGATGGCCAAAGACCGCTTTGGATCTCCTTACACTTTTGTTCTACGCCAGATCGGTTGGGCGTGTGCCGGAGTGCTCGCTATGGTTGTCCTGAGGCGAGTGGACTACCGCAAGTACAAGCATCCGGCTGTGGTTTTTACGTTGCTCGGTGTGACCATGTTGCTGCTGGTCGCCGTACTATTTCTCGACCGCTCACACAATACTCATCGTTGGATACGCTTCGGCATGCTCTCCTTCCAGCCCTCAGAACTGGCCAAGCCCACGCTCATCTTCTTCTTGGCTTTCTTTCTGGAGACACGTGCAGTAGCGATTGACGATTGGCGGCGAACTCTGCTGCCTGCCGTCTTGCCCAGCCTGATCTTCTCATTGCTGATCGTGAAGCAGCCTGACCTTGGCACCGCTCTGGTCTGCATGGCGATGACGGCGTCGGTCCTCTTTGTCGCGAGAATGGAGCTGAAATATCTTGGATACGGTGTGCTGGCCAGCTTGCCGGCACTGTATTACCTCCTGTTTCATGTCGGCTTCCGCCGCCAGCGCATGCTGGCCTTTGTGAATCCCTGGAATGATCCACAAGGTGCTGGCTTTCACATGGTCCAGTCGCTAATTGCGGTGGGCACGGGCGGGATCACTGGCATCGGTCTCATGGAAGGGAAGCAGAAGCTCTTTTATCTTCCTGAGCCTCATACCGACTTCATATTTGCTGTGATCGCCGAAGAACTCGGCCTGCTGGGGACTGTGGCAGTCGTGGCGCTCTTTGGAGTGTTCTGTTACCGCGGCATGCGCGCCGCGATCCGCACGTCGGACCCGTACGCTCGCTTCCTGGCGATCGGCATCACGAGCACGATTGCGATCCAGGCGTTCTTCAATATCAGCGTAGTTTTAGGTTTGCTTCCAACCAAAGGTATTCCGCTGCCATTCATCTCCTATGGTGGCAGTTCACTATTTATTACTCTGGCCTGCGTGGGAGTGCTGCTGAACATCAGTCAGCAGACAGACTAGTCGATGCGGGCAGCGATTGTAGGTGGTGGCACGGGCGGACACATCATTCCCGCCTTGGCTATCGCGCGAGAGCTGCGCCAGCTCTACTCTGCGGAGATCATCTTTGTTGGTACCAGTCGGGGAATTGAGACGCGTCTCGTTCCGCAGGCAGGGTTCGAGCTGCGCCTGGTACAAGTTGGGCAACTGAAGGGTGTCAGCCTTGCTCGCCGCGCAAGAACGCTGAGCGATATCCCGCGCGCGGTCCTCACCTGTCGCGGGATATTTGTGGAGTTTCGGCCTGATGTTGTGATCGGAGTCGGCGGATATGCTTCCGGTCCGGGGATGCTCGCAGCTTTGTTGATGCGTATTCCCACACTGGCCTTTGAACCTAATCTCGTGCCGGGATTCGCCAATCGAGTTGTAGCTCGTTACGTAAGCGCGGCGGCGGTTCATTTTGAAGAAACCAGGAAGTTTTTCCGTAATGCGAGGGTGACCGGAGTTCCCGTGAGGCAGGAATTCTTCAAGATAGCCGAGCGAGAGTTCTCGCCCCCGGGTTCATTGCTGGTGTTTGGAGGCAGTCAGGGCGCTCGCATACTCAATCAGACCATGATCGACGCGATCCCAAAATGGCGCGAGATCGGTATTCAAATTCACCACCAGACAGGTGAGCGTGATTTCGAGCGCGTAGATGCCGCGTACCGCCAGGCAAACCTCCCAGCTCAGGTAAGCCGTTTTATCGATGATATGCCTGCCGCTTTCGCCCAGGCAGATGCGGTGTTATGCCGCTCCGGAGCCAGCACGGTGGCTGAGATCACCGCTGCAGGAAAGCCCGCTGTCTTCGTTCCATTTGCGCTAGCTGCCGACAATCATCAACTCAAGAACGCTGAGGCATTGGAGAGCGCGGGCGCCGCGCGTCTGATTACGGAATCCCAACTCAATCCACAGCGCCTGAGTACAGTCGTTATCGAGATGCTTGTCGATCCAGTCGCATTGGTAAGGATGTCAATCAAAGCTCGCTCGCTCGCCCACCCGAATGCCGGAAAGGAAATCGCGGAAATGGCGAAGGAACTTACAGCGAACAGGTGACGGCGAGAGGAAAGGCGTGAAGACTATTCTCCCTGTAACCTGTTCCTATAACCTGTGCGCTAGACCTAGACCATGTTCGCCAAAGTTCAACGCATTCATTTCGTAGGCATTGGTGGTATCGGCATGAGCGGCATCGCTGAAGTGCTGCTCAATCTCGGATACAAGGTTTCAGGTTCCGATTTGCGCGAGTCCTCCGTTACGCAGCGCCTCGCGAGCTTGGGAGCCCTCATCTTTATTGGGCATCGTGCGGAGAACATCACTGGTTCGGAGGCGGTTGTCACCACTTCAGCGGTAACGCGGGACAATCCCGAAATTCAGGCTGCACGGGCACAGCACATTCCCGTGATTCCTCGTGCCGAGATGCTTGCCGAGCTGATGCGGCTTAAGTACGGCATAGCTATTGCTGGAATGCATGGTAAGACCACAACGACATCAATGGTGGCGGCGGTGCTAGCCGCCGGCGGACTCGATCCTACCGTGGTGGTTGGTGGACGCGTAGATGCTATGGGTTCGAACGCTCGCTTAGGGAAGTCGCAATACTTGGTTGCCGAAGCCGATGAGAGCGACCGATCATTTCTGAAGCTCTCGCCGATTCTGTCCATCGTCACCAATGTCGATCGCGAGCACATGGATTGTTATCGTGACATGGATGATGTAGAGCAGGCCTTCGTTGATTTCATGAACCGCGTCCCTTTTTATGGCGCCGTGATCGCCTGTCAGGATGATGAGCGCCTTCGCAGCCTTCTCCCGCGCCTCGAGCGTCGCGTAATCACATACGGTGCTAGTGAGACGTCGGGCTTTCATGTTCGCTTGCTTGACGAGGCCTGCAAATCCGAAGACAGTCGGCCACGTAGCCGATTCGAAGTCATGAACCGGGGCAAGAAGATCGGAGAGTTTGATCTACACGTGCCAGGTCACCACAACGTTCTGAATGCAACTGCCGCGGTCGCCACCGGAGTTGGACTAGACATTCCAGCAGCGAACATCGCGGAGGCTCTAGCGCAATTTCGCGGTGTAGATCGCCGCTTTCAGTTCAAAGGCAAAATCGGTGGAGTGAGCGTTGTCGACGACTACGGCCATCATCCCACCGAGATTCGCGCGACGCTCGCAGCCGCCCGACAGTGTGGATTCGAGAGAATTCACGTGATCTTCCAGCCACATCGTTACACGCGCACACGCGATCTGGCCGGGGAATTCGCAACTGCCTTCGACCACGCCGACACTCTACAAGTGCTCGATATCTATGCTGCCGGCGAAGAGCCGATTCCCAGCGTTACGGCGCAAGGACTAGCAAAGCGTATCGCCTCTGCCGGAACACAAGCTCACTATGTCGCTTCGTTTACTGACGCCGCCAGCTATGCCGCATCACGTGCTAAGAGTGGGGATCTTGTCCTGACGCTGGGGGCAGGCAGCGTTTATCAAATTGGACCTTTAGTGTTGGAAGAACTTGAAAAGCGAAACGCACTCCATATGTCGAGCGATCAGGCTGGGTGATCGGACGGAGGTCAGATCACCCGATGACCCGATCTGCAACAAGCCTAATTCAAGAAATTTGCTTGATCCT
Source organism: Acidobacteriota bacterium (assembly GCA_003225215.1). Taxonomy (GTDB): domain Bacteria; phylum Acidobacteriota; class Terriglobia; order Terriglobales; family Acidobacteriaceae; genus Gp1-AA112. Next base: position 12,351 of record QIBC01000064.1, read on the forward strand.
CATTTTCCTGCACTGAAAATTCATCGTTTGCGGTTATAGTTGCGAGTACGGCGATTTTCTGACAATCGATTCATGCCGCGAAACGACGCTCAGTATAAAGAGTTGGATCTTTCCACTCGCGTCGATGTCACTTCTGCTCGCGACGACGAACTCAACTCTGAGTTCGGTGCAGACTCGTCTCTAGCTGACACCAACTCTCAACCACAATTTCGGCGCGCAGATCGGCGCGTTGCCGTACGAAAAGGCACGCTCCCCAAGAAGGCTGCTGGACGTATACGAATTGCACTCGGCGTGATGGCCTTGGCCTCTGTTGCCGCTCTTGCTTATGGCAGCGTATATCGCTACGGAACACGAAGCTGGCGCTTTCGCGTGCTTTCCAGCGACGACATCAGCATTAGTGGTCTCGACAAGGTGCCGCGCTCGCAGATTATGGAAGTGGTCGGTGGAGATATCGGACGCAACGTTTTCTTCATTCCGCTGGAACAGCGCAAGAAGCAGCTCGAAGAGATTGCCTGGATCGAGTCGGCAAGCGTCATGCGTCTGCTGCCGAATCGCATCTCCGTTCAGGTGCAGGAGCGCACTCCTGTGGCGTTTGCTCGTATCAGCGGTCGAATTCACCTCGTCGATGCTCATGGCGTGATCATGGAGCCTGCCCGCAAAGCGCACTATTCGTTCCCGGTTGTATTCGGCTTGAGCGACTCTGACCCGCTGTCGACGCGTAGCGCGCAGATGAAGACTTATTCGCGGCTCATCAGTGACCTGGATGCGGGAGGCAACCGCTACTCAAGTGATGTAAGTGAAGTTGACTTGAGCGATCCGGAAGATGTGAAGGTAACCGTCGCCGATCCTGCAGGTGCGGTGCTCGTCCACCTTGGCAGCGACCAATTCTTGTCGCGCTTCAAGATTTATCTGTCACATGCGGCAGGATGGCGGCAGCAGTTCCAAAAGCTGGATTCAGTCGATCTGCGCTACGACGGACAGATCATCGTGAATCCTGATGGCGCCCAGGAGGCCATCAAGAGAAATTTCACCACCGAGGCACGGAGACACGGAGGAAAACGCTGACATGCATAAGACGATGCATCGCTACATCGAACGTCTCGAATGTTCACTTTCCAGGCTTTTCTCCGTGTCTCTGTGTCTCCGTGGTGAATTGGTTTTTCCATAAGGAAGAATGGCAAAAGCTAGCGACAACACGATCTGCATTCTTGACGTAGGTAGCCTGAAAACCTGCGTTCTAGTCGGGGAAGTTACCGAAGCTGGTTTGCGATATCGCGGCCACGGCATCGCCGATTCAAAGGGCTCGCGCAAAGGAGTGATTGTCGAGCTTGACAAGGCAACTTCCTCGATCCAGCGTGCCGTAGAGCAGGCCGAGGCAGCCGCTCAGATGCCCATCGAGCGCGCGACGATTGGAATCGGCGGCCCACACATTCGCGGATTCAACAGTCGCGGCGGCATCAGCCTCGGCTCGAGGCCGCGCGAGATCAATCGGGATGATGTGCGGCAGGCGGTGGAGCGGGCGCGATCAGTCTCTCTTCCTCCTGACAGGCAGACGATCCACTTACTCCCGCAGGAGTTCATCGTCGATGAGCAAGGCAGCATTCAGGATCCTATCGGCATGATTGGAATGCGGCTAGAGGTGAACGCTCATGTCGTAACCGGAGCTACGGGAGCTGCGCAGAATCTGGTCACGGCGGCCAACAAAGCGGGCATTCACGTCGATGACATCGTCTTTGAGCCGCTGGCTTGCGCCGATGCGACGCTCGATGCCGATGAGCGCGAACTCGGAGTCTGCCTCGTGGATATTGGAGCTGGCTCGACTGAAGTCGTCGTGTTTTACGAAGGCGCCATCGCCCATACCGGCGTAATCCCAATTGGCGGAGATCACTTCACCAACGATGTCGCGGTTGGCATGCGTACGCCGTTAGCCGAGGCTGACAAAATCAAGCGGCTGTTCGGCTCTGCCGTTGTGACAAGCATTCCTGAGGGAAATGAGATTGAAGTGCCGTCAGTAGGCGAGCGGCCGGCACGCCTGCTGTCGCAGCGGACGTTAGCCGAGATTTTGGAGCCCCGTGCGCGCGAGTTGTTTGAAATGCTGCGCGATCAACTTCGTCAAGCGAGAGTTCTTGAAGGCCTGGGCGCCGGGTGTGTGCTGATTGGCGGCGGATCGCGTCTGCCGGCCATCTGTGAGATCGCGGAGCAGGTTGTACGCTGTCCCGCCCGCCTCGGACATGTGAGCGGCATTCCACGAATGCCCACGAGCCTGGCGCAGACAGATTTTGCAAGCAGTGTCGGATTGTTGATGTATACGCATCGCGCACGCGTAGGCCGAATCAGGGAGGAGCAGCAGAGTCTCAAGGCAAGGCTCAGGACGTTATTTGTCGGAGCATGAGAATCGCTTTGAGGCAGAACCGCCCGCAGTAGCGGGCGGGTGCAGCCCACTTAACCCATCCGCCACCGCGGACGGTTCTGATTCTGAGTTTTGAAGGGAGAAGATGTCATGGCAAAAGGCAAAGTCGAAGGCAATTCCGAGGACATCCGCATTAGCTTCAACGAAGATCCGCGCAATAACGCGAAGATTAAAGTGATCGGCGTAGGCGGAGGCGGCGGCAATGCCGTGAACCGCATGATCAACGCCAAGGTGGAAGGTGTTGAGTTTTTGGTGGCAAACACCGATCTTCAGGCCCTGCAGATGTCGCAGGCATCAGTGAAGATTCAGCTCGGCGTAAAGTTGACCAGTGGATTAGGCGCAGGAGCGAATCCCGAAGTAGGAAGGAAAGCGGCGCTCGAGGACGCCCATCAGATCATCGAGGCCCTTGAGGGTGCGGACATGGTCTTTGTCACGGCAGGTCTCGGCGGAGGCACGGGCACGGGCGCGGCTCCGATCATTGCATCGTTGGCAAGCGAAATGGGCGCCCTCACCGTTGCAGTAGTTACAAAGCCGTTCGCGTTCGAAGGCAAACGACGCAAGGCACAAGCGGACCACGGTTTGAATGAATTGATTGAATCTGTGGACACGACCATCGTAATCCCCAATGAGAAGCTGCTAGCCGTGGCGCAAAATGCTGGTTTCTTCGAGTCGTTTCGCGTTGCCGACGACATTCTGCGCCAGGCAGTTCAGGGCATCTCGGACATCATCACCATTCCGGGAATCATCAACCGCGACTTTGCCGACGTGAAGACGATCATGCAAGGCATGGGTTACGCGGTGATGGGCACTGCAACGGGTCGCGGTGAGCGTCGCGCACTTGAAGCTGCGCAGGCGGCAATTGCCTCGCCACTGCTGGAAGCCGGAGCGATCGATGGCGCACGAGGGATCCTCATCAATATCACGGGATCAAGCTCGCTCAAGCTGGCCGAGGTGAACGAGGCCTCGACCATCATCCAAAACGCCGCACACGAAGATGCGAACATTATCTTCGGCGCTGTGCTCGACGAAAAGATGAAGGACGACGTAAAGATCACGGTCATTGCCACCGGTTTCAAAGACGAACAGCTGGGACGGCGCGAGCACTCCATGGGAGCCGCGGCCGCCAACCATGTCGGCATCGCGAACGTCAGTGCCGCTAAGAGATTCCATCTCCTTGGATGCGGTACGCAACAGCGTAAACGGCATTGACGGCGACGACCTCGACGTACCTGCTTTCATCCGAAAGCGCCCGGAAAACTAGCTCGAAAATCGGGGACAGACTACAGCTGCAGTTTCCTGTAATCTGTCCCATAACTCTCTTCATAGCGTTTGAGCCCTCACTTTTCTTAAGGAGTTCCCCATGAAGTCCCGTCTTGCCCTGTTTGTCTTACTTCTGGCGGTGCCAGGCGCAATTGCCCAGACCTTTCGCGGAACCATTTTGGGCACGGTAAGCGATTCTTCTGGCGCCGTTGTTCCCGGTGCGAAGGTCACAGTACGTCAGGTGGCTACCGGTCTCGAGCGAAGTACAGAAGCGACCTCTGACGGTAGCTATAGCGTTCCTGAACTGCCGATTGGCACTTACACAGTGACTATCGCTGCCGCAGGGTTTCAAACTTCGGTCACTAAGAATGTCGTAGTCGACGTTGCCACAGAACGCAGAGTTGACGCGCAGCTTAGGGCGGGACAGGTCTCCGAGACAGTGGAGGTGTCCGGCGAAACGCTGCCGCAGATCGAGACCACGTCTGCTGAACTCGGCGGAACGTTGACAACCAAGACGATCGAAACCCTTCCCGTCAATGGACGTGATTACACTAAGCTTATCTATCTCAATCCTGGAGTCTCTGGCTCGCCCGACCAGATTTCTGATTCGCCGGGCTCCTTCGGCACCTTTTCGATGAACGGTTCGCGTGGGTACGGTCGAAATAGTGGCGCTGTCGTAAACATCGTCACGAAGAGCGGCACAAACCAGTTTCACGGCTCTGGTCTTGAATTTCTACGCACTGGTCAAATGGGCGCGCGCAATTTCTTTAATAACGTGGGCGGGAAGAATCCTTTCCACAACAATCAATTTGGTGGAGCGCTCGGCGGACCGATCATCAAGAATCGCACGTTCTTCTATGTCGATTACGAAGGACAACGTGAAACTGGCGCACAGGCCGGTCTTAGCTGCGTTCCCGATCCAAAGCAGATTACAGCCGATAATGCAGCGAATGGAAATCCAAATCCGGTAATTGCCTCGTTGCTCAAGCGCAATCCCTGGCCAGCACCGAATCTTTCGGTTGCCAGCGATGATTCGGGATGTCCAAGTGGCGGCAATCTTTCCACCGCGACGCGCTTCAAGAATCGTGTGGATAGCGTCATCGCGAAGATCGATCACAATTTCAACAGCAATAACCTGCTTACAGGCCGCTACTACTTTGGCGACAGCGATCAGAGCTTTCCCTTTGCGCAGCTAGCCGGAGGCCTTCTGCCGGGATTCAATACAGTGACCCCAACACGCGTGCAACTGGTTTCGCTGTCGTACGTGAAGGTCGTAAACCCAAAGCAAGTCAACGAAGCACGTCTAGGCTGGAATCGTTTTGCGGAAGGATTCTTCCCCGAAGACAGCGCGTTCAATCCAAGTTCGATCGGCCTGAACACCGGGACTAAGCCCTTCGACGGCGGCTTGCCGAAGATCTCTGTAGCGAATTTCTCAGTCATCGGTGCAACCGCCAGCGTGCCCCGCGATCGTGTGGACTCCAACTGGCACTTTATCGACAACTACACGTGGAAGGTGGGGCGGAACGATATCAAATTCGGATATGAGTACCGACGCACGACAATCAAAGTCATCCAGGATTCAAACTTCCGCGGTAGGCTTTCGTTTGATACTCTAAGCGACTTTCTGCAAGGTGTCCCCAGCACTGGTTCCCAGGCGCAAGGGTTCACCGGACGGCATTCTGTCGAGAACGATCACAGCTTCTATGTTCAGGACAGCATCCGCGCCACTCCGCGCTTGACTCTGAACTTAGGTCTGCGCTGGGACTATTTTGGTCTTGTGACCGAGCGCGACAACCTCTTCTACCATTTCGACCCCCCATTGGATGCGGTTTTCCAAGTCGGGACAGGAGGCACGTCGCGCAACTTGTACGAGCCCGATTACAACAACTTTGCTCCACGCATCGCTTTTGCCTACGATCTCACCGGTAAAGGAACGACAGTAGTCCGAGCGGGTTGGGGTGTGTTCTACGACGCATTCTCACAGGACATCTTCCTTGGGCACGTGCCTTTCAACTGCGTTTTTTGCCCTGGACCCGCCTATTCGGGAATTGGTCCGGCTGCGATCTCTTTCGCCGGGTTTAGCGGAACTCCACTGTCAGCGAGCACTCCCGTGTACTCCAGTCCAGCGCCATTGGGAGATTTTTTCGGCGTCGATCCACACATCCGAACGCCTTATATCCAGAACTTCAATTTGAACATTCAGCGGCAGCTTACCAGCCGAGCGGTTGCGCAGATCGGATATGTCGGCGCAAAAGGAACCAAGCTCTTTCGCTTCCGCGACATCAATCAACCCAGTCAGGCAGCGATTACAGCTTCGGATCTTGCCAATGGCGTTCAGAGCTATGGTGTTCCCCGGCCGTTCAGCAATTTCTTTTACATCAACCAGGAGGAGTCTAGCGCCAATTCCATTTATCACAGCTTGCAGGCCAGCTTGCGGCTTACCGATTTTCATGGTGTGACTTCACAAGTGAACTACGTCTACTCGCACTCCATCGACAACGCGAGCGACAGCGAAGACTTCATTCCCAACGCAGCGCAGCCGAATAATAGTCTGGCTCCCCAATTGGAGCGGGGAAATTCCAACTTCGATATTCGTAATCGTTTCAGTTGGAACTTCAGCTATGAGTTCCCAAATCGCAGAGGAACCCACGCGAAGTTCACCGACGGCTGGGGACTCGATGGAGTTGTGAACCTGCAGGACGGGCAGCCGTTCTCGTTCAATTACAATTTCGAAGGCGATTTCTCAGGCGCAGGCGAAGGATTTGATCGTCCAGATCTCACGGGACCAGTTCGCTATGGTAAGGCGCCATTCAATTTCGTCGATCTAACCTCCTTCCACGTGCCCTGCACGATCGCCGCCCCAGTCCTGCTTCCGCCCGACTTTTCTCCGTCAGATACCGATTGCGCGCCTGGTACGCGGCACTTTGGCAACCTTGGACGCAACTCTCTGCGTGGGCCAAGCTTCAAGGAATTCAACGCGTCGATCTTCAAGAACACGCCGCTTACAGAGCATGTAACGTTGCAACTCCGGGCGGAGTTCTTCAACCTCTTCAACCATCCGAACTTTGCGAACCCAGAGCTGCCGAACTTTATTGCGGATCCCGCAGTAAACGGGCTCGATAGTGCCGGGCGCAGTATCGGCTCGTACGCGCTAACCGCGACGGGAGATGTAGGGATTGGAAATCCATTTCTCGGCGGGGGAGGCCCGCGTGGATTGCAGTTGGCTGCGAAGATCAGCTTCTAATGGCAGCCTCAAACCGATTCGTAGAGACGCCCGCAGGGCGTCTCTCTACCTCAGCTAGCCTTTCTTAAGACGTCTCGCCAGATATCCAAGAATCAGCGCATTGAGCGCTAGCACTGCTAGCTTCGCCCATGACGGGTGGCGGCAAAGCTCGTAAATCTCAAATGGAAGCAGCGAGCCGGTGATGATTACGGTGAGCCACTCTCCCCAGCGTCTTAGCGTCCACAAACCTATTCCTTCCAAGAGAAACAGCGCAGCGTAGATGAAGGCCACGGCTCCCAGTTCGTGCAGCCGCCGTGGTGTGACGCTTGCAGTGCGCTCGAGCGCCAGCGCGACATAGTGATTTCCGGGGTCGAGGTGATACTTGCGGACGATATTCTCCGCCGACTGAGTCAGGTTTGTGTGAACGAAGTGGAGCGCGCCGACTCCCGTCGCAATCAGCAGGATTGCTTTGACGAACTTGAACAGCGCGATGAGGCGAAGCAATAGACCGCGACCCTGAGCCTGTGCCATCCGCCACCGATTCTATCGGAGCGTACCAAACGTGGTTCTTCGGAGCGGTCTAGAGTCGGCGAACTTACTCCGGACCTTTTTCAAATTGCTTGGGTTTGGGACTTGGGTCGTCCGTCGGGAGTTGCTGCCCGTTGTAGAGGATCTTCGTTTCCGAGCCGAAACGCTTGTAATTCGTGTACTTGATAATCACACGAATCTGCACGTCGCCTCCTTTGAAGTGCAGTGCGTCATTCGCGGTGGTGTACGTGGGGAACCAGTACACGTTGTCAATCTGCTCGCGATAGGTGGTGAAGCGGGGAAAAAGGTTTTCGTCGCTGCCGCTGTGCAGGTCAGGCACGGACTTGCCATAAGTCTTCACGATCTGGAAGTCATGGTTATCCACCCAGATACGCCCTTCGAAGCGACGATGATGCTTATCGATCTGCTTCGGAGAGACGTCAAACACGTAAGTTTGCAGCTCATCCTCGCGCTGCTGTCCGACATAGAGAATGTTGTAGTCGGGAATTTCGTCGGTCGTGAGGACGAAAGGCATCACGTTCTGTAAATCGTTCGTATCCTCGCTGGTCATCGATATGCGCGTAAGCGTCACTGCGGGAGCGTAGGTCACAGCGATGGACCGCTTGCCATGACTGTCGAAATTTACGTCCCAGTCCTGACGGTACTCACCATCGACACCGGCGCCATCCAGAGTCTGAATGATGTTCGATTGTCGATAGGTATAGTGAGCCCGTGCCGCCTGAAACTCTTTCTCCTTGGCGGCGAACTTGCTAATGATCTGGTCAACTGTTATCCCAGAGGGCTGCTGCGAGACTATAGAGCCTTCGCCGCGCTGCGCGTGAGCAGGCAGTACGCTCACCAGAGCAGCGAGTAAGCCGAGCAGAATGAACGATCTGAGCTGTGGAACAGCTCGGAATGACAAAGAGTTCAGAACACTACAAAGGGGCATCTGCTCGTTTAGACGTGCGAACCCGCTGTCGCGACGCACAAATGCGCCGCCCAAAACTATCAATTAGAGAGTTGCTGTCTTCCTTTTGCCTATATAGACGCGAATTTTACGTAGGAGTTGCGGTCTGGCGGGATAATGCGGCTCTTACTTGAGACTTCACCGCCAGGCATTCCGATCAATTGGATCGCCTGACGAGATCCCTGCTTTTCCCTGTTGCGGTCCAGAGCAGGGAAAATAACAGGGAATTTCGCAGGGAATTTGTTTTCCAGACCGCAAACCCGCATGAATGCTGGTGAAACGCGAAGCACCAGGGAAAGAGCAGGGAATTAACAGGGAACTGATCCGGCAAGACTCTCCTGCTTCACTGGTCTGGCGCTCATCCGGCACCTGCCCCATGATTGAGCATTCAAGGAACCAACTCTGGACTCTCACTCCAACTTCTCAATACCACAAGACTCGTCCCTGATCTCGAAGCTAGCCCAATAGCGCTCTGGAGGCAACCAAATTCCGAGGCGATTCCAAGCGCGCAATCCCCTACTTCGTCTGATCATGCCGAACGAAGTACCGCCACTTATCGACGCTCGCCGGAACTGCCAGATCAAAAAAGCCGACCATCATCTCTTCATACGTCTGTCCTCCCCAGCGCACTGTCTGTTCCGGATCCGGGTTGTGCGGATTGTTTCGCGAGTTGTCGAACCATGCGACGGCCTGCAGCTTCGTGCCGGCTTTGAGGAAGCGCGGCTGCGCGAGCCTATAGCTCATTTGCCAGTGAAAGTGATAGTTCACGCGAAGCAGTGTTTCCGTCGCGCCACCCGGCTGCACGATGTCGTATTCGAAGCGCTTGCCGCGAAGGTGCATGTGAGGGAAGAAGCTGAGCAGCGTGGCGTCGTTCGGCAGTGTGCCGAAGACCTCCACGCGAAAGTTGTCGGCTTCAGGAGGAATCACGAAGCTGTAGTTGGTGAGCTGCAGAGTCAGCACACGCTGCCTCGGCGGTTGCTTCGCAAAAACGATTCCGATACTCGTCTGATCGGTAGTGGCATGGCCGTTGGTTGTGTAATGCATCTGGAAGACGAGGTCCGATCCGGCAGGAATGCATTTTGCCATCCCGTCAGGCCACTGATCGGGGGAGCTGCCGGGAGCGTAGACGAGAAGCATGTCGCTGTCGGTAAACAGGGCCTGCTGTGTATCCTCGCCAGCCGTCATGTCCGAAGCCGAGAACGGACGTCCCAGCGGCGCATTGCGCAACCACTTTGAGCTTGGCGGACGAATGTAGACGACCGCATGATGCACATGGTCCCGGCTGGTTGGACGAATCTCGGAAGCCTGCACCCATTTGTCCTCGGTGAATCCAGTGGGCACAATCTCGTAGGTGTACTCCACGTCGCCCTGCGCAGGAATCGTCACGGGCGCGGGCATTCCGATCACGAGGTCCGGTTCGGGAATATTCCAGCCTTTCGTCCACTGTGGCGCCGGAGGAGCATCCTTTGCATTACCCGCGGCTGCTCCGCTGTCAGCCCATGATGCAATCGTGGCGATCTGCTCCACTGTCAGCGAGTTGTCGTTGGAAAAATGTCCAAAGCGTGAATCGGCAAACCACGGCGGCATCATCTTCACGCTCGTCATCCGCTTCATCTTCTCCGCGTATCCGTGAGCCTGGGCAAAGGTCACCAGCGGCATCGGGGCAATCTCGCCGGCGCGATGACACACCTGGCAATGCTGCTGCAGGATTGGCAGAACGTCCTTGTAGAAGGTAGGAAAAGTAGCAGAAGATGAACCTGCCTGAACGGAGCGATCCGAGCTAAGCAAAACCATGATGATCAGAAGAGTTGCTACACTTGTTGCTCCCGCGATCCGCGATGTCGGCTTAGCCATGAAAATTCATTCTAAGGACACTCTAGCGGAAAGGTGTCGTTGAAGTGTAAGTAGCCACAAATGGAACGACGAGAATTTCTGAAGACCGGATTCCTGGTTTCTACCGCGGCGATCGTATCTCGCAGAGCCGTCTTTGGGCCTGCGGCTGATTCCCATATTGAAATCCTGTTAAACGAGCCGATTGGCACAATCTCGCCGAACATTTATGGGCACTTCGCCGAGCATCTCGGTGGAGTCATTTACGACGGCATCTGGGTCGGCGAAGATTCGAAGGTTCCGAACACGCACGGGATCAGAACGGCTCTGATTGAGGCGCTCCGCCGGATTCACGCGCCGGTTGTGCGCTGGCCAGGCGGTTGCTTTGCAGACAGCTATGACTGGAAAGATGGCATTGGACCTCGAAACCAGCGCCCGCGCCGAACAAACTTCTGGGCAGGAGCGAGGGAGGCCAAGCAACTAAAAGGAGTGCAGCAGTTTGAGAGCAACGCATTCGGCACGAGCGATTTCGTCCGCTTTTGCCGCTTGAGTGGCGCGGAGCCTTACATTGCGGTAAATCTGCGCAGCCTTCCCGCTCTGGACTTTGACCACTGGGTCGAATACTGCAATTCGCCGGCAGGAAGCACGGCGTTGGGGGATCAGCGAGCCCGAGATGGTTTTCCTGAGCCCTTCGGCGTGCGTTATTGGGGAGTCGGCAATGAGAGTTGGGGTTGTGGCGGCAACTTCCTGCCGGAGGACTACGCCACTGAGTTTCGGCGCTTCACAACCTGGGTACCCGGTTACGAAGTCGAGCTGGCGCTCGTTGCCTCAGGCTCGAATGCTGAAGACCTGGACTGGACTCGCCGGTTCTTCGAGGAATTGCTGGGACGCCGTCGATACTTTCCCCAAAGCTGGTGGGGATGGTCAATTCACCACTACGCCGAAAACCTGGCCCGTGGGCGTACCAACGATTGGATGGCCCGAAAAGGCGATGCGCTCCAATTCGATCCTGTCGATTATTACGAGCTCCTTCATGAGGCTGATCGCATGGAAAACATCGTGCTCGAACACTGGAGTGCGATGGGACAATTCGATCGTCAGCATCGCATCAAGCTCGTGGTGGATGAGTATGGTCCGTGGTACAAATCAGGCTCAGAGGTCGATCCAACGCATCTGCTGGGCCAGCAGATCACCATGCGCGACGCAATCGCCACCGCTCTCACCCTGGATACCTTCAATCGGCACGCGGAGAAAGTTGGCATGGCTGCGTGCGCGCAGCTCATTAACTGCCTGAACTCGCTGTTTCTCGCTCACCAGGATCGCTTTATCGTCACGCCGAATTATCACGTGTTCCAGATGTACGCTGCACACCAGTCCGGCCAGGCGTTGCGCACAGAGTTCTCCGCTCCGGAGGTAACTTACGATCGCGACGGGAAACCGACTCACTTCTGGGGTCTCAGGGGATCTGCTTCTCTGCAAAACAAGACTCTCGTACTTACGGTTGTCAATCCACACCTGGAACAGGCTAGAGAGACGGAGATTGCGGTGCGGGGCGCCAGTCTCAGTTCGGGAACTGCTGCCGTGCTGACTGCATCGGACGTGCACGCGCATAACACGTTTGATCAGCCGGAGGTGGTGAGAACCAAGGAAGCCGCTGTTCAAGTAGAGCGGGACGGATCCAGTCATTTCACCTTTCCAACCGCCTCGGTTACTCGTCTGACTTTTGCGCTGCGTTGACTCACGTCTGTTTTGAAGCAGAGACGCGGCACGCCGAAGGGTGTCCAAGTGTTTTGCTGTATCTCATGAGCCTGCTGCACTGCAGCGCAAATTTCCGCATCATTGAGAAGGCGGGTTTCTAGAAGTGAGTCTCTAGACCGATCCGAGTGGTGCGGCGTGTCGAACCGCAGAGAGATGTATTACTCTATTAGGCAATTACCCGATTCAGTATTTCAGCAAGAGCGGAGGTTCTGTGACGCCCAAGGCTTGGAATTGGCGATTGTGGACTGGATTCGCCTGCAGCTTACTCGCGTTGTTTGGCTACTTTCTCCTTTTTGAAATCACGCGCACTGCCTTCTGGATCAGCCTGCTGCTCTGCATCGTAGCCGTCATCTTGCTCATTGGCGGGTTGCGGCGCGCCTACTCCGCACCTGAAGCGTATCGCGGCAAGATCGCCGGCCCGATCCTGGCCACGCTCAGTCTTCTAGTGATTGCGCTATTCGGTTTCGGGCTCTATATGATGAAGAGAGCCTACCCTGTCGCCCAGAATGCTCCCCATGTAGGACAAAAGGCTCCTGAATTTTTGCTGACCGATAGCAACGGTGGTGCAGTAAAACTTGCAGAGTTGCTCTCTGCACCGCTGCCCGGCACTTCTGCCGGCGCAGCAGCGCCACGCGGCGTATTGCTTGTCTTCTACCGCGGATATTGGTGAAGCTCCTGCGTCTCCGAGTTACGGAGCATTCAAGCCAAGCTCGACGCCCTTCAACAACTCGGTGTGCGACCAGTGGCCATTAGCGCCGATACACCGGAAGAAACGCGCGAGATGTGCCGCAAAGCCGGTATTACCTTTCCAGTTCTTTCCGACGCCAAATTGGAGGCAATCCGCCAGTACGATTTGAAGATCGCAGAGAAGGGAGAGGGCGGTCGCGAGGCTGGGGGACCGGGAGAGTTCCTGCTCGATCCAAGCGGCACCGTGCGCTGGCGCAAGCTAACCCTCCATCCACATTAGGCTGGCGCAAGCGCGAGGGGCGCATCCAGTCCGCGGAAAGGGCAGTGCCCACCCATTCGAAACACAACTGAAGGTACGAACCTTCTTTCAGCCTGACTCGTGCGGACTCCAGGCATGCGATGAAAGGAGATTCGTATGTTTCCTAATCCGCAGGACGCCCTCCCTCTCCCCCTACGGCCCAATCTCGAACAATACAGAAAGCTCGCCAAGGAACTGGTGAAGGTCTGCAAATCCGGAAATGCTGCTTCCTTATACGAGTGGGTGTCGGAGTGGATCGGTAATCTCGTGCGCCTGAGCGGGTTGGCAATCATTCCCCATCTTCCCGTGGAAAATCGAAGATGGATCAACGAGGTAAACGAATTCGCCACGCGGAAGCTGTTCTCTGAGGAAGGCGAATGCACCCTGGCTAACGCCCAGTTTGTGATTGCCCGTTCCCACGGCTTCATCAGTTGGCCCGGGCTGGCCAAACATATCGAGCAACTTTCGCGAAATAGCTCGGCTGTAGCGCAATTCGAGCAGGCTGCCGACGCCATCGTCTCCGGAGACCTGCGGACACTGAAGCGGCTTCTGCGCGAAAATCCCAAATTGGTACGCGAGCGTTCGACGCGCGAACATTGCGCCACGCTTCTCCATTACACATCAGCCAATGGGATCGAAGGATACCGGCAGAAGACGCCCAAGAACATCGTGGAGATTGCCAGGCATCTGCTGAAGTCCGGAGCGCAGGTGGACGCCGAGGCCGACGTTTACGGCGGCGGATGCACGACGTTGGGCTTGGCGGCGACAAGTGTCCATCCTGAAGTGGCCGGCGTACAGGAAGCGCTGCTGCAGCTGCTGCTGGACCACGGCGCATTGATGGAAAAAACGAACTTGGCCGGCAACCGGCACTCGGCAGTGATTGCTTGCCTGGCCAATGGACGTCCCCGCGCGGCAGAGTTTCTCGCTACCCGTGGCGCACAACTCGACCTGGAGAGCGCCGCTGGACTCGGACAAATCGATGTGGTGAAGACCTTCTTCGATCCCGACGGCAGCCTGAAGCCGCCGGCGACGAAAACACAGTTGCAGAAGGGATTTCTATGGGCCTGCATGTACGGCCGCGAAAACGCCGTCGTATTTCTCATGGAGCATGGCGCCAATTTCCTCGACCGGGCCGACAGCGGCGCAACCGCCCTGCACTGGGCAGCCGGTGGCGGACACCTAAGCATCGTCAGACTATTGCTCGATCGCGGTGCGCCGCTGGAAGAAATCAATACTTGGGGCGGCACCGTTCTAGAGCACGCCGGCTGGGGCTTCGAGCACGGCGCGCCCGACATCGACTTCACTCCAGTGTTCGACGCACTACTCGCCGCAGGCGCCACCATGCGAGGCCGATGGCTACCGTGGCTTAGGAGAGTGAAGGGCCGGTCGCTCGCGGAAAAGAAGCGCGTTGCCGAGGTACTCCGCCGCTACGCAACTTAGCAGAACCACCAGCGGTGTCTCGGCCCAGGCGGGTTGTGCCGGTTCACCACGACAGGCTTACGTTATCTAACCATACGGACTGATTGCCGCCGGAACCTGTGAGGTCGGCCTGGAACGCTACGTCGAGTCCGCTGCCTCCCTGGCCGATGGCGCCGAAGTTCATGCCCACATCATGGCGGTTGCCGTCGAGTGTTACCGCAACGAAATGAGTTTGTCCGCCGCTGCGCTGGAACTCCCAGGTGAGATGGTGCCAGGCACCGGCACTGGGCGCAGCGCAGCCAACACCCGTTGAAACCCAGGTTGCGCCGGGAGCATTCCAAACGCGCCAGGTCCCTGATCCGCGGAAGTCGCATTCCGTGCCGAAGATGTATTTGCTGCCGCCGGTGGTCTGATTGACGTCGAACTCGAGCGCTTGCCCGCTGGAAACGGAGTCAAGGTAGAAATCCAGATCATATTTCAAGTTCTGCGCTTCGTCGTGTGAGCCGAGCTCGCGCCAGAACAGGGCCGCGCCCCAGGGCGTGCCGCCAATGTCGAAGCGAGCGGCAGCTCCGCTGAGGGAAGGAGAGCTTACGCCCTCCACCATGGCGTGTGCGGTATTAGGGCCGTTACCGGCAGCGCCTGCGCAGACATCGCAGTTGTCCCAACCCGGTTGCGTCTGGATCTGAGCGGCATTAGCCGCAGGTGCAGGAGCCGGAGCCGCCGGAACCGGAGCAGGCGGTGCGCTGGGAGCTGCGCTTCCCTGAACCATGACATGCACCGGAGCCGACTTATAAACGTTCCCATTTTGGTCCCAAGCCTGGGCAACCATCGTGTGAGTGCCTGCCGGGAGCTGCAGGGCGGTATTGATCTGCGAGGAATCTGCCTGAAAGCTCATCGCGTTATCCACATACAGCTGAATGGAGCTGATCGCCGTAGGCCCAACCACGCCGGCGGAAACCTGGGCTGGAGAGCCTACGCTGGCGCCCTCTACGGGTGAGCTGATCACAACTTGCGTCGAGCCATCGGAGGGAGTCGCCGGCACCGGAGGAGGTGCAGGAGGATTCGTGGGAGTTGTACTCCCTGCTGAGCTGCCTCCGGTGCTTCCCGAACTGGCGCCTGGAGTTGTTGTTGTTCCAGGCGCTGGACTACTGCTGCCGGTGGCAAGATTTGTGCTCGTCAAAGTTCCCGCGGAATTTTTATAGCCGCTCGAGCCGCCACATCCGACGATCGCAGCAATAAGAATAAGACATAGAGAAAGTGTAGAAACGCCCTGTCGCATTCAGCCTCCGCTAACAATGGCTGGCCGCTGCCGCGACCAGTCCCTTTACGGGAAGCTATGGACGCATCTACTCTGCTCACATTAGAGAAACTCCTTAGGGCTTCTAAGTATCCCGCCTGAGTGGTATTAAGCCGATGGCCCGTGACCCTAATCCTTGAGACAAGATTCGGACGGGCCCACTTTGCGCAACTCCGCTTTTCAGGCGTTAAACCGATTACGGACGATCTGAATGGACCTGGAAGACGAGGAAGTAGTCCTCGCGGTCGGTTTTTACAAAATCATATTGCTCGATGAGGCGATAGCCGGCCTGTGCAGCTTCCTTGATCACAACATCCTTCTGGATGCCATGATCCTCGCCATTGCCGTTGCGATCGATAATGCCGATACGCGCGCCACTTCGAAGCGACTTGCGCAGGTTCTGCAGCAGGAGGATCGGCGCTGCGATTTCGTGGTAGGTCTTGAGTATCAAAACGGAATCCACGCTGTTGGGAGGCAGCTTCGGATCGTCCGGAGTGCTCAAGATGGTACAAACGGCGCGCATTCCTTCTTTGCGTACCCGCTCGTCTATGTATTTGATCGATTCGGGATTGATGTCCACGGCATAGACAGTACCGTCCTCCCCAACGCGTTTTGCCGCCCTCACAGTGAACCAGCCCGAGCCGGCTCCGATATCTGCAACACTGCTAGCCGGGTGAATATCAAGAATGTCCATCACACGCTGGACCTGTAGCTTCTTGTCACGATCCGGATTCTCGAAGATTGACAGGTCTCCGCTGTAGGGCGTGCTCGTCTTTCGGGGCTCGGCTGGTTGAGGTGCGACCGTTTGCGCAGCTAAAGTTGGGAGCGGACGTCCCTGAAATGGAACTGCAAGAAGAACGATTGCGGTCAGACAAGCCCGAATGAAGAAGTCGCAGAGTAGCTTGCGAATTGGTAAGTTCTGTCGAGCTCGCATGTTCTTCACGGTGCAGGCCAAACCAGTGTAGAGGATGTGAAAGGCAGCAGGAAAATGCATTCGTCAGACAGCTGGGGCAGTTGGATGGAAACTGAGGAATGCAAGCCACTGGTCCCGCTTTTTTGACATGTGATTCGACCGTTCAGCATCCTGAACCATGAGAATGAACGTGGAGCCTCCAATGCCTACGCAAGCAGAAAAAGGAAGAGTCTTCCGCGCGCTGCATCAGCGAGATCGCGGTTTCATCATTCCTAATCCGTGGGATGCCGGGACTGCGCGATTGCTGCAGTCGCTGGGATTCGAGGCGCTCGCCACTACGAGCGCGGGATTTGCATTCTCTATTGGTAAGGCTGATGGAGCGGTCGATCGGGAAACGATGCTTGCGCACGCTGCCGCCCTGGTCGCTGCCACTGAGGTTCCGGTCAGTGCTGATCTGGAAAATGGGTACGCCGACAAACCACTTGAAGTCGCAGAGACGATTCGCCTCGCTGCGCAAACCGGCCTTGCGGGCTGCTCCGTCGAGGACGTACCTCAAGGTCGCGGGAAGGCTCCATACGAGATTCCTCTGGCGGCCGAGAGAGTACGTGCGGCCGCCGAGGCTGCGCATTCTCTGGCGTTCCCGTTCACTTTAACTGCGCGGGCGGAGAACTTCATCGTGGGACGTCCTGAACTGCGCGATACGATTGCGCGGCTGCAGGCATTCCAGGAAGCCGGCGCCGATGTGCTCTTCGCCCCGGGACTGAAGACTAAAGAGGATATCCGCGCAGTAGTTCGATCCGTCGATCGTCCGATCAATGTCATTATGGGACTCGAAGGTGTGCAATTAAGTCTCGCGGATCTGTCGGAGCTCGGAGTGAAGCGAGTCAGCGTTGGCAGCGCGCTGGCGCGGTCCGCGATGGGCGCGTTCCTCCGCGCTGCGCGGGAGATGGAGGCGCAAGGAACGTTTACATTCGCCGAGGATGCAGTGAAGTATGCGGATTTGAATGCGATGTTTGGGTGACGGCACCGGAACAAACCGTCAGAAAGAACGATACCGGCCGCTTCCTATCCGGGAGGCCAGCTTAGAGGACGTCCGCCCAGCAGATGCAAATGGAGATGAAAAACCGACTGTCCTGCGCCGGGACCAACATTGAACACGGTTCGATAGCCGTTCTCGATCTTGCGATCGCGGGCGATCTGCGCCGCTACGAGATGAAGTTTGCCAATGATCGGAGCGTCTTCAGCGTTTGCCTCCCTAACTCCAACGATGTGTCTCTTCGGAATGATTAAGACGTGCGTGGGAGCCTGTGGCTTGATGTCTTCAAACACCAGGGTTTCATCGTCTTCATAAACTTTCTTCGTGGGAATTTCACCGCTGATCATACGGCAGAAAAGGCAGTCCATTCGCGTTCCTCTTCAATCCGATCTGCATGGTAGAGACACAGCATGCTGCGTTTGTACGAGGCAGCTGGGGACTGACCTCTAGTCTAATCGCACGAGAAAGACTCCGCCCTCCGGAGTCGTGACGCTGTGTGAAATCCCTTCGGCCAATTCGCGGTCGTCGTTCTGCACGCGTATGCGAACCCATTCGCCCGTTGGGCCCGCAAACTCAAGGACGTTCGTCGGGTGGTAGCGGTCGATTACCGACTGTTTCATCTGCAGGGCAGCTTCACGAGTATCGAAGGCGCCAATCTGTACCGCCCATTTCCCACCACTATCGAGAGGCGCCGGAGTCGCGATTAATTCGAGTTTCACCCAGGCTGTGCCCGGTCCCCATACATCGACAGCTTTGGCCGCAGCCAGCGACAGATCAATGATGCGCTCGCCAATGAATGGACCGCGGTCGGTAATGCGCACCACAGCGGAACCGCCTGTCTTCACATTCGTCACACGAACCACACTGTTAAGCGGTAACGTTCGGTGCGCGGCGGTCATGGCATTCATGTCATAAAGTTGGCCATTCGATCCGCGACGGTTGTGGTACGGAGCTCCGTACCAACTCGCCAGTCCCAATTGCGTGTATAACTTTTCGCTTGGAGTAACAGGAAGCGGTGTCTTCGCGATGGTTGTATCGCGACTTTCACGCGAAGGCGCCGGCGTTGTGGTTACGGTCGGATGCGGAGGGAGGTCGGGTGGAGGTGGAACGCTCACCGCCGCTTCCTTATGCCCGCAGCCGGCGAGTAGCGCCAAGAACAGCGTCGGTAGGAAAAGGTGAGTGAATTTCATTTCTGCTGCGGGGCCGATTTCTTAGAGTCGTCCAACCGATCAGCAAGCTTTTGCAGTTCCTGGGCAACGTTGCGCAGAGCTTGCGTTCCTTCGGTTCGCACCTTTGGTATCACGTTGTCGTTCAAGTGCTGGACCGCATTCCTGATCTCCTGCTCAATCTTAGATGCTGCTTCATTCAGCTTGCGTTTGGTCCGGTCGAAATCCGAAGGCATAAATCACCTCGATGTTTGGATTATGAACGGTGGATGTGGTGAGACGCAATCGAATGAAGCTAGAAAAGAAAGAGCGATTTTCACCACGGAGGCACGGAGAACACGGAGAACAGCCCAAATTGACCACAACGGGCACGAAGTATCACTCCGGAATTGTGGCGAACTAATTCCTGACTACCTTTGTGATTGTTCGTGTCCTTGGTGGTTTGATCCGGCTTTTTCCCTGTGTTCTCTGTGTCTCCGTGGTGAAATTGGCTCTGATATTCTTAGAAGTTTTCCCGGAGCACTTGATGATCAACATGCAGGGTCGAGTAGCGATCGTTTTTGGAATTGCGAATAAGCGCAGTATTGCGTGGGCGATCGCGCAGAAGTTGCAGGCAGCGGGGGCGACGCTGGCGATCACCTATCAAAATGAGCGCCTCGCGCAGGAGGCGAAAGACCTTATAGAAGCTCTTCCGGGAGCGGCTGCATTCCAGTGCGACGTTTCGAACGACGTGGAGATCAATCAGCTCTTCGAGCAGCTCAAGTCCCGTTATGGCAAGCTGCATACGCTCGTTCACAGCGTGGCGTATGCTCCCGCGGACGAATTGAAGAATGACTTTATCTTCACAACGCGTGAAGGTTTTCGAATTGCGCATGATGTTAGCGTGTATTCGCTGATCGCCGTCGCTCGCGCCGCCGCGCCGCTCATGACTGAAGGCGGAAGCGTGATCACGCTTACTTATTACGGTGCAGAAAAAGTGGTGCCGCGCTACAACGTGATGGGCGTTGCTAAAGCTGCGCTTGAAGCTTCCGTTCGGTATCTGGCCGCTGACCTGGGGCAGCAAAAGATACGTGTAAACGCTATTTCCGCTGGTCCCATCAAGACGCTAGCCGCGCGCGGAATCTCTGGCCTGGGAGACATGTTGAAAGCGCACGCGGAGCGCGCACCGCTGAAGCGCAATGTGGAAACGAGCGAGGTAGGCGATGCCGCGCTCTACCTCGCCTCCGATCTGAGCACGGGAATCACCGGCGACACGATTTACGTGGATTGCGGGTACAACATCATGGGGTTTTGATACAGCTACTGGCTGCTGGCTTCTAGCTACTGAAGAATCAGCGTCACATAATGCCTAAAAAGCAA
>QIBC01000245.1 GCA_003225215.1 Acidobacteriota bacterium
AGTCGTCGCCCATTTTGGGAGTCAGCAGTACTTTCATTAAATTACGCCGGCTCCAGTAAGCGATGCTTGCGGCAGAGCTGTTCTTCTCCATACGACCATCCCAGCCTCGCATGATCTCGGCTGCCTGGCGGACGCGCTGCGAGGCGTTCTTTGAATGATCAATGGCGTAAACGAATCGGTCGGCGAAGAAGCGCTCCAGTTCCGAAGTAATGTCCGTTTGGATGGCGAGCATGTCAGCCGGCTTAAACTTTTCGCCCTGCTCGAGAAGATGAAAGATTCGCGACGTGCGATACGGCGCCCACCAGACGTTGGCCAGCACGCGAGCATATCCGTCGGGAGTGATGCGTCCGTTGGCGGTTGCCAGAAGCCCTGATGGAGGATCGTATACGTTCGGGAGCTGATCAAAGGGCACGTAGCCGGTCCAGTCGTGAGCGGCATCGGCTCCTGACTTGGGCAGCATTCCATCGCCTGAGGTACGCACCGGAATTTTGCCTGTAGCTTGATAGCCAATGTGACCATCGACATCGGCATAGACTACGTTCTGTGACGGGCCGCCGAATTTGGAGAACGCGCTGCGAAACTCTGACCAATTTCGCGCCGAGTTTATTTCCCCAAAAGGAATTCCCAGCGTTTCAGAGTCGTAGAGCGTCCATTCGAGTGCCAGCTGCCGGGTCTCGCCGCTTAGGATCGGCGTGATGATTGGGCCGTGACGGGTGACTATCACGTCAAAGACCTCGTCGGGCTTGCCTTTAACGTGAATCACCTCGCGAGTCTTCTGCGGGGCTTGCCAGCCCTTTGGGGTATCCACTTCTCCAGCGGCGTTGAATTGTTCGATGAACAGATCCTGCACATCGGGGCCGAGATTCGTGAATCCCCAGGCGATGCGACGATTGTGACCCACGATGACGAAAGGGAGGCCGGGGAGGCTTACGCCTGCAACGTCGTAGTCCTGACCGTCGCCCTTGGTTAGATGAGTCTCATACCAAATGTCGGGAATGGAGTGCTCGATGTGCATGTCATTCGAGAGCAGAGGCTTGCCACTTGCGGTGTGCGCGCCAGAGACAACCCAGTTGTTCGATCCGGGCACACACATGTCGCAGGAACGGGCATCAAGAGCCCGAATGAAAGAGGAGGTCTTGGTTGGAGTAGGGTGCTCGTCTTCTTCGTCTTCTTTCGAATCGGGATTCTGCTTCGTTGGCGATTGCTCGTCCTCGATTGAGGGATTCGCCTGTTGTGCAGGAGGCAGGTCGCGCCAGGAGGTGCTCGGATAAAGATCCGCGATCTCCTGGGCATTGAGATGACGGACAACCTTCTCGCGCTTGAGTTCCAGATCGTACTGGGTGTTGAGCATCTGGTCCATATTGGCGCCAATGAGGAGCGAGTCCTCCACGCGCCATGGGGCAGGCGAGTAGCGCAGGATCTTGAATTCGATCGGCAGGTGTTTGCGACTTTGCTCAATGAATGCATTTACACCTTGCGCATACGCTTCGAGAAAGCGCCGCTGTTGTGGATCGAGTTTGCCCACGGCTCGTTCACACGCAGCGCGAATCTGAAGATAGCGTTGCCGGCGGTCGTGCTTCAGCAGACTTGGACCGAGAAGTTCCGCGAGAGTTCCAGCCGCGTAGCGGCGGGAGATGTCCATTTGCCAGAGTCGATCCTGCGCGGTAACAAAACCTTGCGCGAAGAATAGATCGTCATAAGACGCCGCACGGATGTGGGGTACGCCTAACTTGTCTCGCAGTACCGAAACCGGTCCGGAGAGTCCGGCCACCGTGATGGTTCCATCCACTTGAGGAAGCTCGCTGCGTCCGATCGCATAAATCCAAAGTGCGACTCCCATAATGGCGACCCCAAGGAGGGTTCCAAAGGTTACAAGCGAACGAAGAATGATGCTTTGTGCCTGTTTCTTCGGCGGTGCGAGCGTCGTGGTTGCCATGTATTCCGATTCTAGACGAACAATTTCACCACGGAGGCACTGAGTACACGGAGAAAGCAGTTAATGGTGGATGATTTTTTTCCGTTCTCAGCCTTGTGTTTCTCCGTGTACTCCGTGTCTCCGTGGTGAAATAGGTCCTTAATGTTATTCTCGAAGGAGGTCTGCGGCTGCGATTCGGATGCTTCAAAAGCGCATTGATGACCACATATCGATTTCGCGGGAGTCCCTCCGCGAGGCTCAGGATCGCTTTCACCAGCACCTGAAACGTGTCGGTCTAAAGCAGACGGAGCAGCGCGACACCATCCTGCTTACCTTTCTCGAGACTCACGAGCATTTGTCCACCGAGCAGCTTCACCAACTGGTTCGCAAGCGCGACCCTCGCATCGGGTTTACGACGGTTTACCGCACCCTGAAGCTTCTAGCAGAGTGTGGTCTGGCCAGCGAAGTTGCTTTTCATGATGGCATTGCGCGCTACGAGCATCAGCACAACCGCCGCAGTCATCACCACATGGTGTGTACCGATTGCGGAGGCTCCGTCGAGTTCTTCTCTCCCGAAGTAGACCGATTGGAACAAGAGATCGGCCGCAAACATCACTATGAGACCACACGCCATACCTTCCAAATCTACGGCGTGTGTGAGGACTGCCGCAGGAAGACCAGCCGCCGCATCGTCTAGGTAGACGAACGCTGCTTGAATCCCCACTGTTTGCATGGCAAGATGATTAGCTTTCTTCTCTCGAGCCCGGACTCCGCGGTTCACGATGGAAGCGAGAGCCAGAAGCCGGCGATTAACTACAGGGAGCCATTTTGAAGGTCCGGGTTTTTTTTCACGACAAGTGTTTCGATGGGACGGCATCGGCCGCGTTGTTTTCCCGCTTTTATTCGGAGCGCATTCGCGACAACGCGAGCTTCGAGTACCTCGGCCTTCTGCATCGTGCTGGGTCGTTATTCGACGAGGCGGAATTCACCGGCGACGAGAACGCGATTGTCGACTTCAAGTACTCAGCGTCTCCCAAGATCAGCTGGTGGTTCGACCATCACCAGAGCGCATTCCTGAGTCCAGAAGATCACGAGCACTTTCTGCACAATCAAAGTAATAAGAAGTTCTACGATCCGGGCTTCAAGTCCTGCACCAAGTTCTTAGCCACAATTGCCGAGAACCGTTTTGGATTCAATCCAACGCCGGTTGCGGAACTTATCGAATGGGCAGACATTGTCGACGGAGCTCAGTACAAGGACGCGAAAACCGCAGTAGAAATGAAACAGCCGGCGATGAAGCTCACCATGGTCGTGGAGTCCACGCAGGACAAGAATCTCACGCCGCGACTAATTCCTCTGCTAGCCTGCAAATCGCTGGCGGACATTATTGAAGATCCCTTGGTAGCGCCGCTGATTCCGCCGCTGCTTGAGCGACATGAGCGGTCGATTGACATTATGAAGCAGCGTTCGGACTGCAAGCAGGGAACGATCTTCTTCGACCTGATGGACTATGAGCTCGAGGGATATAACAAATTTGTGCCCTATTACCTGCACCCCGACTCCACTTACAGTGTCGGTCTCAGCAAGAGCTCCTTCCGTACAAAAGTATCGGTCGGCTCCAATCCGTGGACGACGATGCGTCCGCAGGACATGGTCAATCTGGCGGTGATCTGCGAACGGTACGGAGGTGGGGGGCATGCGAGGGTTGGGGCCATCTCCTTTGAGCCGAATCAGGAAGATCACGCCCGTCAAGCTGCGCACGAGATTGTCGAAGAGTTACGCGCCAGCGTGGCGAAGGTGGAGCAGCTAAGCCGCTAAATGCTTTTCACCACGAGGAAGGCGCACACGGAGGTTTCGCGTGCTTGGTGTTTCCGTGCTGAAAACTACTTGATCGGGGCGATCTGTGCGATGAAGGTTCCCCAGTTTGCCAGCAATGTTCTTGGACCAGACGGAATGTATTCAGAAGCCACCCAGATCGAACCGCGTTCATCGACTGTTGCGGCCGAGTAGTCGCCGGTTCGTCCTGAGCCGCCACCCCCAAAGTATTTGTATCCGCTGAAGCCGTCATTTGGAGCCGTGCCGACGGCCACGATCTGTACATTCCCCACGCCATTTCGGTCGACTGTGGCGAATGCTGCGCTCGGATAGTACTCACCGCCGCTCAGGGTAAATGCGATTGCTCCTTCGCCATTCGGACGAACCGCAATTGCGGGATAAAACAAATCGGCATCGGCGACAGCAAGATATCCCTGGCTTAGGATCTCTGCATGAAGCGCACCGCTAGCCGAGATTGAAGGACGCAGAACAAAGTAGGCAATGCCTGCGTGCGGGCTTGGATCCTCGCCAATTGCCACCATCGTGGTTAACGCTGACCAGAGTTCGCCGTCCGCGAACACTGCCTGCTGCATCCGCTGATCGTTCGTCGCTATGTACTCAGTCTTCTGCGATAGCAGACTACCCAGTCGCGTTTCCCCATTTTTTTGAGGCGCATCGGGCGGAACGCCGAAGGGTTGGGCTCCGATAATCGTGCTTCGCAGCTTTAGCGTTGGTGCTTCGTTGGCTAATGAAGCAGTATTACTGATTGCCCAGACCGCAATGCGGTGGTCAAGCATGTTGCGAATATCTGCAACACTCGTGAAGTACTCGAGCCCGTTGGCCGGGTCATCAGGCGTGTGCCCTGAGCGGATCGAAGGCTGCACACTAAAGGCAAATCCGCCAGCCAGCTTCGGATTGCTCCAGTGAACAACCGCAGGAACTGCGCCGCCGGCGAGAAGCTGTTTGGACAGCGCATAGATCTGAACGCCGGCAAAGCCTTCATGAAGGCTAAAAGCGTTGGTACTGATAAACAAACCATGCGCGTCCGCGCCAATCACCGGCTGATCTCCGAAGCAGGGGCAGCCCTCGGCGCCATGGCTAGTGGTGTCAATGGCGTAGATCTTCCAGACCTGTGTCGGATCACTCGTCTCAGAAACGGCGATCAGCAGGCGCGTCGGAGCAGACAAATCTCCGGTCTGCGGATTTGTTGCAATGGCTACCACGATCACAAACCAGCGCTGCAGCTGGGTATCGTAGTAAGCACGGGGATCGCTCGTGAAATCGCCGTATGTTGCTGATGACCTTTCAATCTCTGGTTTTAGACGGAAGAACTGATTCAGCGCTGTCGGTCCTTGCCTGAGAGCTCCCGTACTTGCGTCGTAAATCGCTAGCGCAGCGTTGACGGTCTGGAGCACGAAGCCATTGCCTACCGCTAAGCCTGAATCGGGCGGTTCGGTGCTGAACTGGGTATTTGCATAAGCGCCCGAACCGGCAAAGCGTTGCTCGCGATGAGTGAGCCCGTTGAACGCGAGCGCGAGATTCGCGTGAGTTCGTGAAACTGACTGAGGAAGCGCAATCACCGGGACAGATGCAGAGCCCGAGCCCTTGGTAATTCCAGCTAAATCGGCGTCGGCGTCCGGGTGCGGGCTCACCCGCAGATCGTCAGCCGGAATTCCTGTGCTGGCGGGGCTATCGAGTTGCGAGGAACCAATGAACTGCAGCGTCTCGCGGGTCTGCGCGGCCACGGGGATGGGTAGGCAGAGAATGAGCAGGGCGACGATTAGCCAGCTTCCCGGCGGGGGAGTTAATTTTACAAATCGCTTCTTCAGGAGTGCCTCTTTAGTGAACCGACGCGGGGAGTGCTGCTGTTTTTTGGAATCGTATTGTGAGTCTTGGGATGGCGCAAGGTTACCGAAT
>QIBC01000065.1 GCA_003225215.1 Acidobacteriota bacterium
AGCCACGTAGGAATACTCATCAGCGCCGACCGGATGCCAGTCATTCGACGTGATCTGGCCATCATTGCCACGGCTGAGCACTCCAGCGGAGCCGCTCTCCTGCTGGCCGCTATAAACCCAGTACGGATGCTGGTCGTCGGTGATGACATGATAGAGCTGCGCGGTCGGCTGGTTATACCAGGAACTCCAGGTGCGGCCACCGTTGACGGTTATCGTGGCGCCCTGATCTACGCCGAGAAGGATGATGTCGGGATTCTTGGGATTGATCCAGATCGTGTGATAGTCGTCTCCGCCGGGCGCGCCCTTCCAGGCGACGAAGTTCTGACCACCGTCGGTCGATTTGTAGCTTGAGGTGTTGGCTACGTAAATCGTATTTTCATCTTTAGGCGAGACGCGCACCCAGGCAAAGTCGGAGCCTCTGCCCCAGACGCGAGCTTCGTTGCTGATGCGCTTCCAGCTTTCGCCGGCATCGTCAGAGCGGTAAACGCCGCCTTTGGTGGGTGAGTCCACCATCGCGTAGATCCGGCGGGGATTGCTCGGAGCAATGCCGATGCCGATGCGTCCAAGCTTGTCGTGTTCCCAATCCGGGAGGGCTCCGGTGAGTTGCTGCCAGTGGTCCCCACCGTCGGTCGATTTGTACAGGCCGCTTCCAGCCGCATTGTAGGAATCGCCCACACTCCACGGTGGACGGCGCGAGGCCCACATGTCGGCGTAAATCGTCTGCGGATTCGCCGGATCAAAGGCCAGATCGATCGCCCCTGTGTTCTCGTCTTTGTAGAGGATCTTCTGAAACGTCTGTCCGCCGTCAGTCGAGCGAAAGACTCCACGTTCCCCGTTCGGACCATAGGGGTGTCCGAGCACAGCTACGTAAACACGATTGGGATCGCGAGGATCGACGAGAATCGATCCGATCTGCTGCCCATCGCGCAAGCCTAGATGAGTCCAGCTCTTGCCGCCATCTGTGGATTTGTAGATGCCATCGCCCGTAGAGAGGTCGGGCCGCCGCAGTCCCTCGCCGCTGCCCACATAAATGATATTTGGATCGGAGGGCGCAAGGGCCAGCGCGCCGACAGAGCCCGTAGGCTGGCCGTCGAAAATCGGATTCCACGTTCGTCCGAAGTCATCAGTCTTCCAAACCCCGCCGTTGTTCGGCGCCATGAAGAAGACGTTGGGCTGATCGGGAATTCCGGCGATGGCGACCGTGCGTCCGGCACGGAAAGGTCCAATGCAGCGCCAGCGCAGCTCGTTGTAGGGAACGGTGGGTGCCTGCTGAGCCATTGCACCCAGAGCATTAAGCATGAGCACCATTGCACTCATCCATCGCAGGATCGACATTTTGTTATTTCCTCTCGAATGAAGCTACAGAGGATAAATGGTTATGAGCGGGAAGCGGAAGAGTGCGCATTAGTATTGCTCAGGAAAAAATCAAAACCTTTGAACACGGAGGGCACAGAGGAACAAAAGTCAGAGAGCCCAATTCGGGCTAATCCTTAAACATTTCCTCAGGGACTCTGAAAGAAGCTTCGCGTCAATTGCAACTCTGTGAGTTCCTAGACGCCTCAACCATTCTTCAACAGTCTGTCGGGTACTCGCCGCCGATTTGCGATGTTGTCTTTACTCTGTGCCCTCTGTGTCCTCCGTGTTCAAAAGGGTTTTGACAAGATGCGTGTTAAGGCGAAAACGACTAGGATTTCCGAACGCATGAAAACAACAATTCTGGTTTCTGTGCTCGCGTATGCTTCGTTCGCACTCGCTCAGTCTGCCCCGACGCAACCGTCGTCCGCTCCTCCCATAATTCAAGCCAAGCCGGAAGACGTGAATTCCATCGAAGCGATCCTGACCGCTACCTACGACGTGATCTCAGGTCCGGCGGGCAAGAAACGTGACTGGGATCGTTTCCGCTCACTCTTCTATCCGGGTGCGCGCCTGATTCCGACCGGCAAAC
Organism: Acidobacteriota bacterium; assembly: GCA_003225215.1. Taxonomy (GTDB): domain Bacteria; phylum Acidobacteriota; class Terriglobia; order Terriglobales; family Acidobacteriaceae; genus Gp1-AA112. Next base: position 1,946 of record QIBC01000065.1, read on the forward strand.
GACCGAATGAATCGGAGGTCAGGGCGCGAGTACTCTCACCTGAGGACTACATCGAACGCTCCGCTCCGTTTCTCGAGAAAGAAGGCTTCTTCGAACGCAGTGTCTCGAACAAGATTGAGCATTACGGCAATATCGCGCAGCTCTTCAGCACTTACGAATCGCGGCATAACGCCGACGACGCGCAGCCTTTCCAGCGTGGCATCAACAGCTTTCAGTTAGTAAACGATGGCAAACGCTGGTGGGTGATGACGATTCTTTGGCAGGGCGAGACGCCGGATAATCCAATACCAGCGGAGTACGTGAAAAAGGGGCAGCGGTAGAGACGCAGCATGCTGCGTCTGCACGATGCTGACGGTCATTCCAATCGCACGTATTTGCCCGCGCATCCTCGTCAAGACGCAGCATGCTGCGTCTCTACCATACCCTCAGCCCACGAGTGTCGAGAGCGGCTGTGCCACAAGGCTGGGATTTGGTGGAGAGCCTTTGCTGAAATCCTGGGGTAGAATCGCGCATTCATGCCCTACTGTCCCCATTGTGGAAGCTCCGTTCTCGAATCGGCGCGATTTTGTGCCACATGCGGTGCCCCCAACGTTCCAGGATCTGGGCTTCAAGTCACGCTGGATCGCAGTCCGTCTTCACCCGTTCCTGTAACGCCACCGTCTTCTTCTTCGTCTGCCTCATTACGCGCTGAAAGCGGCCGCATTCTTCCCGGCACTCTGCTTGCGGACAGGTACCGCATCGTAGCGCTCATTGGCCGCGGCGGCATGGGAGAGGTCTATCGTGCGGAAGACCTCAAGCTCGATCAGGATGTGGCCCTGAAGTTCCTGCCGGAAAAGCTCGTGCAGGACGGAGCTGCGCTGGCACGCTTCCACCGCGAAGTGCGTATTGCGCGCGAGATCTCGCATCCGAACGTCTGCCGCGTCTTTGACATTGGCGAAGCCAATGGCGTGCCGTTCATCAGCATGGAATACGTCGACGGCGAAGATCTCTCGACGCTTCTCCGCCGAATCGGTCGTCTGCCGCAGGACAAAGCGATCGAGATGTCGCGCCAACTTTGTGCCGGTCTCGCGGTTGCACACGATCATGGGGTGCTGCATCGCGATTTGAAGCCCGCAAACGTGATGCTCGACGATCGCGGCAAGATGCGCATCATGGACTTCGGCCTTGCTGGAATCGCGACCGACATCCAGGGCTCGGAGATCAGTTCGGGAACTCCGGCCTACATGGCGCCCGAACAGCTCACAGGCAAAGAAGTAACGGTTCAGAGCGATATCTACTCGCTTGGACTCGTACTCTACGAGCTCTTCACCGGCAAACGTGCGTTTGAAGCCAGCAATCTGAACGACTTATTGAGGCTGCGCGAGCACAGCTCTGTCACCAGTCCCACGCGAGTGGTTCACGACCTCGATCCGCTGGTTGAGCGAGTGATTCTGCGCTGTCTGGAGGCCGATCCGCAGAAGCGTCCCAATACGGCACTGCAGATTGCGGCTGCGCTGCCCGGAGGAGATCCGCTGGCCGCAGCACTTGCCGCCGGGGAGACTCCATCTCCGCAAATGGTTGCTGCCGCCGGTGGTGAGCAGGCGCTAGCGCCGCGAGTGGCATGGTCGCTTCTGGCGGGAACGTTAGTGGTCTTTCTCGCCGTGCTCTGGGTCGCACGCTATTCCACCGATCTGGCGCTCTATCCCGTGGACAAGAGTCCAGATGTCCTCGAAGATCGCGCGCGCGACATCGCTACCAAAGCCGGATACGCGCAGGTTGGGGACCGCGCCTGGTGGTTTACCCGCAACTACGGATATCTGCTGTATCGCAACGCGATGAAGATGTCGTCGCCTCATGGCGAACCGATCACGGGCGCGAACCCCGGCGCTCTGGCGTTCAATTATCGTCACAGCCCTGACGTGCTTTCCCCCCTGAGTCCCAGCGGGCGCGTGCAATGGCAGGATCCTCCGTTCGAGACTTCAGGCATGGTGCTGGTGTCTCTGGATTCAGTAGGACGACTCCGCATCTTTCGCGCAGTCCCGCCGCAGGATCAATCCCAGGCTGCTGCGCCGGAGCCGAACTGGCAGGAGATGTTTCAGCAGGCCGGCCTGGACATCTCCCGCTTCAAGCCGGCCACGCCCAAGTGGCTTCCCATTGAGCCCTTCGATGTGCAACGCGATTGGGAGGGCACATACGAGAGCGATCGCACTCCGATTCACGTCGCCGCAGCTGGGTATCGCGGCAGGCCGGTGTACTTTCACGTAATCGCTCCCTGGATCACGGCGCCGGAATGGATGCCGGAAAAGAAGACGAGCCGAACGGGAACTATTGCACTGCTCACCGTGGTGGGAGGTGGAGTAGCGCTGGTGCTGATCGCGATTGTCTTCGCGCGCAAGAACGTTCGCCTGGGACGCGGAGACCGCAAAGGCGCCTTTCGCCTGGCCGCTTTTTTCCTGATCGTGAATGCGATCGCGCGCGTCCTGCTGATGCATCACGTTGCAGACGTGAATCTCGAATTTAATCTTCTGATTGTGCCGGTTGCGCTCGCCCTGATCGGCGCCGCGGTCATCTGGATCTATTACATCGCGCTTGAGCCCTATGTTCGGCGCCGCTGGCCTGAGTACCTGATCTCCTGGACACGCCTGCTCGGTGGCAACTACCACGATCCCATGGTGGGACGCGACCTGCTGGCCGGCGCGCTGCTTGGGGCGAGCCTCGCCCTTGTGGAACACGTGATTAACGCGCTGCCTGCGTGGTTCAATCTGGCCGGGCAAACACCGATCAACGCCGATGGTCCGGTAGTGGAGAGTACGGCGCACTTCGTTGCCATGCTTCTCAACTGCGCCATTGGAGGCATCTTCGTTGGACTCACGATGCTCTTTCTCTTCTTTCTGATTCGCTCGGGAATACGAAACTACTGGGCCGCGATTGTGGTGCTCGGCATGCTGATCACATTGATTAACCTCGGACGAGAAAACGTAATTGCGGAAACTTTGGGCGCCGTGCTGATTGCAGCATTGGTTCTAACCGCGCTTTTGCGCTTCGGATTGCTCGCCTTGATTGTGGCTTACAGCGTTCAGAATTTTCTTCAAGCCTTTCCCGTGGCGCTCGATCCCGGGCGCTGGTACTTTGCCCGCGGATTTGTGCCGGTCATAATTGCCCTTGCGTTGGCGCTGTACGGCTTCCGAATTTCTCTTGGAGGTCGGCCGATCTTAGGCTTCTTATCGGCGGATGAGTAGCTTCCAGGTAGAGACGCAGCATGCTGCGTCTCCACCATGCTGATGGTTATTCCAATCCGCACGTGCAGCCCACGCGTTCTCGTCAAGACGCAGCATGCTGCGTCTCTACCCGGTTTTGCATAGGTTGCTTACAGAACTGGAAGGAAAACGTGCTCTGGGTCAGTGTCCCAATTGATCGGATTCTCACGAATGTAAGTCCGGACACTGCCAACCGCATCTGCATCCTTCAGAATCTCGTCATAGAACCTGGTTTGCCAACGCCATTGTTCGAGGTCAGCTCTGCGGCATTGATTCAGTACGCCTGACTTATAAGAGCGCACAACTTGGCCAAGCGACGGACCGTCCATTCTTCCCTCGAGAATAACAATGCCGTGCACATGATTTGGCATGACAATGAATTGATCGAGCTGCACTCCGCGATGATGCTGTGGAATCTGGTGCCAGCAGGTGTGAGCGATTTCTCCAGACCGCGTGAGATTCACATTGAAACCATATACATCTCCGAAAACGCAGAGCTTGTCTTTGGTGCAAATCGTCACAAAGTACCAGCCCTCGGCGCGATAGTCATAGCCTGCTAGCCTGGCACTCTCGACTCGATACTTTCCACGAAAGAGAGTCATGAAATTCCCGCAGGGAATATACAAGGTTCCCGGTAGAGACGCAGCATGCTGCGTCTTAACGACGAAGGTAGGGTTGCACGTACAGATTTGGGAGGGCGCAATCAGCATGGTGGAGACGCAGCATGCTGCGTCTCTACCAAGTCCAACAGCTCTGCCTTGGACCACGGTTATGCATTCCTGGGTAATCTCATCCCCTCCGCCAACCATCTAAATCCTTAAACCGGAGGACAAGAAAATCCGGCGCTCTCGCCGTGTTTTCTGGAGGAGGCCCAATGAAACATCTGCTTGCTTTGTGTGCTCTGCTGCTCTGTCTTAGCAGTGCCGCTGCCGCTCGTCCTATCACTCACGATCCCTATGGACAGCCGCAAGCCTGGCACGGGACGCTTTCCGCCGATGATCAACGTGACTTCGACAAGTACTACGCAAAATGGGTGGAAGCGACGCGCAAGAGCGACCGTGAAGACATCTCTGAGAATGCCCGCAAGATGCAGGACATCATGACGCGCAACAACATTCCCGCCGATGTGTCTTTCGATCAGGTGGCATCCGCTGCTGCCTATCCCAATCCGGCATATGCGGCCCCGGTCACGTGGCAAGGGCGGCTCTCGGCAGAGGATCAGAAAGATTTCGATAAGGCCTATGCAAAGTGGATAGAGTCGACCCGCAAGAACGATCAGGATGACGTTTCAAGCAGCGCGCGCCGCATGCAGGACATCATGGCACGCTACAACATTCCCGCTAGTGTTCCCTTCGCGCAGGTTGCCAGCGGCGGCAGCGCGGCGGCGTACCCAAATACGGCGTATGCGCCCACGTACGGCCAGGCGCAACGACTCTCTGCCGACGATCAGAAACAATTCGATAAGGCCTACAAGAAGTGGCTGGAAGCCCGGCACAAGAAGCACAATGAGGATATCGACGAGAGCGCGCGCAAGATGCAGGACATCATGACGCGCTACAGCATCCCGGCGAATGTCCCGTTCGATCAGATCGCCTCACCGGGCATCTACCGTTAGTGATCGCTGAGAAGGTAGAGACGCAGCATGCTGCGTCTCTACCACGCCGATGGTCATTCCAATGCGCACGGACAGCCCACGCGTCTTCGTGAAGACGCAGCATGCTGCGTCTCTACCTCGCCGCATCAGATTGAAGCCTTGTTTCGTGCTCTGGGAGTTCGTGCTCTGGGAGAAAGATGAGGAACTTATTTCGCGGTGGCGGTCGCCAGCTGATTCGGGAGAAAGCTGATCGCGCTCAGCGCCTGCGTTGAAGTGGAAACCAAAGTGGCTCCCTCAGGAAACTCGCCGCTTTGTGAGAGCGCGCGCTCCACGCAGGCAACGTTGCCGGCGTGACGCTCGCAAACAAACATCTGCAACCGGGAGTGATCGGAGAACTGGAATTCGATTCGATGAGTGCGGCGCGCCGAACAGGGTTGCGGCGGGGTAACCAGATTCATCTCACAAATGCTTGAAAAAATGTTCGCCAAGGTCGGGCCTCTCTCCAAATAAAACAGCAATAAATCGATTTAGTTGCGCAAAAACTTAATTAAATCTTAATCCCCGTGTCAAGGCAAGTTTGTGAGGAAAACTCGGAAAACGAGACCAGGAAAGCCTTTTCCTCAAACAACAACGGCAAATCATCGCACGGGTAAAGCAGAAACAAATCATAGTTTCGGAGAATGAAAAAGCGGGAGACCTTGAACTTTCGTGCAATATTGTTCGCCGCCTCACTCCAGCATCAGAAAGCGCTTCTTGTCTACGAGTCTTCGTGGTAGCAATGACATGTGGAAGCAGCAATGAGCAAGGTCGAATAGCCCGGTGTTTTCGTGACCTGAAATTCAGTAGATCTGGAGCAGGAATCGGTGAAGTTAACGAAAGGAATTCCCTGTGATTTCCCTGCTAATTCCCTGGTAAGTTTCGAATCGCCTGTATTCATGCGGCTTCCGCAAGGAAAAATTTCTTCACGGGAAAAAATTCCCTGCTGTTTTCCCTGCGCAGGGAAAACACAGATCGCGAAGGCTCTCGACAGTTCACCGTTCGCCGATCAGATATTTACAGCCCTTCGGTCCGATGCGAGCGCAGTGCTCGGCTCCAGCAGGAACGTCGCAACGTTCTCCAGGCTTGTAGGTTCGCATGCCGCCATCCATCATGAGCGTCATCTCGCCGTCGAGAACGATGTGCGCCGTTTCTGTGGGATGGGTGTGCTCCGGATAGTACGCACCGGGCCCATCCTGCCAGACGTAAATCTGCCGAAATCCTTCTGAACGAAGAGTTTCGCGTAACTCGTCCTCATTCAAAGCGGCCATCGGAAATCCTCAGCGTGCCCGGGTTACGTAATTGAAAGTTGTGGACTATGATTCTACGCGCTCATCAGTCCAACTTACGCCGAGGTTCGCTCGCCGGATTCACTGGTCATCGCATCGAGTGAGGTTCGTATGCTTCGTCATGCTTTCAAAACTCTTTCGGCTTTCACGCTGACTCTCCTCCTGTCCAGCGGGTTTGCGGCGCCACAAGCGACTGCGAAAAAAACAGCGGCGAAGACCGCTGAAAAACTGCAATGGGTCTCGTGGTCCGATGACGTCTTCAAACAGGCGAAGGCGGAAAACCGTTTTGTCCTGCTCGATCTCGAAGCCGTGTGGTGCCACTGGTGCCACGTGATGGACGAGAACACATATAAGGACTCCGATGTAATCCAGCTGCTGCGTTCGCGCTATATCACGGTGAAGGTCGACCAGGATTCACGTCCCGATCTCTCGAACCGCTACGAGGATTACGGCTGGCCGGCAACGGTTGTGTTCAATGGCAATGGTCAGGAGATCGTGAAACGCCAGGGCTATCTTGCTCCTGACGAGATGGCGGGATTGCTGCAGGCAATCATCGACGATCCCACGCCCGGACCTTCGGTGAAGGCCGAGCCAAAGATCAACTTTGCGGAGAATCCGCTGCTCACGGCTCCAGCTCGCGAAGCGATCAAACGCGACTATGCCGTGCAGTACGACACCAAGCAAGGCGGCTGGGGATTCAACGACAAGTTCCTCGACTCCGATTCTGCCGAATACGCCCTGCTTCTTGCTCGCGCAGGTGACAAAGACGCTGAACAAAAGGTAAAGACCACGCTGAGGCTGCAACAGAAGCACCTTATCGATCCGATATGGGGTGGCGTTTACCAATATTCCGCCGAGCAGGATTGGATACATCCGCATTTTGAAAAAATCGCGTTAATTCAGGCAAATGATTTGAGGATCTACGCACTCGCGTACGCGCAGTATCGCGATCCCGAGTATCTGCAGGCGGCGAAGGATATACATCGCTATCTAACTGGTTTCATGATGAGTCCCGAAGGCGCTTTTTACGTGAGCCAGGACGCGGACCTGATTGAAGGTCATCACAGCGCGGATTATTTCGCACTCAATGACGCAGCCCGGAGAAAGCAAGGCATTCCGCGCGTCGACAAGCATCTATACGCTCGCGAGAACGGCTGGATTATCGCTGCCCTGGCGGCCCTTTACGGCGCGACGAGCGACAAAACTTATCTAGACGAAGCTACCCGCGCTGCGAATTGGGTGATCGCAAATCGGTCCTTGCCGGACGGCGGATTCTCGCATGATGCAAAAGATATTACCGGCCCGTTCTTGGGCGACAGTCTTTCGATGGCGCGCGCTTTCGAGAGTCTTTATACCGTCACAGGCGATCGGCAGTGGCTAAAGCGCACCCAGGAGACGATGGATTTTATCTCCAAGAGCTTCGCGTCGACAGATGCTCCTGGCTATGTGACTTCAAAAATAGCGACCGACTCAGCCTACAAACCGCATCCACAGCGTGATGAAAACATCTTGATCGTGCGTACCGCTAATCTTCTTAATCACTACACTGGCGATTCGGCCTACACAAAAATGGCGGCGCAAGCGATGCGTTACGTCGGCACACTGGAAATCGCGCGTACATTCCCGGCCGCAGGAGCACTTCTGGCCGACTACGAGTTCACACATCCTCCGCTCCACCTGGCGGTTGTAGGGCACAAAGATGATCCAGCGGCGCAGTCTCTTTTCCTGGCGACCCTTCGAATGCCCTCCGGATACAGACGTATTGAATGGTGGGACGAGCGCGAAGGTCCCTTGCCGCACGCCGAAGTCGAGTATCCGCCGCTGGACAAATCTGCAGCATTTGTCTGCTCCGAGCGGAGCTGCTCGAAGCCAATCTTCGCCGCTGACGAAATTAAATCGAAGGCCGAGGAGTTGCTCGCGAAAAACGTTGAGCCTCCAGTCGAAGGGAAGAAGTAGCATCTACTTCCGACATGGCTCTTGTTGGCGCGGTTGAAGCAAGAGCTGCCCTGCTTAGAATAGCTGCATCCTACGTCGCTGTTCCCAAGGAGGAACTCAGTGACCAACCGATCGCTTCTGACACTGACTGTTGCCGCCGTGTTCGCGCTCAGCGCCTGCAAAGTATCCCAGCCTGGCTCCGTTGAGTCGGGAGTGATGAAAGAAGTCAAAAAGAACATAACCGTCGGCGGCAAGGACGATCAGAATCCCGCACCCGACAATCAGGCAGCTATCAACGAAGGCAAAGAGCATTTCGGACATCACTGCCAGATCTGCCACGGCCTTGATGGACAGAATACTGGTGTCCCTTTCGCCACCCAGATGTCACCTCCAGTTGCGGACCTGAAGTCCGGAGACATTCAGGCTTACACCGACGGCCAATTGCACTGGATTTTGGTCAACGGCATAAATCCATCGGGAATGCCGGCCTGGAAGGGCATTTTGGAAGACGACGAAATGTGGAAGATCGTCCGCTACATCCGTCACCTGCCCGACAAGGGAAGCCTGGGTACCCCGGAGGTCTTCAAGGAAGAGGCAGAGGAGCACAAGCAAATGGAGTCTGGTGGGACGCCCCAACACCACCATCGTCCAGCTGGCAGCAAGCCGGAGAGCAAGCACTAGTCTCGCCTGTCGAAAATCAATTCCGGGGACGAATTGACGCAAAGCTTGCGCACCAGTCTTAGCCGCAATCTGGCTGTATAGCCGGCACGTACATTGATCAGCTTTGGCTTTGACGGTCTTTGCACGTGGTCAATTAGCTATTGCTCGGCGTTGTGCTGCCGGGTAAAATTGCCCCCCATCGCGGAATATAGTGCAGTTATGGTGTTTTCTTGCGCTGAAATCTTTTTGGCGCACGAGAGTACATCTCTGTGCTGGCTCCGCAGCGCAGTTTTGATCTCTAGTTGCGATCACCGCTTGTCACATCGGTCGCGGCAGGGAATCACAATTGGGGTAATGCACGATGGCGCAGACTCGGGAGTCTAACCTCGGGGGCGCGAGGCTGGTCTTTGGCGGTAACAACGCGAATTCAGAAACAAAAACAATAGGAGACACAAATGACGAAGTCAGTAAAGTTGGCAATCGCGAGTGCGGCTCTGGCGGGTCTGGTAACCGGTACAAGCGCTAGTCTGTTTGCGCAGGACGCAGGCAGCAGCACCACGACCGACAAATCAACCAAGAAAGCCAGCAAGCACACGAAAGACAAACATGCTTGTAAAGGCCAAAACTCCTGTAAAGGTAAGGGTGGCTGCAAGACGAGTGACAACGGCTGCAAAGCCAAGAACTCCTGCAAGGGCAAGGGCGGCTGCCGCACCGATGGCAAGCCGATGGACCAGGCATCGCAGTAGTTCGGTATGCTGTTGGGGCTGGGTCTCGATACGACTCAGCCCTTTTCTACTTATGAGGTTCAGACTTTTCTAATGCCGGCCAATCGTTTTAACGGATTCAAGAATCTTGGAGTCGGAATCGGCCTTCGCGTTCCTCATTACAACCAAATTCTTGAAAAGAAGCCCGTGGTGGGCTGGTTCGAGATCATCTCTGAAAACTACATGATCGACGGCGGGCGTCCGCTGCACATCCTCGATCAGATACTCGATCAATACCAGGTGATTCAACACGGCGTCTCGATGTATTTCGGCTCTGCGGAACCGCTGAATCGCGAGCATCTGAAAAAATTGAAGGCGCTGGTACGACGCACCAAAACGCCTTGGCTCTCCGATCATCTTTGCTGGGGCAGCGTGGATGGAACGTACAGTCACGATCTACTGCCGATGCCCTACACGTTTGAGGCGGCGCGTGTGACCGCGCAGAAGATCAAAGAGGCGCGCGACTTTCTTGAAGTTCCAATTGCGGTAGAAAACGTCAGCAGCTACGCCGAGTTCCACGTTTCGGAGATGACCGAATGGGAGTTCCTGAACGAAGTCGTAGAGAGCGCCGACTGCGGAATCCTGCTCGACGTAAACAACATCTATGTCTCTTCGCAGAACCACAATTTTGATCCATTCACCTATCTCGAAAGTGTGCCTATCGAGCGCGTGGCGCAGATCCACATCGCCGGCCATTCCAAATACGAGAAATACATTCTTGATACCCACGATCATCCGGTGATCGATCCGGTATGGAAGCTTTACGCGCGCGCGATTGAGCTTGCCGGTCCGACGCCGACGTTGCTCGAATGGGACGATCACATTCCGTCGTTCGACGAAGTTCACGCCGAAGCGTTGAAAGCCAACCGCTTCGTTCCCTCGAATGTGCCGGAAATGGCGGTGGCCGAATGAACTTGCTGGAGCTTCAACGCAAGTTCAACGAGGCGCTCACCACACCGCTGAGTTCCGCAGAGGGAATCCGCGATCGCACCGTGCAAGGCGAGTCCATGCAGGAATTGGTGGAAGGAATCGTCAAGCCGAACGACAGGTTAAGTTCCGTGGAACGGCTTGAAATCTACAGCCGCTCATATTGGTTCCGTATTCTGTCGAGCTTGAATGAGGACTTCGTTGGCTTGCGCGCTGTAGTGGGCGACCGCAAATTTGACGCTCTGGCTGAGGCCTATCTTTCAGAGAAGCCATCGCGATCTTTCACTCTGCGTAACCTGGGGTCGCGGCTGGAGAGTTGGCTTCGCGCACATCCGCAATACACACGTCCGCATGAGCAGCTGGCGCTCGACATGGTCCGCCTCGAATGGGCCGACATCGAATGCTTCGACGCTCCGGAAGAGCCGACCTTGAAGCTGACTGAGATTCAGGGCTTAGGCGATGATCCTGCGCTGCGTCTGCAGCCGCATATCCAATTGCTCGATCTGAACTTCCCGGTGGACAATCTGCTGCTTCATATCCGAGAGGATAATGACGAGGAGTCCGACGAGGCGAGTAATACCTTTTCGGAACGGCGCAGTCGCTCACGCCTTAAGAGCGTGCGCAAATCAAAGCCGAGGCCGACTTTCGTGGTCGCGCATCGCACGGATTACCTGGTGTACTTCAAGCGCGTTACTCCTGAGGCATTCCGTGTACTGAGCACACTCCGTGACGGGAAAACGCTTTCCCAGGCAATCGACGTTGCCTTTCATCCATCGACGCTGCCCGACACAAAGATCACGGAACTCGTTCAAGGCTGGTTTGCAGATTGGGCCGAGTGGGGTTGGTTCTCGGGGAATCGCAGGTAGAGAAGCAGCATGCTGCGTCTCCGCCAATGAGCCAACGCTGTTGGTATGCGCCTGCGTGCCTGGGCTTCCCACAGACGCAGCATGCTGCGTCTCTACGGTCACTCTTTCATCGGCCCAGATTCTTATTGAGCAACTATGAGCATCGTTAATACTGGCATCAACCTCTACCGTCGCTTTCTCAACCTTCTCAATTTTCTACAAAGCCCTTTCCTCTTGCTGGTGCGCGTCTACTGGGGATGGCAGTTCTGGCAGGCTGGCTGGGGGAAGCTGCAAGATATTTCCAAGCCCATCGGCTTCTTTACCGAACTCGGGATTCCTTTCCCGGTATTCAATGCGTGGTTTGTCTCGTTGCTGGAATGCTTCGGAGGAATCCTGCTCATACTTGGGCTGGCGTCGCGACTGATCTCGATTCCATTGGTCATTGATATGGTGGTTGCCTACATCGCGGCGGATCGCGAGGCGCTGAAATCCATCTTTTCGGAGCCGGACAAGTTCTACGCGGCCGCGCCCTATACATTGCTCTTCGCTTCACTAATCGTGTTAGTCTTCGGCCCGGGAACGATCTCTCTCGATTACTTAATTGCGCGCTACGTCAGGAAGCGCCACTCAGCCGAGCCTGAGCCAGTGATAATCTCGCAGAAAGTCTGATAACCTTTTTTTGCGGGGCTCATCGAACTCCGTATGGTGTCGAGGTGAGTTCCGCGATGCTTGTTCGTTCAGTCTGTACGCTCCTCATCGTGCTCAGCGCCGCCTTCACTCCACATCGTGATCCTTCGTTCGAAGTTGGAGGCGGCACCATCGACGTAAACCTCGATTCCGACCTCTCCCAATCTGCCCAAGATGATCTGATGAATTGGGTTCACACTGCGGCCAATTCCGTCGTCGCCTATTACGGGCGCTTTCCGCTGCAGCGTACTTATCTCAATGTGCGTAGCTTCGATGGGCGCGGCGTCCACAACGGTCATACTTTTGGCGTGCACAACGGCGGCCTGATTCGCATCTCGGTCGGCACTCAGACTACTCCGGATGAATTCAAGAAGGACTGGATGATGACCCACGAGATGGTGCACCTGACGTTTCCCTCGGTACCGGAAGAACATCATTGGATCGAAGAGGGCATCGCTGTCTACGTGGAACCGCTCGCCAGGCTACGTGCTGGAAATATGAGCAAAGCCGAAGTTTGGGGCGAGATGGCCCGCGACATGCATCAGGGTCTTCCCGCAGCAGACGACGAGGGCTTGGACAACACACACACATGGGGCCGTACTTATTGGGGAGGAGCTATGTTCTGTCTGCTCGCGGACATAGAAATCCGGCAGCGCACCCGCAATCAAAAAGGACTGGAAGATGCTCTACGAGGCGTGATGAATAGCGGCGGCGTCATCACCGAAGACTGGGCGTTGCAGCACGTCTTCGAAGTTGCCGATAAAGCCGCAGGTGTTACCGTTTTGCAAGAGCTCTACACAAGAATGAAAGACAAGCCGGTCTCTGTGGATCTCGACAAGCTGTTTGCCCGTCTGGGCGTAGTCCGAAACGGCGATGTCGCGAAGTTCGACGATCACGCGCCCTTAGCTTCGATTCGCGAAGCCATCTCCACGGGCAAGCCGGGCAAGGCAGCCGCAATGAACGCTTCGCTCGACAGCCTGATATCAAACACAGCCGCTCACTAATCAGAGCGCCTTCCATCCCATAAAACCTGCGCGCGGGTCGCGGGTCGTCCGCCGCCACAATTATGGCGAAGCCAAAAGCAAAGACATTTCGCGCCACTCTCGAGGGCTTGAGATCCGATCTGGGATGGGTAATCGTTCGGCTGCCTTTTGATGTCAGGAAAACCTGGGGCACTGGTCGTCTAAAGGTCTGCGGAGAAGTAAACGGCGTAAGTTTTCGCACTTCGCTGTTTCCGCAAAAGGATGGCGGCCATTTCATCTTGGTCAACAACAAAATTCAAAAGGCTGCCCGGATTTTTCTGGGAAACACTGCGGGTTTTCGTCTTGAGCTTGATACCGAACCGCGTGTGGTTGCAGTGCCGCCCGAGTTTGAATTGATGCTGCGGCAGAGCAGGAAAGTGCGGGCGTTCTTCGAGTCACTCACCTTCTCCTACCGGAAGGCGATCAGTACCTGGGTTTCTGAGCCGAAAAGTGTAGCGAGCCGGCGTCGCCGCGCTGAGCAGATTGCCGAACGCCTCCTGGAGACTATGGAGGCAGAGCAAGAGCTGCCGCCTTTGATCCAAACCGCATTTGCCCGCAACCCGGTAGCCCGCGAAGGATGGACGCGCATGACGCCCCGGCAGCGGCGCGGCGAATTGATGGCGATCTTCTACTACCGCAATCCGGAAAGCCGCGCGCGGCGGCTCCAGAAGACGTTGGAGATGGCAAAGCAAGTGGCGGAGAGATCCATTCACCGCTCAGAAGAATGAGATGTATCCAGTTGCCGGTGCTTAGACGAAACGGCAAAGCAATTGGTTGCCTCCCTGTGGTCACACTAAAGTCCATTGCATCTCGGTAATGCAGCGATTCCCATATTGGGAGCCTCTTATGTTGTATGCCCGAAACGCTGCTCTATGTTGATGATGACGCTCGTCGCCGCGAAGTAATGGAGGAGCGGCTACGGCTAGTTGGGTATCGAGTGGTTACCGCCAGCAACGGCGATGACGCGCTAGTCAAATTCGAAGCCGAAGAGTTTGACCTGGCAATCATTGATTACTACATGCCGGGAATGTGCGGTGATCTGGTTGCCATGAAAATGAAGAGCCAAAAACCAAAGGTTCCCGTAATTATCTTTTCTGGAACGTTCACTCTCTCAGAAATGGTCGTCGCCTTTGTCGATGGCTTCATCTCAGCTTCCGACGAGCCCGACGCGTTGCTCAAGGGAGCCCGCAGGCGAAATCCTGAGCGCAGAGAAGGAACCGAACGAGAGTGGCGGAGGGAGAGGGATTCGAACCCCCGATACCCTTTCGGGTATAGCGGTTTTCAAGACCGCCTGTTTCAACCGCTCACACATCCCTCCGCGTCGTGTTATGAACCACTTCCAGATGAAGCCGTGAGGGACAGTCCCTTGTTGTCCCTTACGTTGCTGGAAAGCTGTTTCATTGCGCTCAGCGTGACGGCCGGAATTGTTTTGATGTAAAACTCTTGCGTCGTGTTTAGGTTCTTGTGTCGCAGCATACCCATCGCGGCCAGTGGATCGGTGTTGGCAAGGTAAGTTGCGAGCCCGCGCCGTCCAGCGTAGTAGCCGCGCCACGGGAGTTTTTTAGTCTTCAGCTTTGGCCCGATGGTCCTTCTGGTCATAGCGTGTAAATCCAGCGGTGCCAGGTTGCTGTTAATAAGGATGAACTGGTCGGGCTTCAAGACTGTGCTCTCTGCTTTGAAAGCTATCAGCATTTCGCGTAGTGGCGAAATCAGCGGCAATGTAGCCTTGCTGTGTTCGGTCTTGCAGTCGGCCACTTCGCCACGCCA
>QIBC01000246.1 GCA_003225215.1 Acidobacteriota bacterium
CAGGCCAAACCCGCCGCGCAAGACCGTTTTGCCATTGGAACCGCCAGGGCTATAAGCGAAACCGATCTTTGGGCCAAAGTTATTTTTGTCCGGATTGTATAGCTGACTCACCGGCCGGACCGCCCCATTGCACGCGCCCACATAGTTAACGCACGGCAAACCGTTGCCGACTCCGGAACCTGCGCCAAGGATGTAGTTGCTGAGAGCGTTGCTGGTTTCGCTGATAGGTGGGAAGTACTCCCAACGCATACCGAGCGTAAGCGTCAAATTGGGACGCATCTTCCACGTGTCCTGGGCGAAGACGGCGTAGTCCGCGGTGCGGAAGTGGCGCAGACCATTCGCCGGTCCACCGGTGGTGGGATTCACCGCCAGTTGCTCAAAGAAGCAGCAGGCGTCGTTCGCGAAGTTCAGCAGGCCGCGGAACTGATATTGCGGACGCGACTGCCCGGACTCATCGTTGTTGTTCTGTTCGCGGATGTAGTCGCCACCAAACTTGATCGCGTGCCGTCCGAAGACCCACGTCACCGAGTCACGAAGGTCATAGGTGTTTTGGGCCAATCGTCCCGGCGTCGTTCCCGATTGCGGTACACCGAGAAAACCATCATTCGAGCCAAAGCCGCCGATATCAAAGTCAAATAGACGTATTTGCGGAATGCCGTAATTCGTTGTTCCAACAGTTGAGAGCTGATTGTAGTTGTAGCGGGTTACGTTGGCGCGAAGGTCGTTCAACAACGAACTACTGATGGTGCGAGTCCATCCAATGGCGGCCGTCCAATTAACAGGCGAAATGCTGACATCCTGAATGGGCCGTGCACCACCATTCAGATTATCTAGCAGCGTGTAATAAGTGCTGCCGAAAAACTGGTTTTTCCCGGCCGAGTAATCCAGACGCCCGTTGTACTGATTTCCTGTGGAGTTGCTCGGAAGACTGGCGTCAAATATTCCCCAATCGGGAATGCCGTCAGGCCCATTGCCTATCGCCTGCCCAATCCCGGTGCCCGGCTGGTACCAAGTACCCAGGGCTCGTCCATCCAGAGAACAACAGTCGACCACGCAATTCGTCGTGGTAGTGGAGGAGCACGTTCCGGAAGGGGTGCCGATGCGGGATGCTATCCCTGACGTTTGAAAGATCTTCGCCGCGAGGCTGTTCGGATTCGTCTTGATTACATATTGTTCGAATTGCGGAGTCTCCAGGCTCTGCGACCGCAGGAGAGTGGTGTTGTGCAGGCGTACACCCTCGTACGAGAAGAACCAGAAAAGGTGATCCTTGATAATCGGTCCGCCGGCGCTTCCAGCGAATTGGCGGTACTTTTCCAAGTCCCGCTGCGGGCATGAGCTGGCGAGAAGCTGAAATGTCTTTGAGCCGCTCACACAAGTAAGTGGTTTGGCGTTGGCTGCCGGAGTCGGACCATAGAACTTATTAAAAGCGTTTAGCCCGGGATCCTGAAAAAGGATTACTCCGCTTCCGTGCAGACTATTCGTTCCGCTTTTGGAAACGCTCTTTACGATGATGCCGGAGTTGCGCCCGTCTTCGGCATCGTAGCTGGCGGCCACGACCGTAATCTCCGAGACCGATTCCTGCCCTGGAGTGATCACCGCTGCCCCGCCCCAGTTAAGGCTGTTCACGCTCACGCCGTCGACCAGATAATTATTGGCGTCGACCCGCTGACCGTTTGAAATCGCCTGAGTTTGGTTTTCAGTCTGGAAAATCTGGCTATTAGTTCCGCCCGGGCCCTGATTCTGCCCCGGAAGAAAAACCGCTTGGCCGGCGCCATTTCGCGCACCTTCCCCGAATACACCCGGCACAGTGCGCAGCAATTCATAGGGGTTCCGCCCCGCCTGCGGGATAGACAGCACCTGCTGCGTCGTGATTGTGTTCTGATTGTTGGCCGTCTCGGTCTGCAACAGATCGTTGCCGGCGCTCACCGTAACCTGCTCGGTAGCCGGTCCGGCCTGCATCGTGAGGTTCAATCCGCGTGGCGACTCCGCCAGCACCTGCACAACGCCGGTGGTAACCGGACTGAAGGAGGGCGCGGTTGCGTTCACGGTGTACGCTCCCGGTTGCAGGTGGGTGACCCGGTACAGGCCCGAAGCGTCTGTAGTCACCGTAGCCGCCACGCCTGTCGCCTGGTTCGTAACAGTCACCGTCGCGCCCGGAATCACGGCTCCAGAAGGATCCTGTACTGTGCCCTGAATCGAGCCGTTGAATTGAGCAAAAGCGGGAGCGGAGATACAGAGGCAAACTGCTGCCAGAAAGATCGCACGCAAACGGGACATTCTCAACCTCCGGGGACGCGTCGTTGATTCGCACCTAGGATTCACATCGATGGGCCAGCAAGTGCGTTTTGGTTAAACGATTAACCGGAAACGGCAATCTTTAACACCGCTTCGTAATCGAAGTCAAGCCGTGACAGAAGAAGTCCGGGCTGGCGTTTCAGGATGGAATCTGGCCTAATGCAGCGGTGCAGAAATCTGCAGGACACAAATTTTGTAAACATTACAACAGTGCCCACAATGGAATTGCCCCCTAACGACTGTCATCCTGAGGCCCGATGTTGGCCGAAGGATCTCCCGCGATCTGTAGAACGTAATTGCTGCGTCCTGGCACTTACACGATAATCGCTGGCCTAAGAGCCGGGATGCGACAATCGAGTCCGACATATTCCGGGAGATCCTTCGGCCAACATCGGGCCTCGGGATGACAGGCCTGACAAATTGAGCAGTGACTCGCACCGGTCCTACACATGAAACACCAAAACAAACTGCGACGAACCACTAAGCACAGCCAGAACGCGGTTGTAACCATCAGCAGCCTGGCGAAGCATCTCAAGCTCTCGCCCGCCGCTGTCTCGATGGTGCTGAACTCAACGCCCAAAGCTGCGCGCTTTCCCGAAAAGACAAGAAAACGAATCCTCGCCGCCGCCGCCAAGTTCAACTATCGTCCCAACTTTGTCGCCCGCTCGCTGCGTAAGCAGCAGACCTTCACCATCGGCGTACTCGTGCCCGAGATTAGCGAGGGCTATGCGGCGCTGGTGCTGGCCGGCATCGAAGACTATCTTCTGCAGGCGGGCTACTTCTATTTCGTAGTCAGCCATCGCCACAAGACACACTTGCTCGAACAATATCCGCGGCTATTCATGGACCGGCTGGTCGAGGGCATCATCGCGGTCGATACCACGGAGCTGCCCTTTATCCCGCAGGTCCCCACGGCCGTGGTCTCCGGGCATCGCCGAATGCCCGGCATCACCAACGTCGTACTCGACCATCGCCGCGCCGCGCTGCTGGCGCTCGAACATCTTCTGCAACTCGGACACCGCCGGATTGCCTTCATCAAAGGCCAGCCCTTCAGCTCCGACACGGATACGCGCTGGTCTTCGATCCGCGACGCTGCGCGCAAGCTGGGACTGACGATCGATCCCGATCTGGTCACGCAACTCCAGGTAGACTCGCCCACCCCAGAACCCGGTTACGACGTCACCAAGTCGCTGCTGGCGAAGCATCGCCACTTCACCGCCATGTTCGCCTTCAACGACATTTCCGCCATCGGCGCCATCCGCGCCCTTCTCGATTCGGGAATGAAGGTGCCGGGCGATGTCTCGGTAATCGGCTTCGACGACATCCAGAACGCGGCGTTCCAAAACCCACGCCTCACCACGATCCGACAACCGCTGCGTCGCATGGGAGAACTCGCCGCCGAGACGCTGCTAAAACGAATCCGCGGCACGGAGTATCACAAAGTGATCGCGGTAGAGCCGGAGCTGATTGTGCGCGAGTCGACGGCGGCGCCCTCGATCGAGAGTTTGGAGGTGTTGGGAGAGATCGCAGCGGTTGAGGTGCGCAAGCCAAGTTAGAGACGCAGCACTGCTACGTCTCTACGAGGATGCCGAAAAAAGACCCTATACGAATTAAGTGCTGTCATCCTGAGGCCAGCCTTTGGCCGAAGGATCTCCCGGAATATTTCAAGTGTAATTGCTGCGTCCTGGCCCTTACACGAAAATCACCGGCCGAAGAGCCAGGATGCGACAATCAAGTTTGAAGTATTCCGGGAGATCCTTCGGCCAACATCAGGCCTCAGGATGACAGTCTTAATGTCTGCCTCCACTGCCCAACAGGTAATCCGCAGTCGCGAAAACAACGTCAGCTCGACGCCGTTCACCGCGCGCAGCGCAGCTTCCTTCACGCTCTTCGCTTGCGCGCTGTTCATCGTGCTGGGAGTTGTCACCACGCTGCTCGGGCCAATCCTTCCTCTATTGCCGAAGCGCTGGCCGGTCACTACCGCCCAGTTGGGTTCGCTGTTTTTCTGGCAGTTCATTCCCTCGACGATTGGCACATTGCTCAGCGGGGTCATGCTCTCGAAGCGAAGTTTCCGCCTGGGCGTGGTGCTCGGCGTGACGCTGTGTCTTGTGGGCATCGCCGGATTGATTGGGGCTGACTGGAACCTCGGACGAGCCGCAGTAGCCTGTTACGGCTTCGGACTCGGCATCGCATTGCCTGCGATTAACCTTGCCGTCGCTGAAGCCAATCGCAAACGCCGGGCTGCATCGGTCTCTTTGCTTAACTTCGCATGGGGGATCGGAGCGATCGGCGGACCGCTTCTGCTTCGCGTCACTCACAGTCTCTCGGGCTTTCTCGCGGTGCTCAGCGTACTCGTAGGTGCGGGCTTGGCTGGTTCTGCATTTTGGGAAATGCCTCCAAAAAATGCTGATATCCCGGCCGCCAAATCAGCGCCTCTTGCGCCGACCCGCATCTGGATGCTCGCGCCACTCATCGCTATTTCAATGTTCCTTTTCTGCGGCGTAGAGAACGCGGTTGCAGGATGGGCCGCCACTCTGGCATTGCCCAGCTTCGCGGATGCATTCCACGCCACCAACGCCAACGAAGCCTTCTGGGCGTTCTTCCTCGCCGGCAGGGCACTGGCGCCGTTCGCGCTGCGGCGCATGTCCGAGGCGAAGCTGTTGGTCGTATCCATTCTCACCGCAGCAGTCGGAGTGCTGGCCTTCTATTTCGCCTCGCATGCAGCAACGATTCTTCTGGCATGCGCTATAGCCGGCCTTGGAGTTGGTCCCGGATTCCCGCTGCTCATCTCACGCGTCTCTGAGTTGATTGGTCCAGAACGTCCGGCATGCACCGTATGCTTCGCCTTCGCCGGCATTGGCGCCGCAACGCTGCCCAGCGCCATCGGCAAGATAGGAGAAAGAGTCGGCGACCCACGCGTCGGATTGCTGCTGCCGCTGGCCGGGCTGGTGTTGTTGCTGCCTACGGCGAAGATGTTGAGCGCGTGGCAACGCACGGCCTGATGTTAGCTCCTTCTGACCGCACGGCCGCCTCGGCTGTGGCTTTGCCCCAAGCCTTCTTTGAACGAGGAAACTTTTAAGACTGTCATCCCCTCTTTTGGTCGAAGGATCTCCCGCGATGCATCCGGACTGAATTGCTGCCTCGCGGCACTTCGGCCAGAATTGCGTACAATACCGCGACGTGAAGGAACACTGCTACTCCGTCTACGTTGTGTCGAGCCGTACGCGAGTGCTCTACATCGGCATGACCAGCGATCTGCAACATCGTATTCGGCAGCACAAGAACGGCACGTTCGAAGGCTTTACCAAGAAATACAACTGTCACTACCTTGTGTATTTCGAGCGTTACGACAACGTATATCGCGCGATTGGTCGTGAGAAAGAACTAAAGCGCTGGACTCGGGCTAAGAAAATCGCGTTGATTGAGTCGGCTAATCCGCGATGGCAGGATCTGAGTGAACATTGGGGCCGGCAAATTCTGTTTCCCGGGACAGTCCAAAGCAGAGGCCGACGCCATTGAGGCTTCACGCCAAAGATTGAAAATCCCCGGTTCTTCGTAAAAGTCCCCTATTGGCGGCAATGGCGCGTAAGTTCGAACCGCCGGCGGAGTTCAGCCAGCATGCTCGCATAAAGAGCATGGCCGAGTACCAGAAGATCTACGATGCCTCGGCCGCCGATCCGGAGAAGTTCTGGGTCAATGTTGCCGGCGAGCTGCACTGGTTCCAGAAATGGAACAAAGTCCTGGAATGGGACCTGCCCTGGGCGAAGTGGTTTCTCGGCGGCAAGATCAACCTCTCTTATAACTGTCTCGATCGCCATGTTGCCGGCGCGCGGAAGAACAAAACAGCAATCATCTGGGAGGGCGAGCCCGGCGAAGTCCGCACACTTACTTACGAGCAATTGCTGCGTGAAGTCTCGAAATGCGCAAACGCGCTGAAAAGCATGGGAATCAATGCCGGCGATCGCGTCGCCATCTACATGGGTATGACGCCGGAACTCGCGATCGCGCTGCTCGCCTGCGCGCGCATCGGCGCCGTGCACTCGGTCATCTTCGGCGGATTCTCCGCGAACGCGCTGGTCGATCGCATCAACGACGCCCAGTGCCTCGCCGTCATCACGCAGGACACCGGATATCGCCGCGGCAACGAGATCAAGCTCAAGGCGACGGTCGACGAGGCGCTTGCGTCCTGCCTTTCAGTGAAACATGTGCTGGTGTATCGGCGCACCGGATCGCCGGTCGAGATGAAGAACGGACGCGATTACTGGTGGCATGAGGTTGTCGACAAAGCCTCTGACCACTGCCCGGCCGAGGCCCTCAACTCCGAGGATCCGCTCTTTATTCTTTACACCTCCGGCACCACGGGAAAGCCAAAAGGCATCGTGCACACCACCGGCGGATATTCGGTTGGCGTTTATTACACGACCAAGATGGTCTTCGACATCCGCGAGGAGGACATCTACTGGTGCACCGCAGACATCGGTTGGGTGACGGGACATTCCTACATCGTTTATGGCCCGTTGCAGAACGGCGCGACCGTGCTGATGTATGAAGGAGCGCCCAACCATCCCGACTTCGACCGCTTCTGGCAGATGATCGATCGCCACAAGGTCAACATCTTCTACACCGCCCCCACCGCCATTCGCGCCTTCATCAAGTGGGGCAGCGAATATCCCAAGCGCCACAAGCTCGACAGCCTGCGCCTGCTCGGCACAGTGGGCGAGCCCATCAATCCCGAGGCCTGGATGTGGTACCGCGAGATCATCGGCAAGAATCGATGCCCGATCGTCGACACCTGGTGGCAGACCGAAACGGGAATGATCATGATCTCGCCGCTCCCCGGTGCCGTGCCAACCAAGCCGGGATCGGCGACGCTGCCGCTGCCCGGAGTCTTTCCCGATGTGGTAACGCGCTCAGGAGAATCTGTCCCCAAGGGCTCCGGCGGGCTGCTGGTGCTGCGCAAGCCCTGGCCGGCGATGGCAAGGACTATCTTCAACGATCCAGACCGCTTCGTGAAGCAATACTGGTCCGACATTCCCGGGATGTACTTCACCGGCGACGGCGCCCGCAAAGACGACGACGGCTATTACTGGATGATGGGCCGCGTGGACGACGTAATCAACGTCGCCGGGCACCGGCTCGGCACCATGGAGATCGAATCAGCCCTGGTCGCGCATCCCAAAGTCGCGGAGGCCGCCGTG
>QIBC01000003.1 GCA_003225215.1 Acidobacteriota bacterium
AACTACGCAGGATGCTGACCAGTCCCCAAACCTAAGCGCTTCCTGCAAGCAGAGATGATGAAGAGCAGTTACATAGATCACGTATTCGCGCACACTCTCATGTTCCCAAGAACTCTCTTTCTGGTTCTCGCCCTGGTCGCTTCCGTGTCGGCCCAGACATTTGAAATTGGCGGTCAGCAAAGCCAGCAGCAATCGCAACCGCAGGCAGCGGGAAAGAAAGCTGGCAAGGGTGCCGCCCAACGGCCGCAGCAACCGGAGGAGTCTGGTATCGGGACCTTTGGCGAAAGTATTGCCGTTCAGCGGGAGCAGAGGGCTGCCGACGATGCCCTGCGCCATAACAATGCCGCCGTAGCATACATGCACGCCAAACGCGCCATTGAGATGGCGCCTGGCGACTCGGGACGATGGTTCACGCTCGGATACGCTGCCCGTCTGGCTGGTCACCTTTCCGATTCTGAGAACGCTTACAAACGCGGACTGCAGATCTCTCCGAATGCTGCTGAAGGTCTCTCGGGTCTGGCGCAAACCTACTTCCGCATGGGACGCGTCAACGATGCCAAGCGCATGTTGCTTGACGTGATTGCAAAATATCCCAATCGCGTTGACGACCAGATGATGGCCGGCGAGCTCTTCATGCAAAGCGGCGATATTCAGCAGGCGATCCAAATCCTGCAGCATGCCGAGCAGATCAAGCCGTCAGCCCATTCCGAGTTGTTGATGGCGATTGGCTACATGAAGCTGAAGGACACCGCGCACGCGAAGCAGTTACTCGACTTGGCGCGCCGACGTGATCCGAATAATATCGACGTTTTCCGTGCCGTAGCAAACTTCCAGCGCGAGTCGCACGACTACCAGGGAGCCATCTCAACCCTCAAGAGCGCTCCATCGCAGAAACCCGATTTGCTCGCAGACCTCGGATACACCTACGAACTCGCGGGAATGAAGAAGGAAGCGGCGGAAACATATGACCGTTATGCCACTGCCGATGCGAAGAACATCAATGCTCAATTAAGCGCAGCCCAGGCGTGGATGCACCTCAACGATTCCGCGAAAACGGAGCAATTCATCGATCGCGCCGCGAGTATCGATCCCAATCACTACCGCTTGCACGCTGTTCGCGCTGCCTTTGCCAAGACGCAGAGCAAAGATGCTCTTGCAGCGTCTGAGTACGAGGCCGCGCTGGCTCACATGCCGGAAGATGTGCCGGAAGGGCAAATCTTCCCGATCGAGCTTCGACTCAATCTATCTGAAATCTATAAAGGACTCGGCAACCGTGCCGCTGCGCAGCAGCAGATCGCTCTAGCAGAACAAGAGATCAACAAGATTCAAGCGGAGGGCCCGCAGAGAGCCGAGTTCCTGCGTGTACGCGCTTCGATTGCGACGGGCGGCAACGATTACAACGCTGCAGCCAAAGACCTGCAGGACGCAATGAAGCTCGATCCCAACAACTCCACTATTGAACTCCAGTACGCCAACCTGCTGTGGATTATGCAAAAGAAGGCCGAATCCGAGCAGGTGTATCTGGCCGTGCTCAAGCACGATCCTAAGAACCGTTACGCGTATGAGAGTCTCGGCTATCTGATGCGCGACTCCGGCAAGGTCCCGCAGGCGGAGCAGTACTTCCATGAGATGGCAAAGCTTTATCCCGACGATTACGTTCCATATTTAGCGTTGGGCGACATGTACACGTCGCTCGACAGGCTGGATGAGGCGGAAGTCGCGTACGAGCAGGGTTACAAACTCGGGCCGCAGAACGCCGCCATCATCGCCGGCGGTTCCAACGCGGCCATTCAGAATCACAAGTTTGAACTCGCTAAAACCTGGGTTCATCGCAGCACTCCGGCGATGATGGATGATCCCCGTATCCAGCGGGAATGGGAGCGCTCGGTATTCTTTGAAGGTAAGTATCGGGAATCGGCGCAGTTCGGATACAAGGTGCTGGCTCAGCGTCCGACGGATCTGGACGGAGCTGTTTATCTCGCTTACTCGCTTTACAACTTAGGTCGTTATGACGACACCCTCGCGTTGACTTCGCGCTACCAAGTCATATTGCCGAAGGAACCAAACTTCCCGCTGCTTGAGGGACACGTGCACAAGCAGCAAGGCTTGCTCGACAAGGCGGTCGATGATTACGGTCGCGCGCTGCAGCGCGATCCGAAGATGGCCGAAGCCTACGTGAACCGTGGTTATGTTTTGAATGATCTGCAGGATGCGGAGGCAGCGATCTCCGATTTCGATCACGCGCTGAAGCTGCAGCCGAACAACGGCAGCGCGCGTTTAGGTGCGGCGTTTTCCAACCTCGAGTTGCATCGTGCCCATGCCGCTCTGGACCAGGTAGCACAGGCAGAAAAACTTCTTGGGACTTCGGCGCCGATTCACGAGGTGAAGGCAACCGCCTATCGTCAGCTCCGGCAATTGCAGAAAGCTGAGACGGAATATCGCGCAGCCATCGCTATCGCTCCAAGCGATGTGGCATTACACATCGCACTCGCCGACACGCTCTACTACGAGCACAAGTATCGTCCGGCGATTGATCAATTGACGATCGCGATCCGCGAGCAGCCGGATGATCCTTTCCTCTACGCGCAGCGCGCTCATGCTGAAGCTGAATTGAAGATGCGGGCGGAGACGCTGCAAGACGTAAAGCTCGCCGAAGAACAAGGTCCGGACCAGGGAGCCGTGTTGCTTGCTACAGGCGACGCTCTCTTGCTGCTCGGAGAAAGGGACGCCGCACAGCAACGCTTCGCGCGCGCGCTCGATGCTCCAGATGCCAATCGCGTCGAAACCCGGTTGGCCTTTGCGCGCTTGTTTGCGAATCAGCACAAGTATGACGACGCTCGCCAGCAGGTGTCGTTGGGATTCACGGAAGCGCGAGTGGGTGAAGCTGCTCCCGCGACCGCGGACGATCTCATCGCCGCTGGGAACATTTTTCTCTCCATGAACGACTTCGACCTCGCGCAAAAGCTGTATGAACGCGCCAAGGAGTCGGGCGCGGCCGAAGAGCAGGTTGCCATCGGCATGGCGAATGTCGCGCTTGCGCAAGGCGATGATCGACAGGCGGAACAGTACCTCGCAAGTCTCGGCAGCCGCGATCAGTACGTCGACAATTACGATTACATGCTCGCTGAAGGCGCGATTTATCGCATGCGTCATGACATGCCGAACGCAGTGAATGCATTTGCGCGCGCCAACGCGCTCGCGCCCGAGAACGAGAACCTCGAGGTGCAGCGAAGCCTGCATGAGGCTGCCGGCGAGCAGGGCATACCGGTGAACAACAAGGTGAATGTGCTGTCTGATTTTTCCCTAGCGCCGGTCTTCGATGACGCAACCATCTACGTGACCGACGCGAAGATCTTCGGACTAACGGGAAACAGCACACAGCTTCCCAGCGGCCGACGCCTGGTTGAGACGCAGTACACACAGGGCTATCGCTATCATCCCGAAGGAATTCCCGTGGTCAGCGGCTTCTTCCAGCTCGACCACTATTCAGGCAATTACTCACTGCCGTTCGCCGCACGCGTCGTGAACACGAGCACGAATAATTACAACTTCAATGGTGGAATCAATCCGGTTCTGCGAGTCGGGAGTGCGCGGTTCGAGTTCAATACGGGACTTCAATATACGATTCGGCGCGACTCCAACGAACGCTCGAAGTTCGATGTGAACCAGAACCTCTTTCGTCAGTTCGTTTACCTGTCCAGCAGCCCGTTGTTCAATGCGCTTACGATTCGGGGACAGGCATACCACGAAGCTGGTCCATTCACTTTGCAGAACTTAAGCTCGGGAGAAAAGGGAGCGCGTATCGACTTCACGGTCGGCCGTCCCTGGGGCAAGAATGCGCTCGTGACCGGATACACGATTCGCGACCTGCAGTTTAGTCCCGTAGTCAGCGAGTTCTTTTCCACTTCTTCGTACATCGGGTTCGAGCGCAAGTTTGGGCAGAAATTGACGGTGACTCCGATGGTGGAAATGATCCGCTCATGGAGAGTGCAGGCTCCGCAATTCGCACGCGCAGAAGCATTTATGCCGGCAGGCAGCTTTGAATATCGTCCTACTGAAAAGTGGACCGTAAACGGAAACTTTGCATGGCAATCTGGGCGGGGAAAGGACCCATTGTTACATGCATATGACAACGTGCAGAGCGGAATCTACATCTCTTACCTAAAGCCGTTGCGCCAGAACCAGCGTGACGGACTAGGTGAATTTTCGGTCGAGTACCCCATACGGTTCTCGGCTGGCATCCAACAACAGAGCTTCTTTAATTTGGCTGGCCACGGACAGACGGAGATTGTACCGGTAATTCGTCTAACGCTTTTTTAGGGCCAGAAGGGCCTCGATGGAAATTAGTCTACTGTTAGGGATCTCGCTCTGCTCGACAACTCCATGCGCTCCTGCGCCGCGGAGGCTGGTATGGATGTAAGAGCGATTGTCTTGATCGGACCTGCGGGCGAATCGAACGATCGCCCGACACCTGTTACCGATTCTCAGGAAAACTTTGCTGGAATCCCGTTCAGCATTCTTCCCGTATTAGGACACACGGCGTTGGGGCGGGTTGTCGAGTGCTTGAAATGCGCCGGAATCGATTCCGTTACAGTGCTTAGCGCAGCGAACGCGGAGTCGCCCTTTGTCAAGGATTCCGACCATCCGAAGATCAAGTGGCAAAATGTGGCGGATGCTCAGCTTTGGCGAGCCGCAGAGGATGAGTTCGATCATTTGGCTCGCGGTGGAGCCGAGCTGGTACTGGTCGTACGCCTGGGAGCGTACGCGGAAATAGAAATCGATCCGCTACTGCAATTTCATCTCGATCAATGCAATCACATTACGCAGGTTGCCGCTGCCGACGGACCATTGGACTATTTTGTTCTCTCCGGCTCCCGGCGTAATGATGCCGCGTTTCTGCTGCGCAACAAGCTGGGAAGAATGCGCGTGCAAGCGCGCCCGTATATCACGGGCGGATACGTGAATCGATTACAGACGGCTGCCGACTTACGGCGGCTGACGCTCGATAGCCTCTTGCAGAAGACCTCGATTCGACCGCAAGGCGAACAGGTTCGACCGGGCGTATGGCTGGGACAAGGAGCCAAGATCGACCACAATGTACGCCTGGTCGCGCCTTGCTACATCGGACCGTACGCGAGAGTTCGTTCGGGTTCGCTCATTACTCGGGGCAGTTCGCTCGAACATCACACTATCGTCGATTGAGGGACTGTGGTCGAGGCAAGCACGTTGCTTCCCTTTTCCTATCTCGGTCCCGGGCTCGATCTAGTGCACTCGGTAGTCGGCTCCAACCGCATTGCAAGCGTGAAGCACGCTGCAGAACTTGAGATCGAGGACAAGACCCTGGTCTCGGTTGTGCCTACTTCGTCGATCTGGCGCACCGTTCGCCACGCTTCGCGCCTTGTGAGCTTTGTGCCGCATCAGATATTCGTGAATCTGTTTGGCGGACGAAAAGCCCAGGAATCACGGCCTTGTCTGGAGAGCATCGATAGCGACTTCGATCCCCGAACCGTGGCCCGGCCCGTGGTGCAAGACCGTCAACCGTTGACTCCAAGCGTTGTCACACGAATGAGGGAATATGGAAACCAGTAGGCCCGTAGTCGTAAAGAGGATGCCGGACAAAGTGAATCGACAGGAGGCGCAGAAGTTCTTCGCCGATGTGCAGCCCTTTGTGACCTCAGACCGTCCGCAGCTCGTCTTCGATCTCTCGCAGGTGAAGCAGCTCGATGCCGCGGGAGTTGAAATGCTCCTGCGCTGCGTTGCGGAAGTAATGAAGCGTGATGGCGACTTGAAGCTGGCTTCTCCTTCGCGCCAGGCAAGCATGGTGCTCGAGCTGACGCGCACAGACCGATTGTTCGAAATCTACGCGAGCTCGACCGAAGCCGCCCGAAGCTTCTCCGGATTTCTGCCTAACGCGATGCAATCGATTTCGGCGTTTCCGAGGTCGGGTGCGGATGGCACTCAGATGGCCGCTTGAGCCGGACCTCTTCTTGAAGCATTTCGACATCCAAAGCAGCAGCACCGAACGATGCTGCGCGCTAGAGCAACGGAATAAGACGGGCATCAGCATCTCTCCGCAATGAGTTTAGGCTCCGACACAATTTCATTACCGCTTCGCGCTGGATGGCGCGTACGTTACGCCGATTGGATTGAGAACGGGGTTGCTTCGCGCGTATTGGGCGGCAGCATCGTCATGCTGCTTGGCTCCGGGCTCGTAGCCAGTATCAACTTCGGATTCAACGTTAGCATGGCTCGCCTGCTGGGACCGGCGCTATTCGCACAGATCGCCGCCGTTGTGACGCTGTTGATGTTGCTCTCCTCGGTCAGCCTGTCATTCCAGATGGTGTGCGCCAAGTTCGTTGCCCGCAATGCCACGACGTCCAGCAAACTCGCTGTCTTTCATGACCTGAGGCGTAAGGCGTGGATCGTCGGCGCAGCAATCGCAATCGCCCTCACGATTGCCAAGCGGCCAATCGCCCAATACCTGCGGATGTCTGACTCATGGCTGATTGCGGTCTTCGCGCTCGGTATGACGTTCTACACGCCACTTGGTGTAAAGCGCGGCAACATGCAAGGGCTGTGCCAATTTGGAGCGCTGTCTCGCAACTATATTCTCGAGGCCGCTTCGAAACTGGCCCTGGCCATTGTCCTGGTCGAACTTGGATATGGTGTGATGGGAGCCGTCGGAGCGATTTCCGCGTCGATTCTGGCCGCGATCCTAATTCCCGGACCCAGGGTTCTGGCTGCGACCGACCTGGGAACGGAAGAGATGATTCCCGCATCGTTCGGCGAAGGCATCCAGGCGATTGTGTTCTTCATCGGTCAAGTAATCATCAACAATATCGATATCATTCTCGTGAAGCACTTCTTCACTGCGGAACTGGCCGGCTTCTATGCTGCCGTTGCGCTGGTGGGTCGGGTGTTGTACTTCGCTGCGTGGTCCATCGTCAGCGCGATGTTCCCGATCAGCGCGGCTGCAAAAGACGACGACACGAAGCACGTGCTTCTGCCCCTGCTGATCGTGCTGGCGATATCGATCGCGTTCATCGGCGTTCTGGCGCTGTTTCCTGGATTCATCATTCATTTGATTCTTGGCGAGAGCTTCCGGTCTGCAGAGCCGCTTCTGAGTCTGTATGCCTCGGCAACCGGACTCTACGCTCTTTCGGTTGTGTTGATGACATATGAAATGTCGCGAAAGATCGCAAACACCGGATGGCTGCAACTGCTGATCAGCGGGGCCCTGGTCTTTTTGATTTACACATTTCACTCCAGTTTGCGACAGGTAATCGTCGTGCAGATCGTGCTGATGGCGCTGATGCTGCTGTTAGTTTCACTTCCATTTTTGCGTTCCATCAGACGTCTCAGATGGAAGGAGTCCGTATGATTCTTAACCGCCGCGTCACTGAAGCCGAAGTTATCGCCGAATTCCTAAAAAATGAGTTTTATCAGAAGCAATATGACAAGGATCGGAAAGAGTTCGAGCCTATCGTCCTCAATCCGGATCTGACCGACGATGCGCAGAACGTCGTTCGACGTGCATTACTGTATCGGCGACGTGGACACATGCTGCGCGAGATACCGACCGACACGATCTGGCACGAGGCCACGATCGACGCGGACGATCTGAAACGCATCCGTGTGTTTCCGCGTGCGCACTGGCGCAAGATCTCCGATGGCAGCTTTCTGTTGAGCGAGATCGTCAGACGAATCTGCGAGTCCGCAATTGGGGAAAAGGATCCGGCATTCCTGAAAATCCAACAACTGCGTTACCGCTTGCAATGCGAACCACTCAATTCGACCGTGTTGCTGATTGGCGTCGATGAAGAATTGCCACTCACGATTTTGGAAGGTAACCATCGCCTGGCGGCTGCGATGCTGGTGTCGCCTCAACTCGTGCATACTGGATTCCGCATGATCTGCGGCCTCTCGCCGCGCATGTACGAGTCGTGCTGGTATGACACCAATATCCCCACTTTGTGGACCTACGTGAAGAATCGACTCAACAATCTTGTGGACAAAGAAGCCAATATTGAGCGCGCGCTCGCCACTGGCGGCGAGAACGCGTCTCCGGCCTTTGCTAGGACCTTGAAAACTGAGAAGGCGCAAGCCAAGTAGGACAACCGGACTGCGAAGCTCCTGTGCTTCTGAGCTGCTGAGCCACAAGCTCGCGGCGCGTTGAAAAGCTTTGCAGTTCAGAAACTCAGCAGCCTGGATGTTTAGCAGCTCGGTTCCAACCTGCAGCTCTCCTGCCGCATCTTTTGCTAGGAGCGCCTGATTTTAGTCAATTCCCACCGGAGTAGTTATGACACTGAAGCAACTCGCTTCGCGCTTCCTGGCCTTGATCCTATCGGCCCTGCTGTGCAACCTATCGCCGTTTGCGGCAGCTCAGACTACTGCCTCAGCACCCCAGACGTCATCCGCACAAGATCAAAGCTCGCAAAATGTGAATGCGCCGGCGGAGCAGCAAAGTCGCCAAGCTCCTGATGATCGTAGTGGGCCTGCACGATACGATCCCGCTCAAGCTCCGCTTACTCCTGTACCGAGCGCGCGTCCGGCTGAAACCAATGCAACACCGCCCGATGCACCGAGCGAAGTGCAGCGCGCTCAGCAAGCACAGCCGGCAAAGAACAATCCGCAACCGGCACCTGCTCAGCCTGAAACCGTAAATCCACTCGGTACTGCAACGGCGCAGCAAGGAGCAACGCGCGGCGGAGTTGCGTCGCGCCCGGCGGGCGAAGCCATTGCTCCAGCCAAACAGCGCCAGGTTCACTCCATGCTGATTAAGTTGGGATTGGTTGCGGCGGGCGCCGTTGCTGTGGGCACCGTGGTTGGATTGACTCGCGGTACCTCAAGCGTTCCACCCGGAGCACGATAACAACATTCAACAATCTCAAAGGGATCTGAGCCAGGTGAGTATTAAACGTCCGCTACTGATTAGCTTTTCCGGACTCGACGGCGCCGGGAAAAGCACGCAAATTGAAAATCTTCAGGAACGCCTGGCTGCTGCCGGGCTGAAAGTTCGCCTGCTCACTTTTTGGGACGATATTGTCGTGATGACACGCTACCGCGAAGGGTTCGTACACAAAGTCTACGGAAGTGAGAAAGGCGTCGGCGCGCCTAACAAACCGGTAAAGCGCCGCGACAAGAATGTTCGGGCAGGGTATCTTACGATCGCGCGCCACGCGCTGTACTTGTTGGATGCAATCCACCTTCGCACAACGGTGCAGAGAGCGCTGAAATCAGGTGTTGACGTTGTCATTGTCGATCGCTACATCTACGATGAGCTCGCGAATCTGCCGCTCGAACGCCCAATGACGCTGGCATTCCTCCGGCTCATACAGAAGATCGCACCTTTGCCCGACATCGCTTATCTGCTCGATGCCGATCCCGAAGCCGCGCACAAGCGCAAGCCGGAATACCCGGTCGACTTCATGCATAAGTGCCGCGTAGCCTATTACCGACTAGCGGCTATGCTCGGCACAATGACGGTTATTCCAGCGCAGCCGCTGGCCGAAGCAAAAATGGCCGTAATTACCGTCTGTGACAAGACCATTTTGGCGCGCGAACTCGAAATCGCCATCGGACCGCCGAATCGGGGAGTCGGAGTCCCGGCAGCCTAAGTGGCGCAGCTGCCCCGGCTTGATATTGGAATAGAACCCAAAACGGAGCCCCGGGCGCCCTCGCCCGTTTTTCGCTCTACTAGCAGACTTGTTTTTTTCGGACGTTAAGCTAACGCTATTTCCATGCCACCGGGGCCGGCTCAATTTCCTCGACATCGACAATGTCGGTCGGATACTTGCCGGTGTAGCAAGCGGTGCAGTAAGTAACATTCTCGCCCTCGGCGCAGGCGCGCTTGAGACCGTCTAGTGAGAGATAGGCGAGGGAGTCCGCACCGATATACTCGCGAATCTCTTCCACAGATTTGTTCGCGGCGATCAGGTGCTTCTTTGAAGGCGTGTCGACTCCATAGAAACAAGGCGAAATTGTCGGAGGGCAGGAAATTCGCATATGAACTTCGGTCGCGCCCGCATCGCGCACCATGCGAACGATTTTGCGGCTGGTAGTGCCGCGCACGATCGAATCGTCAATAAGAACAACACGCTTGCCCTTCAACAAATGCTGCACCGGATTTAACTTGAGGCGGACGCCGAAGTCGCGCACACGCTGCTCCGGCTCAATGAATGTGCGGCCGACATAGTGATTGCGGATTAGCCCGAAGCTGAAAGGGATGCCGCTTTCGTTCGAGTAGCCGACGGCGGCCGTAACTCCCGAATCGGGAACGGGAACGACCAGGTCGGCAACTACCGGAGCTTCTCGCGCAAGCTCGCGTCCCAGGGCTTCGCGGCTCTCCTGTACCGGACGGCCGAAGATCACGCTGTCTGGCCGCGAGAAGTACACGTGCTCAAAGATACAGCTCGACTGCGGCCGGGGCGCAGCAAAGATGCGCGAGTGCACGCCTTCATTGCCCACCACCACAAACTCTCCAGGCTTGACGTCGCGTTCGTAGCGCGCGCCAATCAGGTCGAAGGCACAGCTCTCCGACGCAAAAACAACAGATGGACGTCCCGACGCATTCGGCAAAGTCGCCATCGAGAGCGGACGAAATCCCTGGGGATCGCGCGCGGCAAAGATGCGGTCGCGCGTCATGAGCACGAGAGAAAAGGCGCCTTCGATCCGCCTTAAGGCATCGGCGATCGCATCCGGCAGAGTCTGTTCTTTGGATTGCGCAATCAGATGCACGACTACTTCGGTGTCGCTGGTGGTCTGGAAGATCGATCCGTTCTGCTCGAGCTGACGCCGCAGGGTATGTGCGTTTACCAGATTCCCGTTATGGGCGAGGGCGATAGCGCCCTTGTTGCACTCCACGCGAATCGGCTGTGCATTTAGCAGAGCAGAGTCGCCGGTAGTCGAGTAGCGCGTGTGTCCAATCGCCAGAGAGCCCGGCAGTCTGCCCAGCACATCTTCCGTGAAGATGTCTGCCACGAGTCCCATGGCCTTGATGTTGTGCAGACGCACGAGGTCGGAGCTGGCTATACCGGCCGATTCCTGTCCGCGATGCTGCAGGGCATACAGCCCCAGGTAGACAAGCTTGGAGGCCTCCTGATGGCCATGCACTGCCATCACGCCGCATTCGTCGTGGAACTTGTCCGATTTTTCGATGATCGACATTGAGCTGTGACCCCGAATCTCCGTCACTGCGCTCCGAAGCTACTTATCGAGAGTTTCCGGCACTACCCGCTCCGGCACGTCCGAGTGTAAGGCGCATTCCAGGGCCTGAGCCCATACATTTTTTATATCGGCGATATAAACCGAAACCGCATCGGAGGGGCCGCGCCGGATAACAAGCCTGTCACCGCCGGTTCGGCCCAGGAACTCTGCTTGGATAGTGTGTTTGGCGGCTATCTGTTGGATGAGCTGGCGGTCTCCTGGGACGCAGCAAACGAGCACACGGCTGGCCTGCTCGCCAAAGAGCGCGATCTCCAAAGGCTCTGAGCCTTCGGGCAAGTGTAACTCTGCCCCGATCTCGTGGCGGAAACATGACTCGGCTATAGCCACGGCTAAACCGCCATCTGAGCAATCGTGCGCTGACTCGATCAAACCCTTTTCGATCAGCTCCAGCACGCACTTCTGGAGCGCGGCTTCAGATTTGAGATCCAGAGCAGGTGGCTCTCCCCAGAGAGATCCGACGATTTCCTTGGCATATTCCGATGAGCCAAGTTGGCGATCATCGTAAGGAGCGAGAGCTGCGGACAGGAGGATCGCCTCGCGTCCCGGCGACCGGAAGTGAGGTGTTGCCGTGCGCTCGATGCTCTCGACAATACCGACAACGCCAACCACCGGAGTCGGATAGATCCCTTCGCCAAGCGTCTCGTTGTAGAGACTCACGTTGCCGCCTGTAATCGGAGTACCAAGCGCAGTACACGCCTCGGCTAATCCGTCGATCACCTCGGAGAATTGCCACATGATGTGCGGCTTCTCCGGATTGCCGAAGTTCAGACAGTTCGTCGCCGCTACCGGCACACCGCCCGCACAGACGACCTTGCGCGCTGCTTCAGCTACCGCGTGCATCGCTCCCAATTTGGGATTCAGGTAACACCATCGGCCATTGCCGTCGAGCGACATCGCCAGGCCACGCAGGGTGTCCTTGATGCGCATTACGCCGCCGTCCCCGCCCGGACCTTGCACGGTATTGGTTTGCACCATCGAGTCGTACTGCTCGTGAATCCAGCGCTTGGAGCAGATGTTCTGGGAAGCGAGCAGTCGCTTAAGCACTCCGGTTAAGTCTGGATTCGCGCCAAGCGGAGCATTTGCGGGCTTATCCTTCGGCACGGGAACCGTCCACGGCTGCATCGGACGCCGGTACACCGGCGCATCGTCGGTGAGCGAAGTGTTGGGAATATCGGCAACTATGTTTCCGTGCTCGAGTACACGCATGCGTGGCTCGTTGATCACGCGGCCGATTGTTACTGCGTCGAGGCCCCATTTTTCGAATACGCGGAACACTTCGTGCTCGCGTCCGCTCTCCGCAACCAGCAGCATGCGCTCCTGCGACTCACTGAGCATGATCTCGTACGCCGTCATTCCAATCTCGCGCTGCGGAACGTGATCGAGCTCGATCTCGATGCCCACGCCGCCGCGCGCACCCATCTCGCAGGTTGAGCAGGTAAGGCCCGCCGCGCCCATATCCTGAATGCCGACCACAGCGCCAGTCTGCATGGCTTCCAGACAAGCTTCGAGCAGAAGCTTCTCCAAAAAGGGATCTCCAACTTGAACGTTCGGGCGCTTCTGCTCCGATCCCTCCCTAAACTCCTCGCTGGCCATGGTGGCGCCATGAATGCCGTCTCGTCCCGTCTTCGCCCCAACGTAAATCACCGGATTCCCAGTGCCCGACGCCTTGGCGTAGAAGATCTCGTCTTTACGCACGAGACCCAGGGCAAATGCATTTACGAGCGGATTCCCGAAATAGCACTCCTCGAACTTGGTCTCGCCGCCGAGGTTCGGTACGCCAAAGCAGTTGCCGTACGACGCAATCCCGCTGACTACGCCTTCGAGGATGGAATGGTTCTTGTGAATCAGCTTCTTCGCTTCTAAGCCTCTAAGCTTTCGAGCCGGAGAGTACGAGGAACTTTGTGCTTGCACCTCGGCCCTTTCTGTCGCCTGTCCTCTATCTGCTGCGGCCGGTGGCTTCCGCCGGTCTACGATCCGGCCAAACCGCAGCGAATCCATCACTGCCAGCGGACGCGCACCCATAGTGAAGATGTCACGCAAGATTCCGCCAACTCCGGTCGCGGCCCCTTGGAAAGGCTCAATGTACGAAGGATGATTGTGCGATTCGATTTTGAACGCGCATGCCCAGCCGTCACCAATGTCGATGATGCCGGCATTCTCCCCCGGTCCCTGGACTACGCGCTCGCTCCTGGTGGGCAGGCGTTTCAAATGAACTTTCGATGACTTGTACGAGCAGTGCTCGCTCCACATCACGCTATAAATGCCCAATTCCGTCAGCGAAGGCTCGCGGCCTAACGCCTGCACGATGCGCTCGTATTCTTCGGGGGTGATGCCGTGCGTCTTCAGCAGCTCAGGGGTGGCCCGACAGGGAAGCGGAGGAGTTTGGAGCGATTGAGTGGCCATTTCGGGGGTAAATCTATTTTCTCATGGAACGAAGCTGCGAGCTTCTGGCCGGTGGACGCTAG
Organism: Acidobacteriota bacterium; assembly: GCA_003225215.1. Lineage (GTDB taxonomy): Bacteria > Acidobacteriota > Terriglobia > Terriglobales > Acidobacteriaceae > Gp1-AA112. The sequence continues at coordinate 13,692 of QIBC01000003.1, forward strand.
CTAAACCCAAGAGCGAACACGAAGGGCACGAAGGCAAAACCTCAGTCACAAAGAAGATTCCTCGGTTTCGCCAGCAGCCGACAGCTAGAAGCTAGTAGCTTGTTTTTCCACTTCAATCGCGAGATCGGGACGGAGCCGGAACAGTCCCTCCAGGTGATACGCCACGCGCTCCAGCGGAATTGAAAGATACTCCCCGGTCTCAAGGAATCCGCGGACGTATAGTTCTGCGAACCTCTGCAGACCCAGTTCCCTGTACTGCACCACATGAACAAGTTCGTGGAGAAGCAGCGAGGAGGTGAACTCGTCCTGCGCCACGATCACGTCAACGAAAGTAACGGCTGCCATGCGTCGAAACGGCGGGAGATTCTGAAAGCCCATGCTCTCCAGTTCGGTATAGAACGGTGGATTCTGCAGATGTTTCACTCGTGCCAGGCATACTCCATCGAGAACGTCAACGGAAAAGTGGACAGCCAATTGCTTCCGTTCAGCATCGCTCAAGGCCCGCGATCCTGGTGCATGCGCCTGCCGCTGCTCCTCGATGAATAGGGCGACATTCGAGATGAGCTCAGCGATCTGCCCTGGAGTGAGCGGGAGGCGTTTCATGGATTGAATATATCGCCTTCTGAAGACCTGTGTGCTGTATCCCATATTGGGAAGACACACGGGTGCGCTGGTATGCCGTGTCATTTCTGAGACAGCCCGCAGAGCTGCTGCCCAGAGGGTGGAATCTTTATCGGTAACCGGGAATTATTTACGCGCGCAGCACGCAGCACGCGATTATCCTTCGCAAATTCAGTTGGTTGTGCTGGCATTCCTCTTGCAAATTCCAGAAGGAGAACGCCATTTCCTGGGTCTTTTCATTTGTGGAGGACGCATGATTCACCGAGCCGCGAAGTCTCCAAGTTGTCCGTGTGATCGCGCTTTGTTGGGGATTGCCGCGCCTTCAACATGGGGCTCGTGTTTCAGGACGTGGTCCACTGCCGCTTTGCTGGACTACTTTCAGAAGCCCAGAAGCGCGAAAACTTGGCCAAATTCTTCAGCGAAACGTGATCGGGATCGATCCGGGAAAGATACGGAAGCGATTCGCGCTGAGCTTCAGAAGTTGTTGCGGCATGCGTATGTCGAAAACCAAAAAGCCGCGCAGACGGGCAGCAGCAGCCCCAGCACTCACTAGTCAAGAGACCTGATACCGAACGTGCGGAGTGTTCTGAGCGGGGTGCTTTAGGTGTTGGCTTGCGCTTTCCGCTCCGATATGGTCTCCCGCAGCGCTACATAACCAGCCAGTACGGCTGCTTTGTGGTCGGAGGTCCACGGTGGACCCAGCTTCTTTCCGGCAACTGCAAGTTTTTGTAGTGCGATTTGCGTGGAGGCAATCAGCACGCTTTCTGCGATCTGTTCGATGGCGCGTTCGCGGTATCTCCTTACGGGAATTCTGAGCGATTCGGACGCTTGGACTACAACCTCGCGAAACAGCTCTCCTTCAGCGGTGTGGATGAGTGGATGGGATGCCAAAATCTGCGGCAGCTCCGGGAGAGGCCTTCCTGAGGCCAGAAGCAGCGCAATAACAGCGACGTCGTATCCGCACGCTTTGAGTTCTTTGGCAGCGACGGCGATTGTCTCTCTCGCCATGCGTTCCGATTCCGCACGATATTGCAAGAGATACTTCTCGGCTTCCGCCAGCCCAAGTTCCCTGGCGTAATGGAATGGTTGATTGCCTCGCGGCCCTTTGTCATTTGTAACTGCGATCCGGCGACGGTCGATGATCTCGATCTCGTCGCTGACTGCGACCAGGACTCCCCATCCGGAATGCATGCGAATGCCAAAGGCTGCGCGCTTCATGAGGTGACTCCATGCACCGGAAGTCTATTCCGGGACGCGTCAATGTCTTGGAAAAATCGGAAGAGGAATGCATAGCTCGGAGAAAAGCTCGTGGTGCGGTCCCTTCCTATGCTTTTCCGCTGATGTCTACCAGCGCTGAGCCCTACAAAACACCCAGCCGAGGGCGGCCTGGATCCACGGTCTCCCAGGCGACTTATTCGCAGCGGGTTTTTGAGAAGTCGGCGACGTGATGCGGCGACATGCGGCCTGGGGTGGCGCCAAAGAATTGCGCAACTTCTTTTGTGAGGTGCGCCTGGTCGAAGTAGCCGAGATCGATGGCGCGGGCTGCGGAGGATTCGTTGGGTTCAGTTTCCATGTGCTGCAGAAATCTTTGGAAGCGAGTGACGCGCGCTAGTGTCTTCGGGGACAGGCCTAACCAGGTTCCCAGCAGACGAGCGAGCCCGCGGGTGCTGATGTCGCAGGAACGCGCGAGCTCGGCAATGCGAATTTGTCCTCCGGACTGCTCCACGATCTCGATTGCTTTCTGCACGCAGGGATGAATCGAGCGTCCGGCAAGTCGCGAAAGCATGAGTTCCTCGAGAGCATCGAAATGCTGATCGACGGTCGAAGCCGACTGGAGACGCTGTTCAAAGCCTAGCGCCTCGTCGGGAGCGATTTCCGCCAGGCGCTTGCGTTCGCCAACCAAATCGCGCACCGGATTCCGCGTGAAGAGAAATGCCGCACCAGGTTTGAGCCGTACACCAAATAGGGAATGTCCAACGGAAGGAGTTCCTTCGCGGGGTATAAGCCGCGGGCCGATGAAGTAACATTCCGGAGCCGCACCGGGCTGAATCACGATCGAGACGCCTGTACACGCATCAGGAAATGTGCGCAGACGGGTCCCGTGCTCGACGTCGACCCACCAATAACATCCGAGAAACGGAGTCACGGCGGGGCTGGCGCGTCGAGTGCGCAACTCCGCTCCCTGGACCATGGCGCTGGCGGCATTCACGCCGATATTCTACTGCGCCGCAGACGCCGCCATATCCATGGATGCGAGAGCCCCAGGATCTCAGGCTGCGCTCTGGCGGGGAGGCGAGGAGTCTTCCTGCGGGGCCCCCGGCAGGATCTCGCGGAGCGCCCAGTCGATACGATTAACGGCGTCTCGAATTGTATTGAGCTGCTGTTGCTGATCTTGAGAGTAGGGGATGTACATAACCGGCTGCAATGCATTGCGCACATGGTGATTCATCAACTCGATCACCCGGAGTCGTTTGATAAGTTCTCTCTCTCTCCGCCGCTCATACAAGAACACCACCAGCCCGAGCAGCAGGGCAGCAGCGATGTTGTCGATCCAGAGCGCCCCGCCGGTAATGCTCTCGTGCCGCTCAAGGCCCTCAATCAGGATTCCGAGAGCAAACGAGAGTAGTGGCAATGCAACGCTGAAGAGTGCTTTTCGGTTCGCGCGAACTCCGTTCGAGGGCATGCCAACTATTATCCGGGAAGTTACTCGGACCGTGGAAGTCATATTGCCAGTTATCACTGTTACGAATCGGTCCTATACCGATTTCCATAGACTGGCCCAGCAATCCCTCCAAGAATTCGGAATTTTCAACATGCGAAAAGTAATGTTTTGTTAAAGATGCGGCTGGCCCCTTAGTTGCTTTGCATTGGCACAAAGGGAGGAGCATGAACCAGGAAATCTCCATCTCGTACAGGGCAGTCAAGTCGAAGATATACAAGCTCATTGACGCCTTGGTCGAAGGCGAAAAGAACGAAGCCGAAGTGCAGGAGTCAATCCAGCGCTGGTGGAAGATGGTTCGGCCAGACGATCGTGCCGTTGCCGAGAAATATCTGGCGATGGTATTGAACCGCTCCAATGCCAGCTTGCTCGCGATTCGCGACGGCGTTCATTCCTACGAACACTTTAGCGTGCGGCACAACCCGGATTCACGCGTTGGGAATCGACTGCCTGCAGCCTAGAAACTTTTATTCCCGGAAATCAAGAGGCGGGCCAAAGAGCCCGCCTTTTCATTTGTGGCTTTTGTGGCTCAATTTCCGAATAGTGGCTGGCGGGTTTTGGTAAGGGAGCTCCAGTCGGCCCCGCCCAGCGAATGAAGAGGCCGGAAATCCGGCTTCAGCCGCTGAGGTACTCTTTCTAAATTGGAAAAAGGCGCCGGGGGCTGAAGCCCGATTCTAGGTCTGGGCTGATAGCACGGCTCCGCTTGCGCTGAAGCCATGCCCCTTCAAAACCATTTCCGCAAAGCTAATTTAGACAAGCTTGCTCCGCGCTCCGTCTCAACCAGTTTTGCTGAAGTCGTGGAAGACTTAGCCGGCCAACCTCTCCGTTGTTTGCTCTTCGCCCATCTGCAAACGCTCCAATTCTGCGTAGACCCCTCCATCCCGCATCAGTTCAGCGTGAGTGCCGCGCTCTACCAGTCTTCCATCTTTGATCACGAAAATTACGCCTGCTGAACGGATCGTTGACAGGCGGTGCGCGATGGTGATCACGGTCTTTCCAGCCATGAGACGATCAAGCGCCTCGTACACCAGCTTTTCCGAGCCGGCGTCGAGATCTGAAGTGGGTTCGTCGAGAATGAGTATCGGAGTGTTGCGGATCACAGCGCGCGCGATCGCTATGCGCTGGCGCTGTCCGCCAGAGAGCGTCATTCCGCGCTCGCCTATAACAGTGTTATAACCCTCAGGCATGCGGTCGATGAACTCCGAAGCGTTCGCCAGTTCGGCGGCACGAATGATTTCGGTACGTGTAGCCTCCGGCTTGCCATATGCGATGTTCTGCCAAACCGGTCCGTGAAAGAGGACTGTTTCCTGAAGGACGAAGCTGATCTGCTGCCGCAATGATCGCTGTCTGAAACGGCGAACATCGACGCCGTCGATCTTTACGATTCCGGATGTTGGATCATAGAAACGCGGGATAAGGCTGATGATCGTCGTCTTTCCTGCCCCGGTTGGGCCAACGAAAGCAGCGACTTGTCCGCGCTCGATAGTGAGGTTCAAGTCCTCGAGGATCGGTGATTCTGGTGAGTAAGCAAAGCTCACGTGGTCGAATTCGATCTTGCCTTTGAATCGCGGCGCAGGTTTTGCTTTGGGCAGATCTTTCACTTCGCGCTCGGTTTCCAAAATCTCCTGGATCCGTTCGTAGCCGACAACAGCCTTGGAGTACGAATCTGTCATCTTTGACAGCTCCTGCATCGGCTTGTACATCTTGCCGAGGTACTGGATGAAGACCACCAGTGACCCTGCAGTGATGGCTCCGGTCAAGACCATGCGTCCACCGAACCATAGAACGAGAAATGTACCTACAGCGACGATGATCTGCACAATAGGGGCAAGCTTCGCCTTCAGGCTTCTGGCGCGAAGCGCGATTTCTACGCCCTCCAGGCTCTCTTCTTCCAACCGCTTCGACTCGTAGTCTTCGCGCGCAAAAGCCTTCACCACCCGGATCGATCCCAACACTTCTTCGATCACCGATACGATCTCGCTCTCCTTCTTGCGCACTTCCCGTGACGCCTTTTTGATACGACGCGTATACGTGTACACGATCGCGAATAGCACAGGCGCGATCGAGAGAGCGATCAGCGTGAAGCGCCAGTTCAGGTAGAACATGACGACGACCATACCGACCAGCGTGATCAGGTTGATCAGGACACCTAACAATCCCGAGGTGATGAAGCTCTGGATGGAATCGATGTCGCTGGTGACGGTGCTGATCAGGTCTCCGGTGCGCTTCCGGTCGTGGTAAGCGAGTGACAAGCGCTGCAGATGCGAGTACAGGGCTCGCCGCAGATCGTGCGTCACCCATTGCCCCACGCTGGTGGTGAGGTATTTTTCCGCGTACGAAGAGATCGCGTCGAGAATCGCGATTCCGACAACTGCGATGCAGGCAAATTTCAGAATGCCGAGCGGATCGTATCCGGCTACATGATGAATGAAACGATTGAGCCAGCCACCGGAAGTCTTCGCCCGTAGAACATTGTCCAGGACGATTTTCAGCGGCCAAGGTTCAAGCAGATTGGCAGCAGACTCCCCAATCACCGCCAGCAAGCCGAGGGTAAGAGCGCCGGTGTGTGGACGCAGAAGCGTGCGAATAGTCAGCCGCCTCGGCGATAGCGGCTTCGACAAGACCTTGCCTTCATGTACCAGTTCGGTGGTAGACAAACAGGTTCTCGCACCCCCGCAAAGGCAGAGGCTTCTCTGAAATCGCGAACTGCTGCTCAGATTAGATGCACTCTAGAGATGAACTATCACCCAGGAAGAAGGCAAACAGGAGCCGCTACCTTCTCAGACGGATCGGCCGAAACGCCGGGCGAGGGTGCCCGGCGCTCCGTTTTTGACTTGTCGCTATTGCTAGTCGCTAATGGCTGCTTTTCTACGCGTACTTCATCCACTTCACGATCTCGGGCAGAGTTGGCCGTTTGCCATACATGAGAATGCCGATGCGGTAGATGCGAGAGCAAATTGAGAGCATCGCGTAGATGGTTCCCACCAGGAGCGCCAGGCTTAGTCCGATCTGCCATGCAGGAGGCGTTTCCACGAGGATGCGGGTGAACATGATCAGCGGCGTGCAGAAGGGAATGAGAGAGAGAACCGTGGCCAGCGTCGAGTGCGGCTGCTGGATCACCGGGGTCAGGAAGATGGCCGATACGATCAGAGGCATCATGATCACGAATTGAAATTGTTGCGCTTCCTGTTCGGAGTTCACAGCAGATCCCAGAGCGGCGCCGAGCGCCGAGTAGAGCAGGAATCCGAGCACGAAGAACACTCCAAAGAAGATCATGTTCTTGATGGAAAGACCCAGACGAATGCTTTCCCCAAACATGCTGATCGACTGTGCAGCAAGGGGCGCAGTGACCAGGGTCCAGATGGCGATTTGAGTGATTCCAACCGCCGCAGCGCCCAGAATCTTGCCTGCCATCAACTCTTTCGATGTTGCGGTCGAAAGCAGCACTTCGAAGATGCGGGAATTTTTTTCTTCAAGCACGGACCGCATCACGCTCATGCTGTACATCAGTATGGTCACATAAAGCAGTATCATCAGCAGCAGCGCGGTGAAGAACAGTGCAATGCCACTGGAGTCGGTCACCCTTCCGTTCTCGACCTTCTTACTATCGATGTTCACCGGCTTAAGAATGTCGGCAACTTCCTCAGCTGGCACGCCGTGCTTGCGGAACGACTGACTTAACAGTGCCTCGCGTATCGCGCCGCTGAGCGCGCCTAGTGTCTCGAAATCGCTGGAAGCGCGGGAGCGATAGCTGATCTTCCGCTCGGAGAGAGCACTCGCCGGAGCCCAAAGATATCCATCAATTTCATGAGAACTCACCTTGGCGGTTAAAACTGTTTCTTCTGCCGGGGAAACGTTGGTGTCAACCTGTACTTCGAAGCTGCGCGTAGAAGCATCGGCAGCGCCGCGTCTCGCGGGAACCTTCTTCTCCGGAGGCTTCATGAACTTGTCGCGCACATCGTCGCCGAATTGCCGGTCAGAAGTGGCGATCACGATTTTCTGAGACTCGGTCGACTTCTTCGACGCAATCATGCTGGGCAGCACTGTGAAGCCAAACATCATAGCCGGCAGCAGAATGGTCATTACGATGAACGACTTCTTGCGAACCGTTTCCAGATACTCGCGGCGGGCAAACAAGAAAATGTTATGCATCGGTCTTTCCCACAACGTCGATGAAGATGTCTTCGAGCGACGGCTCGACCAACTCAAATTTGTTCACACGCGAGCGCTCAGCCACCATGTGCAGCAGCTTTTGCGAGTCTGCTCCGGGAGCCAGGCGCACTTCGACGTAATTTCCGTAGTTGTTGAACGACTGAATCAAACCGTTCTCGCGCAGGAACTCATCGGTGCCTTCATATTCGATTTGCACGTTGCTGCGGCCGTAACGACCTTTGATCTCCTTGAGCGTGCCCTGGAGAACGGCCTCACCGCGATTGATGAGGCAGATTGCACTGCAGAGCCTCTCGACTTGATCCATGCGGTGCGTCGAGAACAGGATGGTGCGGCCCTCCTTGTTCAACTCAAGCAATACATCTTTCAGCAGAGTGGCGTTTACCGGGTCGAGTCCGGAGAAGGGCTCGTCCATAATGAGGAATTCAGGCTCATGCAGCAGCGTAGCGATGAATTGCATTTTCTGCTGCATTCCTTTGGAGAGCTCTTCGGTCTTTTTATCCATCCATCCGGCGATGTCCATGCGCTCGCACCACTTCTTCGCGCGTGCAGCCGCGTCGGTAGCCGAGAGTCCGCGCAACTGCCCGAACAGTACCAACTGTTCGCTGACCTTCATCCTCTTATACAGGCCGCTGGTTTCGGGCAGGTAGCCAATGCGCTTCAGGTGATCGCGCTTGAAAGGCTCGCCAAACATGCGCACTTGACCCGAATCGGGAACGGTGATGCCGATCATCATGCGGATGGTGCTGGTCTTCCCAGCCCCATTGGGGCCAAGCAGGCCAAAGATGCTGCCTTGCTCAATCTTGAGCGAGAGATCCTTGACGGCGACAAATTTGTCGTAGCTCTTGCGAACTTGCTGCAGTTCGACGGTGTGCATAGTGGGGTTACGTCTAAATTCGGATTCGGTTCAAGAAATTGTCTTAGAAATGGAGCTACGCAGTCGTCTTGCGCGCGGCTGAAGCGCCCGATACGCGATTGCGTCCCCTCTCTTTGGAAACATACAGCGCAGCATCGGCGGCAGCGACCAACTCGTCCCGCGTTTGCCCGTTAGCGGGAAACTCGGCTACACCGGCGCTGATCGTTACCTTTACCGGCACTCCGGGAAAGCGATAGGCCTCCACCATTCTGCGCAGCTTTTCGGCGACCTCCATCGCATTGCCGCCAGAGGTTTGCGGCACCAGGATGGCGAATTCCTCGCCTCCGTAACGGCACACTACGTCAACTTTACGAAGTTGCTGGCCGAAGGCGCCAGATACTTGACGCAGCACCTCGTCGCCCAGCAGGTGCCCGAACTCGTCGTTCAGGCGCTTAAAGTTGTCGATGTCGATCATGATGATCGCCAGACGTCCGTCGTAACGAGACGCGCGCTCGATTTCTGAGCTGATCTCCAACTCGAAATAGCGGCGGTTATAGATTCCCGTAAGGCCGTCAATATATGCGAGTTGCTGCGCTTTCTCGAAATAATGCGCGTTCTGGATAGCGCCGGCGCAAATATCTGCCACTGATTCGAGTGGCGCAACGTCCTCTTCGGCGAAGTTATTGGGTTTGGCACTCTCCAGCATGAGCACGCCCAGCTTTTCTCCGAAGAAGATCAAGGGCACGCACATCTCGGAACGAGTCTCCACGAAGCTGGCCATGTAGTGCGGCACAAAAGCGACTTCGTTCTCTACGACTGTTTTGCTCTGCTCCAGCGCCCGCATTCCCATTCCTGTACCAGCGGGAAGCGCGGCGCCTTGCGTCAGGATCGGCGTGAGTTTCCCCTTATGGGCACGCACCGAAAGGCGCGCATCTTCATCCAGAAGGAGGACCACTACCTGGTCCACGGGAAAGGTCTGCAACACCAGATCACAGACTCTTCCGAGGAGTCCATCCAGGTTCAGTACCGCAGTTGTTTGCCGCGCGATGGCATTGATGGCCTCGAGCTGCCGTGAACGACGCTGCTCGAGCGTGTACAACCGAGCATTCTCAAGGGCGATAGAGGCCTGTGTGGAGAACAACGTGAGCAGGTCCAGAGTCTCGGAGTCGAACGCGTCCAGTTCCTCGCTCTGAATATCGAGCACGCCGACAACTTCGTCGCGCACCATTAACGGGATCGCCACCTCGGATTTTGTTTCGGAAAGATGTGCAATGTAGCGAGGATCCTGGCTTACGTCAGGGGCATATACTGGCCTCTTCTCTTGCGCAGCGGTGCCAATCAGACCGGCTCCAGGGGCCATGCGGCTCTTGGTGCCCTCGACCGGACGACCGATCGAAGTTCGAACGAAGAATTCGCGAGTATTTGGGTCCAGCAGAAGGACTGCAGCGTTGGTTACGTGGAAATAGTCGCGGACAATCCAGAGGATCTGCTCCAGTACTTCGTCCAGATTGAAGGTCGATAGGACCGCCTGGCTGGCGTCATAAAGTAGTGCAATCTTCTGCATTTGGCGCGATAAATCCAAGAATCCAAAGCCATTCCGGCAAATCTGCTGTTAGGGGAGGTACAGACAGAACCTCAACCAGATGGGATTACGAACACAAATCAGTGCCTTCATTAAGCCCGATTCATGGGAAATTGACAAGTATTTTCAGGGACCTGGCAGATGCCAAAAGGCGCATTTCCACCCGTTTTTTGAGCGTGAGAAGGGCGCTTTTAGGGGGACCCGCCAATCGCCAATTGGTCCCAGACACCTTTTGGAAGAGCGATCCGGAATCGGACGCGATGGGGGAGCGCGGCTCCCGGAGGACTGAGGTTGAGGCCGCTCTTACGCGTGGCTCACCTTCTCTGTTCGGTGGGAGGACGCTGGGTATGCGGACGAAAGAGCAGAGCGATCACGCCATACATGACCAAACAGATCCAAAAATCGATGAGCAAGCCCAAGTCGGGCCATAACGAATAACTACGATGCCGGGCCGCAGGCGGCAGATACGGCATCACCAGAAAGTAGATGGCGTTCCCCAGCAGCACCGCTGCCAGGGAAATGGCGAAGTTCCTTGAGAGACTCACTCTGCTCATTAGACACCCGAACCTACGATGCAGGTTTCCAGCGACCCAGCCTTTTGGTCGGCGAGCCGGGAGCAACTCTGAGGGTTGCATTTCAGCAGAACAGGGGCGCGCATCAAGCCTCCTTAGTTAATTCTGTCGCCGGGATTTCGGAATTATATTCCGGCTTGAAAACGAGCGCGCAGCAGTTTCACGAGTCCTTCGCCGTTGTGTCACACTGGAATCGATGATCCGTAGTCTCACGCTTGTTCGCCGATTCTCGCGCGAGAAGTTCGAGCAACTCTCGGCTTTGCTGCGCGCGCTCGGATTCGAGGATGGTGCCGGCTGGAGCGACGAACACAGTCGCGGGGCTCCGTTTCTCGCTCCAGTTGGAAGACTCGAACTGGTCGACGGTCGCGCACTCACGGAACCTGACATCCTTATTGAAGTTCGCGACCTCGACACCGCCAATCAACTAGCGCGAAAACATTTCCATGATGCCGCCGGCGAGATCCAAGACACCACCTGGAAATCACGCATCTTTCCTCTTCAGCTCGATGCAAACCTGCGCATCGGATTCTGGGCATTCAACGATCCTGCGAAGTCAGCGCCAAAAGCAACAGAGGGCGAGCTCAACGCGAGTGGCATGCGCTTCGGCATCGTAGTAAGCCGCTGGAACTCGTTCATCACCGAGCGCCTGCTGCAAGGAGCGCTGGACTGTCTGCGGCGCAGCGGCGCCAAGTTTGCGGACATTCACATCGTGCGCGTGCCTGGCTCCTTTGAGATTCCAGCAGCCGCGCGACTCCTCGCTGAATCCGGTGCGGTGGACGCCGTGATAACCCTGGGTTGCCTGATTCGTGGCGAGACGTCGCACTACGAGCACATCGCGACCGAAGTGACGCGTGGCATAGGCCAGTCCGCGCAGGAGACCGGAGTTCCTCACACCTACGGAGTGCTCACTTGCGAAACTCTCGAACAGGCAATCGACCGGGCTGGTCTCAAGAGCGGGAACAAGGGCTGGGAAGCTGCGACCACCGCCGTGGAGATGACGTCACTGAAAGGCAAGCTCAAACGCGGAGCGTCCGATGGCGGCTAAATCGGGAAAGCGGCGCAAGTCGCGCGAGATGGCGCTGCAGATGTTGTTTCAGTCGGACATGGGCAAGCAGAATGAGGACCATGTCCGCAAGACGTTCTGGGCAGAGCGCTCCACTGTGGACCAGGAAACACGCGAATTCTCCGATGATCTATTTCGCGTAGCCCAGGATCGCAGCGCGGAGATCGACGGCCTGATTCAGAAGCACACCGAACACTGGCGCATGGACCGCATGTCCGCCGTCGATCGCAACCTGCTGCGCCTGGGCGTGGCTGAATTCCTCGGCTTCCCCAAGACGCCGCGGGCCATCGTGATCAATGAAGCGCTCGATATAGCGCATCGCTATTCGAGTCCCGAATCGGTCCAGTTTATTAATGGCGTGCTGGATTCTGTGGGTAAAGAGTTGGGGAGGAAGTAGCCTCGCCACGACCGTTTCTGGGCAAGAAGTCGAACCCCTAAAAATGTCATCCTGAGTCACTCTTTGGGCGAAAGATCTCCCGCAATTTTCGGACTTATTTACTCTTTCGCGGCCCTTTCACCATGGCACACGACGGTTCTCGCGTAAGAGCCATCCCGGGAGATCCTTCGGCCAATCCCGAGCTCAGGATGACAAGGTTTAAGAGTGTATGCCTCAAATAGAAAATCTTAGCTTGACCAAAGCGTTACAATGCCAAATCGATTTACTAGGAGAGTTTCGCTTGCTTCGACGGATGGCTCGATCGTGTTGGATTGGCGTATTAGCCGCTACGGTTTTACTCGCGCAGTCGAACTCACAACAGAGTCCACCCACGCTTTCCAGCGATCCTGAGGTCGAAAAGCGAATCGATTCCATCCTCAGCCGGATGACGCTGGAGCAGAAGATCGACCTGCTCAGTGGGATAAAGAGCTTCTACATTCGCGGATACAAAGAACTCGGATTGCCGGAACAAAAGATGTCTGACGGTCCGGTAGGCGTGCGCAACTATGGTCCCGCTACCACGATGGGCGGTATCGGCCTGGCCGCTTCGTGGAATCCCGAGTTGGTCGAGCGCATGGCGAAGGTCTATGGAGAGGACGCACGTGCACGGGGCGTACATTTTCTGCTTGGCCCGGGCGTAAATATCCATCGGGCTCCGATGAACGGACGGAACTTCGAATACTTCGGAGAGGATCCGTTCCTCGCGGCGCGCACGGCAGTAGCGTATGTGCGTGGAGTGCAGAGCCAGGGCGTGATTGCGACGGTCAAGCACTACATGGGCAACAACTCGGAGCATGATCGCCACAACACTGACTCGGAGATCGATGAGCGCTCCATGCGTGAGATCTATCTGCCGGCCTTCGAGGCAGCGGTCAAAGAAGCGCATGTGGGCGCGATTATGGACTCCTACAACCTGGTCAACGGCGAGCACGCTACGCAGAACGGATTCCTCAACAATCAGATCGCAAAGAAGGACTGGGGCTTTGACGGCATCATCATGTCCGATTGGGACGCTACCTATGACGGCGTCGCGGCTGTGAATAGCGGGCTGGACCTGGAGATGCCTTCGGGCAAGTTCATGAACCGCGAGACGCTCTTACCTGCGCTAAAGGCCGGAAGAGTCTCGCAAGCGACGATAGATGAGCATGTCCGCCGGATCCTTCGCGAGGCTATCCGTTTTGGATTCCTGGATCGTGATCAGACTGAGCCGTCGATTCCCCTTTTGAATCCCGAAGGCCAACGCATCGCGCTCGCGGCAGCCAGGGAGAGCTTTGTTCTTCTTAAGAATGAAGGAGGGATCCTTCCACTCAACAAGCAGGCGGTGAAGACCATCGCTTTGATCGGTCCAGATGTCTATCCCGCGCAGCCCGTTGGTGGCGGTAGCGCACACGTGCAGCCCTTCCATGCGGTGAGCTATCTCGAAGGATTTAGCAAATACGTAACCGATTCCAGCCAATCGATCAAGGTGCTCCATCATCCGGCATTGAAGTCGTATCGCGACATCGCGCAGGACACCGAGTTCACGACGGCCGAGAGCGGCGGGGAAGCCGGTCTGCGCGCCGAGGAATTTGAAAACACCGACCTGAGCGGATCTCCCGCGCGTACTCACATCGATCGCCACGTGAACTTCGGCACGGACAATTATGATGCTGCCATCGGACGAGCCTCCATTCGCTGGTCGGGGTACTACACTGCTCACACTGGCGGTCCCCACGATTTCTTCGTGCTGGGGCCGGGCGAAAACGGTGGTTATCGCCTGTTCGTTGACGATAAGCCGGTGGTCGACAACTGGGAGAGAGCTACTGCGATCCTGAACTTTGCTACCTTACAACTCGATCCAGGCAGCAAGCACAAGGTCCGGCTTGAATATTTCCGCAACAGCGGCTGGGGACCGAAACGGGTCTCCTTGGGCGTACAGCCGGTATCCGAGGCTGTCAATCCTGAGGCAAAGGCGATCGCCGCGCAGGCAGATGTTGTGCTGCTTTTTCCCGGATTCGCCGATACCATCGAGAGCGAGGCCGGCGATCGCACCTTTCGCTTACCCCCTGGTCAGGATGAACTGATCAAGGAAATCGCAGCGGCCAACAAGAAGACGGTCGTAGTGCTCACCGCTGGCGGAAATGCCGACATGACCCAGTGGATTGATGAGGTTCCCGTGCTCCTGCACGGATGGTATGCCGGCGAGCAGGGTGGTACGGCCCTGGCACAACTGGTATTCGGCGACTACAGCCCGTCGGGACATTTGCCGATCTCACTCGAGCGGCGCTGGGAAGATAACGCCACCTACAAGAGCTACTATCCGAATGACGGGCCCAAACGGATTAAGTACACCGAAGGAGTCTTTGTCGGATACCGCCACTTCGACCAGAACAAGGTCAAGCCTCTCTTCCCTTTTGGATTCGGCCTCTCCTACAGCTCATTTGCCTACAAGAACCTGAATATTTCGCCTGCCTCCGGCTCCGCTCCGGTGACGGTCAGCTTCGACGTTACCAATACGGGAAGCCGGGCTGCGGCCGAGGTCGCCCAGCTTTATGTTGGAGACACGCACAGTTCGGTCCCGCGTCCGCCGAAGGAGCTGAAGGGGTTCTCGAAGGTGCTTCTTCAGCCGGGCGAGACCAAGCGTGTTTCTATCCCACTCGATAGCCGCTCGTTTTCCTACTATGACGTGAAGTCGCACGCCTGGAAGACGGAGCCCGGAACATTCAACATTTATGTGGCAAGTTCGGTCGCCGACATTCAGCTCGAAGGCAAATTGAATTATCGACCGGTACTTTAGTAACTAGGGAACACGTAGGAGTAATGCTGAGAACCAAGGCTAATATCCCCTATTTGTGCCGGAAAGCGCGTTGTTCATGGTATAAACCGAGTTGCCCCACACGGTGCGCTGGACAAAAATTCCCCCTAACAGCGGACCTGCAAAAGGAGATGACGTTTGTCTGACGCGAGAACAGGCAGAAGGTTTCCTCTCAATCTGCCGATAACTATCCGGGAGGGGGAGTCCGCCGACCAGACTTCAGGAACTACTCAAAACGTTAGCGCCGCGGGTGTGTATATTCGCGCCGATGCGGAGCTGGAGGTCGGGTCACAAATCGAATTTGAAATTACGCTGCCATCGGACGTTATCGGCGGCAATCACGATGTACGGGTAAAGTGTCAGGGCCGCGTGATTCGGCGCGAGAGCGACAAGAGCTCAAGCGGCGGCGTGGCTTGTGTGATCGATAACTATAAGTTTGTTCGCGGCGCGTAGTTAGTCGCCGAAGATTTCCGGGGCATTGCCGTGATTCTGGCGGCGGTGCACATAAGAAGGACGGCGGCTATCCGCTGCATATCAAATGCTTAAGATCATCCTCGCAGACAGCCAAGCGATCTTCCGCGCCGGCGCAGCGAAAGTGCTGGCAGTGGAAGACGACTTTCGAATCGTCGCGCAGTGCGAAAACACCGAACGCATGCTGGCGGCGGTTGAAAGTTTCCGCGCTAACGTTCTCATCTTCTCAACCGCGATGCACGTTGACATCCGCGCCCTCGTCGAATTGTCGAAGAAAACCAAGACGCGGCTGATCATCGTTATCGAGAGCGGCGACAACAGCGCGCAATACCTGCAGCTTGGCATCGCCGGCGTGGTCTTCCGCAACGTAAGCGGAACTTCGCTGGTGGAATGCGTCCGCAAGGTATCGCGCAACGAGACCTGGGTGCAGGATACTGGAGCCGCGGCTGAAGCCACTGAAAACGATATCGTGGGAGCCCGCGTGCGCGACCGCCTCACGCCGAAAGAGCTGCGAATTGTCGCGCTGATCGTCCAGGGCTTCAAGAACAAGGAAATCGCAGTTCAACTTGGAACCACGGAGCAGGTGATTAAGAATTATCTGCGGAACGTCTATGACAAGATCGGCGTTTCCGACCGCCTCGAACTCGCGCTGTTCACCATTCACCACCGCATTCTGAACGAAGCTGCGGCCGCACTGGCTGGGACAACCAGCAATCAGATGAGCAATTAGGCAGTTTAGGCGATAGGCCCTGACGCCGGACTTAATGTCCGGCGTTTTCATTGAGCGCGGCGCGGATCGAGCGTCGTAGAGACGCAGCATGCTGCGTCTCTACCATGCGGCTTGGGGCTACGAAGGGCGCCGACGTTTCTGGTTTTCCTCGTCGCGTTCCTGGCTCTTGAGCAGCTCATTCACGATCGTGACGAGTTCTTCGGGATTTACGGGCTTTTCGAGATACAGATCAGCGAGCGGCTCGGCGGCCTGAAAAGCCTCGGCCACGTATCCTGAGACGACGACTACAGGCATGCTGGAGTGGTCTTTGGCGGCTTGCACTACAGCCCGCCCGTTAGCGTCGCCCAATCGCCAGTCAGTTACAACCGCGTCGTAGGCATTGTGGCGAAGTTTTTCGATGGCATCCCGGGCCGACGTGCACGCGGTTACGGAGTGCCCGGCGGATTCCAAAATGGCGCGTTTGAGAGTTACAACGTGGGGCTCGTCATCCACGCAAAGGATGTTGGCCATACAGGGGAGTCCTTCCACAGCGTATCGGCGAGCGGAACTAGCGCCGGGTAGCGCCTACGCAGCTATTCTCAGTCAGCCTTTGGAATGTGTCAATTCGGGGTGCAGACCCCTCGGGACACATCCCATTGGCACACTCCCCGGCGTGTACCTTGTGCCATAATCCCCTTTGACCCGAGGTTTCCATGGCTACCCCCACCATCTTGACCGAGCAGCTCAAGTTCATCCAGTTCGACATCGCCAATAACATCGCCCGCATCACGCTGAACCACGCTCCTTATAACGTCCTAACCGTTCCCATGATGACGGAGCTGGCGCAGAGCATCGAGAGCCTGAACGGGCGCGGAGACATCAAGGCGATCCTGATAAGCTCGGCTCAGAAAACTTTCTCAGCCGGCATTTCGCTTGAGGATTCGCGCCCAGACCGCGTCTTTCAGACGCTTGAGGCTTTCAATCGCGTCTTCGCCGCGATCCGCGAGATCTCAAAGCCGCTGATCATGGTCGTCAATGGCCCGGCCATCGGAGCGGGATCGGAGCTGGTAGCCTTCGGCGACATGGTAATCGCCACACCCCACGCCAAATTCGCACAGCCGGAAGTGAAGCTCGGCGTCTTTCCGCCCTTTGCCGCGGTCATGCTTCCCCAGCTGATTGGGCCCAAAAAGACTTATGAACTGATTCTGACCGGCGAAGCCCTGGGAGCCGAAGACGCACTGCGGCTCGGCTTCGTGAACAAGGTCGTTCCCGAAAAGGACCTGGAAAAGACGGTAGACGAAGTCCTCGCCAAGATCAGCGAATTCAGTGCCCCGGTGCTCGAAGTCACAAAAAAAGTAATCGGAAGCTCGATTGGTTTGCCTCTCGACGAAGCCATGAAGAAGTCGCAGAACATCTACCTGAACGAGTTGATGAATCTACAAGACGTCCAGGAAGGCCTGCGCGCGGTACTGGAGAAGAGAAAGCCGGTCTGGAAGAACAAGTGAGAAGAATCGGGTGATCGGGCCATCGGGTGATCGGATCAAGTGAAGCCCGGAATCGGCCTAGGCCGCTATATTTTTCACTTCTCCCGATGATCCGATCACGCGATCATCAGATTTCTGCAAGGCCCAGTTGTCCGGCTCTTCCGTCAACAACGGCCTGCCTTTGCGGAGCGCGTGTTCAAGCCACGCTCCCGCAGCTTGCGATGTAACCACTGCTAGCAGGATCAGCGTCGTATAAAACTGAGCATTGATTATGCCGGCTGCGTATGCAACGCTGGCGAGTACGATTCCTGGTCCGCCGCGGGCATTCGTTGCAACCGCAAGATTAATGCAGCTTGGAATCGAAAATCCGGCAAGCTTGGCCCCAGCTAATACCGAGATCAACTTGATGACGCAGGCAGCGCCAAGAAAGCCCGCGACCATCGTTAGGTTGAAGCTCTTGCCCAGATCGAGCTTGTAGCCGACCAGCGCGAAGTACAGCGGAATGAAGCATCCAAAGGCAACGCCCTTCACTTCATTCAGTGACTGAGTGATCCCCAGCGACTCGCGGGGAATGGCGAATCCAGCGAGAAACGCTGCGAGTACAAGGCTCACATTCATTGCGGCGGCCAAAGCCACATACGCAAACAACAACAGAATCAGATATGCCGTTGTGGAGTGGCGGACGAAGAGGTTCCAGCGCGCTTCGTGCAGGCGGCGCGCGAGCCGCGGAAATAGTGCTAAACCAGCGATGAAGTAAATGACGGTGAGAGTAACTCTCTGCGCGATCACGCCGGTTGGCAACGCCTTTGATTCCGCCAATGCGGTGGCTACGGCCAGCACGGCCCAGAGCACTACATCTTCGATGACCGCAACGCCAAGAATCAGCTTGGCGAAACGCGTATGCAGGATGCGTAAGTCGTGAAATATGCGCGAGATCACCGGAATGGAAGTCACCGCAGTGCCGATGCCAATCACCAGCACGAGCGCGATACGATTCTGCGCTGTTCCCATTAGGGAACTAAGATTAAGCCGTGTGCTCAATAACAAAGCGATCACGAACGGCAGAACGGTCCCGACGATGCCCATCCAGGCGATGGGTCTGCGTTCCTCGCGGCGAAACAACCCCTGCGTTTCGGCGCCGGAGAGAAACATGAGCATCAGCAGGCCGATCCAGTAAAGGACATCCAGAGCTGGCTTAGTGAGCCCCGCTTCCGATCCGGCAGAGAGGTCGAGCAGTGATGGTCCAACGATGAGTCCGCCGAGGATCTCTCCAATCACTCGCGGCTGCCGCAACCTCGTAAACAGACTGCCAAAGAGATGAGCAGAGGCAAGAACGACAAGGATGAAGAGGATCAGCTGACCAACTGCAGATTCCGGCATTATCTAGGGCCCTGGGAAGTACGCTCAGCGCAGGCCGAGCTCCTGCGCATTCATGAGATGTGCACCAGAGCTGCTGTGCTGCCTAAAAGCCAGGAAAAGGCGAAACACGAAGCTCACAAAGGCAAAACCGAAGGTCACAAAGATTTCTTCGTGACCTTGATGTTTCCTTCGTGACCTTCGTGTTCGCCTCTTCCTGGCGTTCCTGACTTTCTGCTACTTCCCGCTCGGCTTCGACTCCGCCAAGGTCTGTCGCTGGTTGCCGGTCATCTCCATCGACCAAATCGACCCCGGCCGCATGTACATGCTGGCGCGATAGAGTCCGCGGGAATCGTAGGCCTCCGGAGTGCGAAAGAAATATCCGCGGTCTTTCCAGACTACGTTGTACACGCCTTCTGCCGTCTTGAAGGCCTGGTCGCGCATCCCTTCCGACAGCATGTGCGACGCAACTCCGAACGTGGTGCCGGTCCAGACTTCCTCGACCTGTTCGTTTTCATGCAGGAGATCGCCATTGGCAGCGATGCCATTCACTGCGCCCATGGTTCCATTCTGGAACTTCATTACATTGAAGTCGAACACATGCTGCAGCGCGGAGTGGCGCATCTCTGCGGGCACGATCTCGCCCAAGCCAGTGAGGTTCGCGTACCACTGGCCCGCAAGCTGCTCGGCCATGATGTCTGTCTTGTAATCACTGCCTACGTCGTAGTTAAAGTAAGTGCCATTCCAGAGGTTCTTAACAAACGCCGCTTGCGCGCGCTTGAACAGATCGTCATAACTCTGAGCGGCCGCATTCTCGCCCAGTTTCCGCGCGATCTCCGCCGTAGCCCGCAATGCCGCGAGATACAAACTGCCACTGTACGAGCTCTCGCCACGCGCAACCCAGTTATCGTAAGTTTGGTCGGGGAAGCCACCGTTCTCGATGAGCCCATCGCCGTTCTTGTCGTACTGCCGCAGGTGCTCCATCGCCATCTTCACGGCGTTCCAGGTGTAGCGCAAGAAATCAGTGTCTTTGGAGCCGCTGAATACGTAGTCGCGCCATACCATCAGCACGTATTTGCTGTTCAGATCGCGCCAGTTGGAAACGTCCTGATAGTTGTATTGATTTACGTTGACGAATGGATCTTCCGTTGGAGAGCCTAGGTCATGGGGCGCTGAGCCGGCGGTCTTGCGTTGCATGAGCGCGAGCGTGTGCTGGTTGAAGAGCTTCCATGCCCATACGTACTCCTGCGGATTGCTCTCGGCTATGGTGTCGGTGTACTGGCGCATCTCCTGTTTCTCGATCTCCGGCCAGAATTTCAATAGGGGGAAGGATCCGTAGAAGCGAACGTACGACGTGCCGTAGTACTGGTAGTCGAAGCACTCGAGGTAGCTGAAGCTGTCGGCCATCTGCGCCGAACGATGTTTGGGATTGCCCACGCCGTTCAGTTCGTGCCCCCAGAGGGTTCCACCATCAGCGAGGATGTAGAGTTCATTAAATAACTCGCCGCGATACCAAAGCGGCTTGGACTCATCATCGCTCACAGGCTTTTGCCAGGCATCAATCTGGCGGCTCCAATCCTGATCGTTTTCCAATGCTGTGCGGGCAATCTTCCAGGCATTGGTTCCCGACGCTCCGAAGAATTTTGTGTAGTGGCGCAGCCACTTGCGTCCGCCGCCGAATTCGGCGATGGGAAGATCCCAGGAAAGGGCCATGGGGATGACCTTTTTCTCGTTTGGAGCCAGGGTGAAGCGCACGGCGATTGCTGCCGCCATTGGCTCTCCGGCGCTCGCGAGCTTCGGGGTCCAATTCGGGAGGCGTCCATTTGTCGAGAAGGGCTTCCATACTTCTTCACCCGATCCATTGGACATCCAGTTCGTAACGTAGGTGACTTCGACACCGGGAGTGGCGAGCGCAGCGATAGCAAACTGTCCATCCCATTCTTCCTGTACCGCTCCGCTGCGCAGACGATCGAAGACGATCCCCTGCATATTCCCATTTTGAATTTGCTCGGCGCGGTAAGAATTCGTGTTCTGATTATTGAGGACGCCGCTGAAGCCGCGTGTGGAATCGCGAAACCAGCCCACCATGTTCGCCCAAGAAAAGAGAATTGAGACCGTGACCGGCTTGCTCGTGGGATTCTGGGCATACCAGTTGTAAATCGCTACCGGATAGCTGGTCTCTTTGTAGTTGTCGGGAAGCACAGGCGAGAACTGCTCAACCGTCAACTTGATCGGCAGCTGCGGTGACTGATACGCGAACCACGATTTTGGATAGAGCGCGGCATATTCTCCCGATCCTGCGGGATAGCTCCAGCTCCAGGCCGAGAGTCCATTGTTCGGCTTGTCCGTGGCGAGTACCTGCGCGATCGCCTCTCCTCCCACAGGCTGAGCGAATACTGCAAACTGATTCGCCGGCACGTCCTCATACTTGTGTACGCCGGCCTTCACGTGCCAGCGCTCGTAGTGCCCACGATAGGAACGCGAAAATGTTCCCGCTCCGAATCCGCCGACGGGAGCGCCTTGCCAAAAGCCGTCGTCGATATTGCTGATCTCGGGCTTGTGTCCACCCGGATTCGCCGGAGGCTGTCCGATCGGAATGCGCCAAGCGGCACGGGGGATGTTGTCGTCGGCGTGGAGAACCGCCGATGACAGCACTAGTGCGAGGAAAGTGCAGTTGAGCGAAACAAGTAATCTCTTCATAAATCGATTTAGTAGAGGCGTAGAGAGTGTACTGCCGATGGGGAAGCGTGTAAACGGGGCAGTTATCGCAGCCCGGTAGAGACGCAGC
The DNA here is from genome assembly GCA_003225215.1 of Acidobacteriota bacterium. Taxonomy (GTDB): domain Bacteria; phylum Acidobacteriota; class Terriglobia; order Terriglobales; family Acidobacteriaceae; genus Gp1-AA112. The sequence continues at coordinate 35,313 of QIBC01000003.1, forward strand.
ATGCTGCGTCTCCACCTTGAGGCTTGGGTGAACCTGGCGTTGCTGGGGTCCAAAGGTGCGTGGCGAAGACGCAGCATGCTGCGTCTCTACCTTTTGCACTGTCCAAAAGTCCACGCCTACCCAGAAGGTCCTTATCAGCCCTGTGTCTTTCGTTTTGAGAGCTTGTGACCCATTCGGCGCGAAATGAATCTAAAATTTCGGAATGCGCAAGTTGCTTGCGTTCGGCTTTTTCGTGCTGCTGGCTTTTGGAGCCTGGATCGGCTTCTGCCTGGCTGTGCCTGCGGGACCCACGCAGCAGACCTTCGTGGAGTTCAAGTCAGGCTCGTCGGCACGACACATCGCCTCGGAGCTCAAGCAGGCCGGAATTATCCGCAGCCGCTCGGCATTCCTGTTGCTGCACTTGCTTAGGCATGGATCGTTGAAAGCGGGCGAGTACGAATTCGACCATCCTGAAAGGCTTACCGAGGTCTATCGCCATCTCGCGCACGGGGACACTTACGCCCGCGTGCTGGTGGTTCCCGAGGGGTACAACATCTTCGATATCGCGACGGCAGTGGAGAAGCTTGGAATCGATTCACAGCAGAACTTCTTAGAACAGGCTCGGTCGCAAATCGCACTGGTACGCGACATCGATTCTCGAGTCCCGACGCTCGAAGGTTATCTCTATCCGGACACATACCGATTCTCCCGCAAGCAGAAGGCCCCTGACGTCATCGCGGCAATGGTCAAGCGCTTTCATCAGGAAGCCCATGCCATCGGACTCACGGGTGACGTCCATAGCGTTGTGACTATGGCGTCAATCGTGGAAAAGGAGACCGCGGTTCCTGACGAGCGTCCCGTGGTGGCGGGAGTCTTTTACAATCGGCTGGCTCAGCATGTGGCGCTCGATACCGATCCCACCGTCATCTACGCTGCACTGCTGGCGAACCGCTATCGGGGCACTATCTATGCTTCTGACTTGCGCTACACGTCGCCTTACAACACCTACCGCAATCCTGGGCTCCCTCCAGGCCCGATCTCCAACCCGGGAAAAGATTCACTGATGGCTGCAATGCACCCGGCCAAGACCGATTATTTGTATTTCGTAAGCGACAACCAGGGCCACCACCGCTTCTCCAAAACCCTCGAAGAGCACCAGAAGAACGTCGCAGCCTACCGGCACGCCGTGGGCGAGGGCAATTAGGAGTACCTGATTCCTGCCGGACTTTTGCCCTTCTTTGATTTCACAGTTTTGCGATCATGACTGCCGATTTAGTGGCTAGATCACGCCTGCACTGGGCTGCACTCGCCGAACCGCCGAGGACGGCCGGAACCACGCAAGCGAGCGCGTCTTATATACTGGACAGATTCAATAACGACTCTGTTCTTTCATGCAGATACGATCGGCGGCACGATCCCTGGGAATCGCGGTACTGGTACTCTCGATCTCCGGTTGCCTGGTTCACACTCGAACTCTCGACAAACGGCAAGTCAATATTTCCAACCTGCTGGTTGCCGACTTGCCGCAATTGGCAGAGCGCATCAACTCTGAAGCGCGGAAGATTCACTCCCTTAGCGCTACCGTCGAGATCGCAACTTCTCTCGGCGGCTCCAAGAAAGGCAAAGTTACCGACATTCAGCAGATCAAGGGTTACATCCTGGAAAAAGATCCGGATATGCTGCACGTAATCGGCTTATTGCCGATCGTGCGCAGCCGTGCCTTTGATATGGTGAGCGACGGCAAGACGTTCAAGCTCTCGATTCCACCGATGAATAAGTTTATCGAAGGCCCAGCCGGCGACTCGCCCCAACCTTCCGCCAATACCCTTGAGAACCTGCGGCCCCATGTCTTTTTCGATTCGCTGTTGCTGCACGAAATTGGTCCGAACGATGTTGCGGTACTGGAGCAGAGCACCGACGTCGTGCAGGATACGAAGAATAAGAAGAAAACCTGGGAGTTGCCAGATTACATTGTGAACGTAATCGTGCACGATGGCGATGCGTGGCGTTTGCAGCGCAAGATCTTCTTTTCGCGTATCGACCTCAAGCCGCACCGGCAAATGATCTACGATCGGAACGGTGCGGTAGCGACCGAAGCTATCTATGACAATTTTGCCGACTTCCAGGGAGTGAACTTCCCCTCGCAAATCACTATCAATCGTCCGAAAGAGGAGTACTCGATCCAGATCACGATCGAAAAAATTGAGGTGAACAAGCCACTTGCAGAAGATCAGTTCGTGCTTGCCCAGCCGCCCGGCGCGCAGGTGAAGGTACTGAAGTAGGTCGGCACGAAGGGCTACCGGCTAATGCATTTCGGGATTGTGATTCCTTGAATGGAAATTCCCTGTTATCCGCAAAACAGGGAATTTAACAGCGAAAATAACAGGGAATTTTTTCAAACCTCGCGCTGCGCCGCATATTTGCTGGCTGCGTACACACCGACCAGGTAATGAACAGAGAATTATCAGGGAATTGCGAGAGCCGTTCGCGCGCCTCTGGAATTGCCCGATACTTTGCTGAAGTGAACGACACAGGAGTTAGCTCGACTTGTTCCGCAGGCCGTTAAAGCACACGAAGTATGGGCACAAGAAACCTAATTGGTTGACGATTCACTGCGAGTCCTTCCATTCCTCATACCACGCCATCTGAATGGACTCCAGTTTGCCTTCATTGGAGGCGGAAGGATCGTCGTTGAACGTAGGCAGTTCGGTGACAAATCTGTGCAGATCGGTGAAACGCACCGTCAGCGGATCAGTATCCGGGAACTTCTCCGCAAGCAGAATACCGATATCTTCGGCATCTTCCCAACCAAGATCAGCAGGCATAAACCCCCAAAGACGTTTCGAGTTTCAAGTTTCGCCAAGCCAGATGCTATCAGTCTCGTTATAAATGCGATTCAGATTGTGAAGGGCTTTGCCGAAACTTGAAACCTGAAACGCATTTCTGCCTTTTAATCCTTCGGCGCGTGTCCTTCCGAAACGTAGTTCCTGTTCCATTCCGGGATTTCGACCACGATCTCTCCCGGCCTGTCGATCACGGCCTGGCAGCCGAGGCGTGAATGCAGCGTGAGTCCAGCAGCCATGTCGAGCCGGTCGGCTTCGTCGTCATCCATTTCCGAGAGCAGTTCTTCGCCCTTTTGGACAACCACGTGGCATGTCGTGCAGGCGCAGTTTCCTCCGCAGGCATGATCGAGAAAGAAATCGTTGTTCATGGCTACATCAAGGAGCGACTCGGGCTTACCGTGGTCGGCATAGGGCAATTGCCCTTTTTCAAACTCGAAGGTCTTGTTCGCCGGCATGAACGTCACGCGAACTGTATTAGGACCCGGCTCTTCCATCGTGGCGACTCCCTGACCGCTGCTTTTGCTTTTGTCATCGGACATAAGAATTCATTTTCCTCTTATCGCTTGTGCTCGAACTCCGCCGGAGCGATGGGATGGGGTGCAGTTGGCCCGTCGCCCACATCGGAATCTGCGCTGTTCATTGTCTTGCCCTTAATCGCTTCGGATACGGCCGAGTCCATCATGAGTTCGGCGAGATGCATTGTGCCCTCATTCAGGGCGTCAATGGCAGCACGGATCGTCTTGTAATCATCGCCGGCCTTGGCTTCCTTTAACTCGCGTTCTAGTGCCTCCACTCTGCGCTTATCGTCGCCAGTGAGCTGCTGCCAAGCGGGCTCGCGGCGGCCTTTTTCCAGCGCGAGCAGGATGTTGTCTGCCTCCACCCGCGCTTCGATGACCTGGCGTTTCCGAAAGTCCTCCTGCGCGTGATCAAAGGAAGCGATGATCATGTCTTCAACCTGGCTGTCGGTAAGACCATACGTCGGCTTCACTTCGATCTGCGCTTCCTTGCCGCTGCGCTGCTCGCGCGCGCTGACGTGCAGGATGCCATTGGCATCGATCAAAAATTTCACTTCAATGCGCGGCAGACCTGCGGGCATCGGGGGAATGCCTTTGAGATCGAAGCGCGCTAATGAGCGGCAGTCGCTCGCCAGCTCGCGCTCGCCTTGCAGAACATGAATGGCAACGTTGGTCTGTCCTTCGACCGCAGTAGTGAAGTGTTCAGTCGCGGACGCCGGGATCGTCGAATTGCGATGGATGATCTTAGCCACTACTCCGCCCATGGCTTCAATACCAAGCGAGAGCGGCGTGACGTCGAGCAGCAGCATGTCTTCCGTTGCCTTCGAGCCGCCCGCGAGTATGTGAGCCTGCACCGCTGCTCCAAGCGCGACTACTTCGTCGGGATTCAGCTCAACATGCGGTTCGCGCCGGAATAGCTCCTTTACCATCGCGCGCACCCGAGGAATGCGGGTTGAGCCGCCAACCAGAACAACTTGATCGATCTGTTCAGGCTTGATCTTCGCGTCGGCCAGCGCCTGCTTGCTGGGAGCGACGGTCTTCTGGATGATCGGCTCAATCAACTGCTCGAATTGCTCGCGCGTGATCTCACGCTGATAACGCTTGCCGCCCGGCAACTCGACATCGAGTTTGACGCTGGGTTGTGAAGAGAGAGCAATCTTAGCGTCGATCACCGATTTGCGTATCGCCTGTACCGCTTCGCCGTTGCGCCGCAAATCGAGCTTGAGATCTCCAGCGATATCATCGAGGGCGATGGCGATCAGCAGGTTATCGATGTCATCGCCGCCAAGGTGCGTGTCGCCGTTGGTGGCAATCACCTCGAAGATACCCTCGTGGAGTTTCAAAATGGAAATATCGAAGGTACCGCCGCCGAGATCGTAGACGGCGATGATTCCATCTTTGCCTTTATCGAGGCCATAAGCCAGGGCCGCGGCGGTGGGCTCGTTCACCAGCCGAAGGACTTCAAGCCCAGCAATGCGTCCAGCATCCTTCGTGGCTTGCCTTTGCGCATCGTTGAAGTATGCCGGAACAGTGATAACGGCCTTCGTCACCGGCGCGCCGAAATAACGCTCGGCGTTGGCCTTGAGTTGCAGCAGAATGTATGCCGAAATCTCCGGTGCAGTAAATGTGCGATCGCCCAGCCTGATGCGCAGCGCTTCGCCCGGCTGTGTGTGGTCCAGGCGGAAAGGAAACAGCTTCAGCTCTTCCTGCACATCCTCGACGCCGCGTCCCATGAGGCGTTTTACTGAGTAGATAGCGCGCTCGGGCGTTTCAATCAAGTGTGTGCGCGCGCGATTGCCAACGATGATGTGATCGCCCCGCGCATCCAGCGCCAGCGCGACCACGGAGGGAACGAGGTTCGAGCCGTCCTCTCCAGGGATGATGACGGGACTATCGCCTTCCATGTAGGCAACCAGCGAATTGGTCGTGCCTAAGTCAATTCCGACAATGCGTTCTTCTGGCATGAGGTCTAAAGAAAACCTGGTTCTCGGCTTAGGGAAGGGCATCGGCTTCAGCCGTGCCGTAAGTTCTCTGGAATGACTCCGGCTTTAGCCGCTGCGGTAAACCACTGACCTCAGCGGCTAAAGCCGTACCAAATTGGAACACCTCTCAACGGCGCGGCTGAAGTCGGTGCCCCTCCCTAAACCGCCACTAGCCACTCTCCCTTTACGTTGCCAGCGCCTCGTTCACATCCCGTACTAAATTCCTTACATAAGATCGCCGATTCAGCAACGCA
>QIBC01000417.1 GCA_003225215.1 Acidobacteriota bacterium
ATGGCATCGTCGATGACTAGACCGACGGCGGCAGCTAGACCTCCGAGCGTCATCAGATTGAAGCTCTCTCCCATCACTTTCAGGACAATAAAAGTGATCAAGATGGTGATCGGGATCACCATGCCTGCCACTGCGGAGCTGCCCCAATCACGCAGAAACAGCACGATGACGATCGAAGCCAGGACCAATCCGATCAGAATGGCATCACGCACACTGTTGATCGAATCTCTGATTAAACCCGATTGGTCATAGTAAGGCTCAAGATGGATGCCCGGGGGCAAGGTCTTTCTGAGTTCGTCAATTTTCGCGTGGATCTGATCAGCCACTCTTACTGTGTTGCTGTCTGGCTGACGATTAATGGATAGCAGCACAGCCGGCTTCCCATTCGCCGTCACGATGGTGTATTTCGGTTTTGTGCCTCGGCTGACCGCAGCTACGTCCGTAATGTGGATCGGGATACCGCTGTTACTGACCTTAACCACGATTTGACCAAGCTGTTCGGGGTTGCGCACCTGACCATTGACTAACCCCAGCACGAGCTGGTGATTGTCCTGAATCAATCCTGGAGAATCGACAGTGTTGGTCTTGGCGACAGCATTGAGAATGTCACTAACGGTAATTCCGGCGGTCAGCAACTTCGAAGGTTGAGGAGTGATGAGGTACTCCGGTTCATCTCCACCTTGCACTAGCACGGTGGCCACACCATCGAGTCGATTGAGTTGCGGCTTGAGGCTATACGTCGCAAGTTCCCACAGCTGAGTCTGAGGCACGCTATCTGAAGTGAGGCTGTATCCCAAAATAGGAAAGCTTGCGAAAGTAAGGCGGTGCGTGTCGAATTTTGCGGTGTTGGGAAGCGCTGTTTGTACCTGAGCAACCGCGGAGTTCACCAGTTGCAACGTCTGTACCATGTCCACGTTCCAGTTGAAGAACAAATCGATCTCAGCAGAACCGCGGCTGGTAATGGAATTGACGCGCTGCAGCCCAGGAACACTATTCACTGCATCTTCAACAGGCCGCGTAATCGTAACCATCATTTGATCGATCGGCATTACTCCGTTATCGATGCCGATGATGATGCGTGGAAAATTCACCTCGGGAAATACAGCAACGGGAATTGTGAATGCCAGATAGATGGCGATAATGGAGAGGGCAATAATGATGAAGATAAGGGGTTTAGAGAGACGCGAAAACCAGAACTCAGGTGCCGCAACTGGAGCAAGTTGCCTGGCATCCTCAATGGATGTGACCTTGTTGAACGTATTCACACCTCAGCTCCCTTTTTCTTCCTTATCCTTATCCTTGTGTTGCTGTTCTTCGTCGACTGGGGGAGCTGCTTCAATCTTTACCTTAGTTTTATCGGGAAGACCGTAAACACCGGTTCCTACTACCCGCTCTCCGACCTTGAGGCCGCTGACTATCTGGACTGAGTCTGATGTCTGAATACCGGTCTCGACCTCTCGTTTCACCGCGGTTCGATCCTCAGCTACAACCATGACAGACTTCTTTCCTTCTTCGTCTGTGAGTACCGACTGCACGGGAACGAGTAGGGCGTTGCCAACCGTCTTCGCTGTGATTGTGAGCATCGCTGACGTTCCTGGCTTAAGAAGGCCATTGGAATTGGGTGCCTGTACCCAAACTTCAACGGTCGTGCTGCCAGGATCCAAAGCGGGACTCACGAGTGTTACCTTAGCGGTGATGGCATCATCGATGCCCGACACTCTCAGAGTTGCCTTATCTCCTTTCTTTAGGAGTGCTGCCTGACTGTGCGGAATGTGAATGGCCTTCACTCCATTCCAATGCTTTTGCGCCTGTTCGTATTGCGCTCTTACCTGAACGAAGGCAACGTTGGCGGCATCAAAGTCCTTACGCGGTATAGCTCCTTGAGCGAACAGACTCTTGCGGCTTTCATAAATCTTTTGTTGTGCGTCCAGATTCTCCTTTGCCGCCTGGGCGTCAAATTCCGCTTTCTGCAGTTCTTCGGGTAGCGAGTTATTGGTCGCTATCTCTCTTGCTGCTTGCGCCTGCTCAAGATTGCCGCGATTCTCTTGAAGAGCCGCCGCGAGATCTCTGTTTTCCAATGCAACTAATAGCTGTCCTTCCCTAACTCTGCTCCCCCGCACAACATAAGCCTTGATCACAGGCGCAGTAATTTTTGGAACGATCGTCGCTTGATTGACGGGAAACAGCACTGCATCTGTGGTCACAATCTGAGAGATTGACCCTTGTTTTACTGAAGCTATCTGGACGGAAGCCTCCGGTTCAGGTTGGGCCGACTCTTTCGTGCAACCGCTAAGCGAGATCACGCTCGCGAGAGCAAAACTGCAGGGTGCATATTTGAAGATTCGTGTATTTACCATGGCTAAAACACACCTGTGAGAGTTTGGAGATTGGCAATCGCCACTCGATACCGGGATTGGCCGTCGTCGAAGTTGTTACGGGCAGTGACGAGCGCGTTTTGAGCATCTACCACTTCCAGCGCCGTCGCTTCCCCTCCTTGGTATCGCAGCAATGTGAGTTGGACGCTCTGAGCTGCAAGATCAGCTGATTGCTGCAATACGTCGAGTTGAATTCGCGCAGCATCCGCCTCGGCGTACAACGTTCTTAGGCCAGCAATTAACTTGCGCTGTGCTGCGGACAGCTCGATGTGCACCTGCTCGCGGCGCAATTCACTTTGCCTTACTTTGCTGTGTATCGCACCCCAGTTCCAAATTGGAATGTTCAGAGTGGCGATCGCGGAGTACCCAAGATTGCGAATTCGGCCCTCGGGTGTATTGCTGTAAGTGGCGAATCGATTCGCATCGATGCCATAGAAGTAATCCAGGCTGAGC
>QIBC01000414.1 GCA_003225215.1 Acidobacteriota bacterium
GGTCTTGTAAGTCAAATGCTTATTCAAATCGATCGCCAGCGTCGCCTGCGGCAGGTGGTAGTTGTAGCTTAGCGGACCTGTAGGCGCATTGGGATTCAGGATCAGCGTGCTTCCAACGCTACTCGTAATTGTGTAAGCGATACCTGTGGTCACACGCGGGATAGGACGAAACAGCAGACCGCCGCCGCCCGAGTGCGCCGTCTCTGTATAGAACGAAAGCTCAGCTGCGAAGGGAGACCCACCGCAGCTGATCGATACTGGCGGAGACGGCGTTGTGACAAAGCAGATGTTGGTGCGGGAAAACACGTCGTTGTAGTCGTAATTCACATCAAGCGAGAACTTCTCATTCGGATTCACTGAGGCTGTAAATCCATAGCTGCGATTGTGGTCGAGATGTCCGACATCGCTTACGTTGTTCCGGCCTTCACGGATCACGATAGCTGATCCGAAATTGATCCAGTCTTTAGGCTTGTATGTAGCTCGCAGGCGGTAGTCCTGAAACTGGCGCGGAACAATGCGTGTGAAGGTATTGTCAGCCGAATACAGCTCCGTGTCGAAGCTAATGCGGAAGTTGTTCGTCGGCCGGGCAGAGACGCCAAATAATCCCGAGTGCCCGTTAATCTCGGTAAAATCGTTGTCATCGGCAAGCACAGTAGTCAAGGAGCAAATATTGTTAGCCACCTGCGTGCAACCCCCACGAGTGTTGCGATTGGGATAGAACGTCCCCACCTGAACGTACGACAGCCGCACATTGATGTCGCGACGCTGATATCGATACCCCATATGAGCACTGATCCGCTTCGTGAAGTCGTACTCCAGTTCAAAAGTATTGATCTTCGAGTCTTGGCCTAGAAAGTTGTTGATGGTCGACTGAATCACGTCAGGTCCGGAGCTTGCCGTGTGTTGAGGACACGCCGCGGCCGTAAAAGGCGGAGGACAAGTCGCAGGATTGTAAGTGTTAGGCGTGCTCAGCAAGTTCGCGCCGAAGAGATCGTTTTCTGACAGCAGCCAACTTCCTGGGATGCGGAAATTTGAAAACCGGAAGGTATCCACGATGCGGAATCGATCGGTCACGTGGACGGTGGTCGCGAAGTCCGCGGTCGTGTTCACCCTTCGTGATTTCGCTGGTCCGGTATTTGCGACGCCTCCGGCCACGATTGGAGTCGCGCACGGCTGTGCTGCAACGGTATTGAAGGGAAGACCCAAATCGACTGCCGCGCCGTTTGCCAAAGTGAACGGTAGCCCGGCGAGCTGCCAGGACGAATCGTTTTTGTAGTGCGTGTAGAACTGGTCGTAGTTCAGGCTGGTTCTGGGAAGAATCCGAAATGAAACTCCTGCCTGGTAGTTATTGCTGGTGTTGCGAGTCGGTTGAAACAGCAATCCTTCTGTGCCCTGGTGAACTGTGCTGAAGGCGCCACCATCGTTAATGTAGTGGCCATATCCAAACCGGATACGCACCGGCGCCTGGTCGAAAAGGTTGAGATTGAGATCGCTCATTCGCCGCGTGGTCTCAAACAGATGCGGAGAATCGAGCACCGGCCGGTTCGGATTTGACGTGGAAGGATTCAGCGGGTTCGCCAGCAAGTCGTAGTCGAAGAAATTCTTGTCACGGCGGAAGTTTCCCTGGAAGTTGTAGAGAGTTCCTTTTTGAAGCTGCAAACGCGTCACATTGTTCGGATCCCCGCCGTAACCGAAATTTGCGAAAGTGAGATCATCAAAAAGGAATCCAGTGTGATTCGCCGAGTGCATATCGAGACTCTGCTCCAATAGTCTCGGTCCGCTATCGAGATTCACATACGAATCCCACATGCCGCGATTGCCGCTGGGGTTCGCGACACGACCACCCAATTCCCAGGTTTGCCGGACCTCGTAGCTGCCCAGCGTCCCTCCTTCGTTCTGCCCTGTGGAATCGTAGCCTGGCAGATCCACAGTTTTCCGCGCTGAATCGACCGCAACACCCGGAGTGACCTGCTGCTCGGCCGGAGCGTTGGCGCTCGACGGTTGCTGTGACAGCAGAGGAGTTGCGAACAAGATCACCAGCGCGAAGATCATTGTTGGGAACTTTTCACGGATTGATGAACTCCGCTGCTCGAACATGCTCACCATCCTTCCTAGAACTTGAAGAAATCCCTGTCGGAATTAGAGCCGTGGATCGCTACGTGACACATCGTGCACGCCTGGTACTTCTGTGCCTGGTTATGGAACGACGGAATCCCAGGAGCCGCAGAATCCACCGTCAGCGTGTGGCACTCAAGGCAAAGCACATTCACCTGGCTACGTTTAAGCAGGCGTGGATTCGAGGATCCATGCGGCGTATGACAGGAGATGCATCCTTCGGTTTTCACCGGAGCATGTTCGAAGACAAAGGGTCCGGCTTTGTCGGCATGACAGGTGAAGCAAACCTGATCTTGCGCGGCTGTGGATCGCAGTTGCCGTGTCAGGAAGCCGCCATGTGGATTGTGACAGTTACTGCAGGAGATTAAGCCTTCGTTCACACGGTGATGACTGGGTTTGGAAAACTGCGGCTTTATCTCGAGATGGCACTCGTAGCAAAGCATCGGCTGCGCCATAGTAAGGAGAGCGCGCTCCACTTTGGGATGGTGCGCCGAATGGCAATCAATACAACCCACGTTGTTCTTGAGGTGTTCAGAGCGCAGGAAGTTCGCGTGCT